>CAYLPT010000128.1:0-6114 GCA_964385645.1 uncultured bacterium
CCACACCTCCACCGCCTTGTCCGCCGTGTGAGGCAGCGCGCGGAAACCTCGCTCCGGCTGGCTCATCTCCGCTCCCAGGCGAACCACGGTGGCGCAGGTTGCGAACCTGCGCCACCGTGGTTCGCCTGGGAGCGGAGATGAGCCAGCCGGAGCGAGGTTTCCGCGCGCTGCCTCACACGGCGGACAAGGCGGTGGAGGTGTGGGCGCCGACGCTGACCGAGCTGTTCCGCACGGCGGCGGAGGCGATGTTCGCCGAGAGCGTCGAGTGCGGTCGCATCCCGCGGGAGCGCGAGTGGGACCTGGAGGTGGAGGGCGAGAGCCTGGAGGAGCTGCCGCGGAGCTGGCTGTCGGAGCTGCTGTGGGTGTCGGAGCGGGACGAGGCGGTGCCGTGCGAGTTCTCGGTGGCGCAGATCGAGCGGCAGCAGCCGCTGCGGCTGCGGGGGCGCGCGCGGGGCGGGCCGGCGCCGGCGGACTCCCCTCACACCGGCGCGCCCGTCAAGGCGGTCACCTACCACGGCCTGCGGGTCTGGCGGGAGGGGGAGCGGTGGCGGGCGCAGATCGTTTTCGACGTATAGGGGCAGCGGCGGTTGACTACCAGGGGCGGATGTGGTAGGTTATGGGCAGCGAAAGGAGGTGGTGTCCTATGCTACATAGACCCGGAGGTGGCGTCTCCTGACGGGAGCCGCCTAGCTCAACCGGAGTAGGGTGACACCTCCTCGTTGGGTGCGTCACCTCGGATGGATTCGGGGCCCGCTTCGGCGGGCCCCGATGTCTTTGGCCCGGCGCCCCCAGGCGCGGCCAACCCGCCGGCGGGGCCGACGGGTCGGGTACTGCAGGCGGGTGCGGGCTCGCACCTCCCTGGTATGGAAGCGGGGCCATTATACCACACCCGGCGGGCCCGCGGCCGGCCGACGGCGGCAGGACGGGGGCCGCGGGGCGTGGAAGCGGAGGGGCGAGGCGAGGGGCGGACCTCGCTTAGCGCGCCGGAGGACGCGGTCAAGGAGGTCGTGCATGGCACCGGAGAGCCCCGACAACGCGGAGCGGCATGTCCTCACGTCAGAGCGCCAGTACATGCAGGAGGTCTGGGTGGATGCCCAGATCGCGCGCGACGGGCTGCAGGAGGAGACGACGGTGGCCGAGCTGGACCTGGACGAGCGGCACCCGAACCCGCTCGCCGAGGAGGCGATCGGCCAGTATCTGCCCTCTGCGAGGCGCAAGCTGGCGACGGCGGATGAGGAGATCGTCTCCGCCCTTGCCGAGCGCGGGCTGTCTCCGAGCTTCCTGGAGGCGGGCCCGCGCGAGTTCCTGCGGCTGGACCCCTGCCGGGTGAGGGCGGCGGTGGTGGCGGTGGGGGGGACGGCGCCAGGGACGAACGCGGTGATCCACGCCATCGTGAGGCGCCACACCCGCTACGTGGAGGCGGCGGGCCGCGCTTGGGGCACCGGGGCCTCCGGCCCTGGGCCGGTATACCTGGGCATCCTCAATGGCTTCGAGGGGCTGATGGCCCCGCGGCCCTGGCCGGCGGCGGCGGTGCCGGGGCCGCTGGAGCTGTCGCTGGAGGTGACGCAGCCGTGGCGCGACCAGGCGGGCTGCCAACTGGGCCTGTCCCGCTACGACTTCTCGGTGCCGGGGCGGGTCGAGCAAGCGGCGCGCAACCTGATCGAGGAGGGGATAGACATCGTCTACGTGATCGGGGGAGACGGGGGGATGGAGGCCTCGCTGCGGCTTTGGGGGGCGCTGCGCCGGGACCCGCAGGGGCGCAACATCGTGGTGGCCGGCATCCCCAAGACGATGGACAACGATATCGCCTGGAGCTGGTACTCGCTCGGGCATCGGACGGCGCTGGCGGAGGCGGCCCGGATCCTGAACGTGCTGCGCACCGATGCGGAGGCGAACCGGCGGGTGATCCTGGTGGAGCTGTTCGGGGCGGATGCCGGGTTCGTGACGGCGAGTGCGGTGCTGGCGAGCGGGAAGGCGGACTGCGTGCTGATCCGGGAGGAGCCCTTCGACCCGTGGCGGCTGGTGGGCTACATCGCGCAGCGGACGCGGGAGCGCAACTGCGCGCTGGTGGTGATCGCCGAGGGGGCGCTGCTGGACCTGGGCACTCGGCTGCGGAGGGAGGGCGTGCTGGCGCCGCCGGCGCGGGCGCTCGCCGCGCTGCAGGACCCATGGTACGAGCGGCGGGACCTGCGCGACCTGGCGCTGAAGTGGATCCGGGACGAGCTGCGCCGGGAGTTTGTGAAGCCGGAGGTGTTCACGGGGCATGTGGTCGTGAACCAGCCTGGCTATCTCATCCGGGCGGTGCCTCCGTCGGCCGAGGATATGGTGTATGCGGAGCGGCTCGGCGACCTGGCGGTGGACAGCGCGCTGGCGGGGTACACCGGGTTCATGACCACGCAGTGGCTGAACCAGTATGTGCTGGTGCCGCTGCCGCTGGTGGTACGGGTGAGGCGGCGGGTGCCTAGGGGCGGGATCTTCTGGCGGGAGGTGGTGGCGAGCACGGGGCAGCCGGCGCTGGGCTGAGGAGGGAGGATGCGGCGCGCATGCGGAGGGAGGCGGGCGCGATTTTGTGGGGCGATGGGAGTTTACAGAGAGCGCGTTTCGTGGTATAAGAGCGCGGCACCGCGCGCGCCCGATGGTGGGCCTCCGCGAGGGCGTGTGACAGGGAAGGGGGGTGACCCTTGTGCCGGCCAAGACCGGGAAGAAGGCGAAGGCGAGCAAGGGCAAGAAGAAGTAGCCGGAGGACCTGACGACGGTCCGATGGAAGCAGACAAGCCCGGGCCCATCGGCCCGGGCTCGGCTTTTGGGCCGGGGTGCGAGATGCTGATCCGCAGCCGCACGAACGAGAACGTCAAGCGCGTGCGCCGACTCCTCACCCGCAGGGAGCGCGACCGGACGGGGCTGTTCCTGATCGAGGGCGCGCGCCTGGTGAGGGAGGCGCTGGAGGTGGGCGCCGAGATAGTGGAGCTGATCGCGGCGCCAGAGGCCCTCGACCCGGAGGCGAGGGCAACGGCCGAGGCCCTCCGCGAGCAGCGCCGCGTGCCTGTCCTGGAGGTCGCCCGCGAGGTGCTGGCGGCCATCTCCCCGAGGCACTCTCAGCAGGGGCTGGCGGCGGTGGCGCGGCAGCGCTGGGAGCGCCTGGAGCAGGTCCGGCTCGGCCAGGAGACCTGCTGGGCCGCCCTGAGGGGCATTGACATGCCTGGCAGCCTGGGCACGATCCTGCGCATCAGCGACGCGGTGGGCGGCGCGGGGGTGATCCTGATGGGCTCTCCCACCGACCCCTACGACCCGGCGGCGGTGCGCGCGAGCCTGGGCGCGGTACTGTCGCAGCGGCTGGTGCGCGCGGGGTTGGAGGAGTTCGCGGCCTGGAAGCGGCGGGAGGGCGCCTATGTCGTCGGGACCTCGCCGGCCGGCCCGCACCAGTACACCGACATCTCCTACCCTCGGCCGGTGGTGGTGCTGGCGGGGAGCGAGCGCGTCGGCCTCTCGCACGAGGAGGAGGCGGTGTGCGACGCGGTGGTGCGCATCCCCATGGCGGGCCGGGTGGAGTCCCACCACGTGGCGGTAGCGCTGGCGATCGTGCTCTACGAGGCCTTTGGCCAGCAGCGCCGCGGCGCGCGCTGAGCGGCCTGCCTGCTCCGGCAAGGAACCGCCGACCCTGCGGTAAACCCAGTAGGGAACGCGTCGCCCAAGGGAGGCTGGAGATGGAGGGAAAGGCTCGCGCGATCGCGGTATGCATCGGCTGCGCGGCGGCGCTCGCGCTGGGCTCGGCGGGCGCCGGGGCCCTGTCGCTCGAGGAGGTGACGCCGGCGCAGAGCGACGAGGTGCTGGTCAACCCGGGCATGGGCATCTACCTGATGGGCACGCTGAACCCGGAGGAGATGCCGGCCGACGCGTGGTTCCGAGACCTGGTGACCATCGGGTACTTCCGGGACGACTGGGCGGCGCTGGCCGGGGAGGCGGAGGGTGAGTACCGCTTCGAGGAGTACTTCGAGCCGATCTTCGACCTGTGGGTGAACCGGTGGGGAAAGCGGGTCGCGTTCCGTATCATGTCCTCGAACATGCACTCGCGGCGGGAGTATGTGAGCCCGCCATGGGTGTTCGAGATGGGAGTGCCGAGCGTGGTGCACCGGGGCCTCTACGCGGATCGGCAGGTTGACCCGGTGTTCTGGGACGAGACCTACCTCGAGATTCAGGAGCGCTTCATCGCGGACCTGGGGGCCTACCTGGACGGGCGCCCGGGCCTGGAGTTCATTGACATCGGGTGCATCGGCGAATGGGGGGAGATGCACCTGCAGCGATGGACGCCGGAGCAGCTCGAGGCCACGGGCTTCAGCGATACGAGATGGGTGGCCGCCTACCGACGCATCATTGACGCCTTCGCCCGCGCCTTCCCCAACACCCGGGTCTTCCTCAACGTCGGCGACTACGGCCAGATCAACGACTATGCGGCCCTGCGGGGGCTGCACTTCCGGCAGGATGGGCTCACCCCCGCGGGCCCCAGCGCCGATGTGGGCAAGCGCTTCTACCACCCCTACTCCCGGCGCGGAGTGATCTGCAACTACGAGTTCCACAGCGGCTACTGGGAGATGAAGCAGCGGGGTTGGGGGATTCGGGAGACCTTCGAGAAGGGCCTGGAGGACCCGATCAGCTACCTGCACATCAACCTCATGTGGTACCACGACCTGCGGGAGGCGCCCGGCGAGGTGCGGGAGGCGGTGGAGGGCGCGGCGCGCCGGGTCGGATTCCGGTTCGTGTTGGAGCGGCTCGCGCACAACCCGACGGTGCGCGTCGGGGCGGACAGGCCGGGCCGGCTGGTCTTGGAGCAGAGGTGGCGGAACCTCGGGGTGGCGCCGTGTTACGACAGCTACGCGCTCCGCTGGGACCTCGTGGGCGCGGGGGGAGAGGTGGTGGCGAGCGCGCTGACCTTCCCCCGACACCCGACCACGCTCTGGTGGCCAGGGGAGGAGGTCGCGGTGCGGGACATGATGAGCGTTCCCGCCGAGGTTGCGCCGGGCCGGTATCGCCTGAAGGTCGCGATGGTGAAGCCCGAGGAGCCGGGGCTGCGCATCCAGCTTGGGCTGGCGGGCCGGGACGCGGAGGGCCGCTATGAGGTGGGCGAGGTCGTCGTGGCCCGCGAGCACCAGCCGGTGCGCCCGGTCTACGAGGAGGGCTTCGAGGAGGACCTGGGCGGGTGGTCGGCGGCGGAGGGCATGTCGCTGCGGCTGCACGCCGAGGCGCGGACCGGCGCGCGCTCGCTGCTGATGGAGGGGGAGCAACCGGGGACCTCGTGGAACTACGCGTCGCTGGAGTTGCCCGTTCCGGTGCTGCCCTACAGCCGCTACCGGCTGTCGTGCTGGATGAAGGTGGAGGCGATCGAGCCGGAACAGGCGCCGTACTTCAAGCTCGGCGTCAGCGACGCCGACGGGGGGTGGATCAAGAACTTCAACACCAACGCGTACGATCTGACGCGGCCGGGGACGTGGCAGCGGCTGGTGACCTATGCGGAGACGCCGCCGGAGACCGCTGGCGGCCACCTTGCGGTGGAGAAGGGAAGGCTCGAGGCCTCGGTCGCTGCGACGATCCGCATAGACGACGTGCGGCTGGAGCTGTTGGAGAGCCCGTGAGGCGCGGCTGGCGGGCAGACGAGCGGATCACCTCAGGGAGGAGGGACGATGAGCGCGACAGGCGGCGACCCTTTCGCGGTAGCCAAGCTGTACAAGCACCTGCGAGTGGTGGATGTGTGCGATGCCCTGGACGGGATCGGGTACTTCGAGATCGGGCGCATGTGCCCGGAGATCCGGCCGCTGTGGCCGGGGATGAAGTTCTGGGGGGTGGCGCTGACGCTGCGGTGCGTGCCGGCGAACCGTCCCATGTGGCCGCTGAAGACGACCGAGGAGATCGTGAACGCGCACGGCCTCTGGTTCGAGCAGGTGGGGCACAAGGACATCGGCGGCCTCATCCGCCCGGGGCATGTGGTGGTCACGGACACCGGGGGGGCGAGGGAGGTGGGGTTCTGGGGCTCGGCCAACAGCATGGGGGTGATCGCCTCCGGGGCGGTGGGGATCGTGACCGACGGCTATGCGCGAGACACCGCGGAGCTGGCGCTGCAGC
>CAYLPT010000129.1:0-4784 GCA_964385645.1 uncultured bacterium
GCGACCGGCGGGTGCTGGCGGCGATGGAGAAGGTGCCGCGGCACCGCTTCGTGGGGGACGCGGAGGCGCAGTCGGCTTATGAGGACGCGCCGCTGCCGATCGGGGCGGGGCAGACGATCTCGCAGCCCTACATGGTGGGGCTGATGACGGAGTGCCTGCATCTGCGGGGGGACGAGCGGGTGCTGGAGATCGGTACGGGGTCGGGCTATCAGGCGGCGATCCTGGCGGAGCTGAGCCGCCGGGTGTACACGGTGGAGCGGCATGCGGCCCTGGCGGAGCGGGCCCGGCGCACTCTCGAAGAGCTCGGATACGCGAACGTGGAGGTGATCGTGGGCGACGGCAGCCGGGGGTATCCCGAGGAGGCGCCCTACGATCGGATCATCGTCACCGCAGCGGCGCCGCGGATCGCCGAGCCGTGGCTGGAGCAGCTTGCGGAGGGCGGGCGGCTGGTGGCGCCGGTGGGGGATCGTTGGGGGCAGGCGCTGACGGTGGTCACCAAGCGCCGGGGCCGCACGCAGGAGGAGACAGTGTGCGGCTGTGTCTTCGTGCCGCTGGTGGGCGAGCACGGCTGGGAGGAGGAGGGGTAGGGGAGGGGGCCTGTGGGGCGCGTGTGTCTGTGTAGGCCTCCGACGCCCGCTGTGCGCAGCGGCGGCAGAGGGGTGGCGGGTGGTGTGTTAGAATGGACAGAGGGGGTGGGGTCGGAAGGCGGAGATGCAAGGCCGGTCTGAATCCCCGATTCTGGAAGGGCTGAACGAGGAGCAGCGGGAGGCGGTGGTGCACGGCGAGGGGCCGCTGTTGATCTTCGCGGGCGCGGGCAGCGGCAAGACGCGGGTGCTCACTCACCGGGCGGCCTATCTGGTGCGGGAGCGGGGGGTGGCGCCGCGCGAGATCCTCGCGGTGACGTTCACGAACAAGGCGGCCGACGAGATGAAGGCGCGGCTGCGGGGGCTGCTGGGGGAGCTGAGCCGGGAGCTGTGGGTGGGCACCTTCCACGCCATCTGCGCCCGCATCCTGCGGCGGGAGGGGGAGCTGGTGGGGGTGGCGCCGAGCTTCGTGGTCTTCGACGACTCCGACCAGCTCGCGCTCATGAAGGACTGCCTGCGGGAGCGGGGGCTGGACCCGGACCGCAATCCGCCGGCCCGCCTGCTGGGGGAGATCAGCCGGGCGAAGAACGAGCTGATCGGGCCGCGGGACTACTTCAACTGGCGGGGGGAGCGCCCCTACGACCAGCTCGTGGCCGGGGTGTACGAGCTGTATCAGCGGCGGCTGGGGGAGAACAAGGCGCTAGACTTCGACGACCTGATCTGCTATGCGGTGTGGCTGTTCGAGCGGCGCCCGGAGGTGCTGGAGAGCTATCAGGATCGGTTCCGGTGGATCCTGGTGGACGAGTACCAGGACATCAACTTCGCGCAGTATCGGCTGGTGCAGCAGTTGGCGGAGAGACACCGCAACCTGTGCGTGGTGGGGGATGACGACCAGGCGATCTACGGGTGGCGGGGGGCGGACATGCGGATCATCATGCGCTTCGATGCGGACTACCCGGAGGCGCGGGTGGTGAAGCTGGAGCGCAACTACCGCTCGACGGGGAACGTGCTGGCGGCGGCGTGGGAGGTGATCCGGCGGAACCGGACGCGGCGAGCGAAGCGGCTGTGGACGGAGGAGGGCGCGGGGGAGAAGATCGTGTGCCACCGGGCGGCGGATGAGCACTCGGAGGCGGCGTTCGTGGCGGACACGATCGAGCACCTGATGCGGCATGAGGGGCGCTCGCACGGGGACTTCGCGGTGCTGTATCGGGTGAACGCGCAGTCCCGGGTGCTGGAGCAGGTACTGGTGAGCCGGGGGATACCGTATCGGGTGGTGGGGGGGCTGCGCTTCTACGACCGGGCCGAGATCAAGGATGTGCTGGCCTATCTGCGGGTGCTGCACAACCCGGCGGACTCCGTGAGTGTGAAGCGGATCATCAACGCGCCGCCGCGGGGGATCGGGGCGACGACGCTGGAGCGCCTGGAGGCCTCGGCGCGGGAGCGGGGGATGGGGCTGCTGGAGGTGTGTCGCCACGCGGAGGCGCTGCCGGAGTTGGGGGGGCGGGCGCAGCAGGCGGTGGAGCGCTTTGTCGCGCTCATGGACCGGCTGAGACGGAGGCTGCAGGTGGCGACGGTCACGGAGCTGACGGAGGCGGTGATCGAGGAGTCAGGCTACCGGCTGGCGCTGGAGGAGGAGCGGACGGTGAAGGCGCGGGGGCGGCTGGAGAACCTGGGGGAGCTGCTAAGCGCGACGCGGGAGTACGAGGAAAGCGCGGAGGCGCCGACGGTGGGCGGGTTCCTGGAGAACGTGGCGCTGCTGACCAGCGCGGACGAGGTGGAGGCCGGGGTGGAGGCGGTGCTGCTGCTGACCCTGCACAGCGCGAAGGGGCTGGAGTTCCCCGTGGTGTTCATGGTAGGGATGGAGGAGGGCCTGTTCCCGCTGGGGCGGGCGGTGATGAGCGACAACCGCCTGGAGCTGGAGGAGGAGCGGCGGCTCTGCTATGTGGGGATGACGCGGGCGAAGGAGCGGCTGTTTCTGACGTCGGCGGAGCTGCGGACGATCTTCGGGGCGACGTCGCATACGCTGCCGTCTCGCTTCCTGGAGGAGGTCCCGGAGGGGCTGCTGGAGCGGCACGGGCCGGCCTCGCCGCGGCGAATGACGTGGGAGGCGGCGGATGTGACGCGCTCCCCGGAGGCGGATCGGGTGTTGGCGGAGGCGGTGGGCACGTCGCGTTTCCGCGCGGGAGATCGGGTCCGGCACGCGACCTTCGGGGATGGGATGGTGGTGTCTGTGAAGGGAGAGGGTGAGAAGGCGCTGGTGGCGGTGGCCTTCCCCTCCCAGGGGGTGAAGCGCTTCGACCCGGCGTATGGCGGGCTGGAGAAGGTGGGCTGAGGGCGACCAGATGTCGCAGGGCGTGCCAGAGGAGGTCCGCGAGCGGGCGGAGTGGCTCCGGAGGGAGCTGCACCACCACAACTACCGCTACTACGTGCTCGACTCGCCTGAGATCAGCGACGCCGAGTACGACCGGATGCTGCGGGAGCTGCAGGAGCTGGAGGCCAGGCACCCGGAGCTGGTGACGCCCGACTCCCCCACCCAGCGGGTGGGCGCGCCCCCGCTCGAGGAGTTCGCGACCGTCCAGCACCGAACGCCCATGCTGAGCCTGGGCAACGCCTTCGACGAAGGGGAGCTGCGAGCCTTCGACGAGCGCGTGAAGCGGTTCCTGGGGCTGGGCGGCGAGGAGCAGGTCGAGTATCTGGCCGACCTGAAGGTGGATGGGCTGGCGGTGTCGCTGACCTACGAGCGGGGCGTGTTCGTGCAGGGCGCGACGCGAGGCGACGGCACGCGGGGTGAAGACGTCACCCAGAACCTGCGCACCATCCGGACGATCCCGCTGCGAATGCTGGCGGAGGAGGCGCCGGCGCTGGTGGAGGTGCGGGGGGAGGTGTACCTGAGCCGGCGGGAGTTCCAGCGGATCAACCGGGAGCGGGAGGAGGCGGGGGAACCGCCGTTCGCGAACCCGCGCAATGCCGCCGCGGGCACGGTGAGGCAGCTCGACTCGCGGGTGACCGCAGGGCGCCGGCTGGACATGATCGCCTACGGGGTGGGGGCGCTGGAGGGCATGGAGTTCGCGCGCCAGAGCGAGGTGCTGGACTACCTGGCGCGAGCGGGGTTCCGGGCGAGCCCGGAGCGGAGGCTGTGTCGGGGGATCGAGGAGGCGGCGGCCTACTACGAGGAGTGGGCGGGGCGGCGGCACGAGCTGGAGTACGGCGCCGACGGGGTGGTGGTGAAGGTGGACTCGCTGGCGTGGCAGCGGGAGCTGGGGCAGGTGTCGCGGAGCCCGCGCTGGGCGGTGGCGTACAAGTTCCCGCCTGAGGAGCAGACGACGGTTGTGAAGGACATCATGGTGTCGGTGGGCCGGACGGGCGCGCTGACGCCGGTGGCGGTGATGGAGCCGGTGGTGGTGTCCGGCTCCCGGGTGCAGATGGCGACCCTTCACAACGAAGACGAAGTGGCGCGCAAGGACGTGCGCATCGGGGACACGGTCGTGGTGAGGAAGGCCGGCGACGTGATCCCGGAGGTGGTGAGCGTGGTGCTGGGGAGGCGCACGGGCCGGGAGCGCAAGTTCGTGATGCCGACGAAGTGCCCGGTGTGTGGGTCGGACGCGGTGCGCCCGGAGGGGGAGGCGGTCAGGCGCTGCACGGGGATCGCCTGCCCGGCCCAGGTGCATGGTCGGATCGTGCACTTCTTCTCCCGGGGTGGGGTGGATGCGGAGGGGCTCGGCCCGAAGATCATCCAGCAGCTCCTGGAGCGGGGGCTGGTGGAGGATCCCGCCGATCTGTACTTCCTGACGAAGGACGAGTTGCTGACGCTCGATCGGATGGGGGACAAGCTGGCCCAGAACATCCTGGAGGCGATCGCGGGGACGAAGAAGCCAGCCCTGGACCGGCTGATCTACGCCCTGGGGATTCGGCACGTGGGAGAGCATGTGGCCCGGGTGCTGGCGGAGCGGTTCGGCTCCCTGGAGCGGCTGGCGGAGGCGAGCGAGGAGGAGCTGGCGGGGACGCCAGAGGTGGGCCCGGTGATCGCGCAGGCGGTGGCGGTGTTCTTCCGGCAGGAGCAGACGAAGCGGCTGCTGGAGAAGCTGCGGCGGGCAGGGGTGGAGCCGCAGGCGCCGGCCCGCGCGGCCGCCCCGGCCGGGGGCGCGTTGGCGGGCAAGACAGTGGTGTTCACGGGGGCGCTGAGCATGCCGCGCGCGGAGG
>CAYLPT010000130.1:0-2713 GCA_964385645.1 uncultured bacterium
GGCCAGGTCCTCGCCGTCGTCGGCAACCAGGCCGACCTCCGCCTCGGCTACGACCCCAACGGCAACCCCCTCGACCTCAAGGAGGTGCCCATCGTCTCCGGCTACCTGCCCCGGCCCGGCGACTGGGTGTCCATCCACTACGAGGCCGGGCACTCCGCCGCCCCCTGGGTCACCGGCCCCTCCATGACCGCCGACGCCGAGGCCGACTCGGCCGGCATCGGCGTCTTCCCCGTCTCCCCCACCCCGCCCGAGGACCCGCACCCCAGCACCATCTACTTCGACGAGACCGCCCAGCGCTGGCGGGGCTGGGACGGCTCCCAGTGGGTGGACTTCGGCGCCGAGGGCGCGGGCGTCGCCCATAACCTGCTCTCAGGCCTTCAGGGCGGTGCTCAGAATGAGCGCTACCACCTCACCGCCGCCGAGCACGGCGGCTTCTGGGAGCACGAGCTGGTCGCTCTCAAGCAGCACCCGGACATCATCCCCCTCCAGGGCTATCGCCTTACCGACTGGACCAACAGCTATGCCTCCGCCCTGCTCGCGGTCCACCGCACCTCCGCCACACCGGCCGACGGCTTCGCCGCGGGCGTCGCCCTCGCCATCGAGGGCGCCGGCGATCCCCACTACCACGTCATCGGCCGCGTCGCCGCCGAGCGCGCAGGGGCCAATAACACCGGCCACCTCGTCTTCTGGACCGCGAGCGGCGGCGTGCTTGCCAGACGCATGCGCCTCACCGCCGCCGGCCTCGGCCTCGGCACCGATTCGCCCACCGAGGCCCTCCACGTCGTCGGCGCCATCCGCTCCACCGCGCTCACCGCCGGCCGGGTGATCTTCGCGGCTAGCGGCGGCGTGCTGACGGATGATGAGAACCTCCTCTGGACTGGCGATGAGTTACGGGTTCGGGGGCTTGGCCGCAAGGTCGCGGCGTACTCCAATGATGGCACGAACTCAGCCGTCCACAACACCGGCTGCGCGTGGTTCACAGACGTAAGCGCCCGCCGCGCGGAGGCGTTGGTGGAGCGGGGCGCAAATTCCCACCGGACGGGCATTCGCTTCCGCACTCACTACGATGATGGGGTGCGGGAGTGCCTCGGCCTGCGCCCAACCGGCGTGGTGCACCTGGGCCAGGACGGCGCCGCGGCGACCCCCGCCCTCGCCTTCCTGAGCGAGGAGGGCCTGGGCCTGTTCCGGCTGACCACTAACCGCCTCAGCATCGGCATCGGCGGGCTCGAGCGCGTTCGCTTCTCGCCCACCTTCCTCATCCCCCGCTATGCGGGCCAGATGACCCTCGGCCTCTCGGGCTACGAGTGGCTCGCCCTCCATCTCTTCCCCCAGGCCGGCTCCCCCACCGCCGAGGGCGAGCTTCGGGCGAGCACCACCACCCAGGCGCTGGAGCATCGGGTTGGCAGTGTCACGAAGCGCACAGGCGGGACGCGGTATCAGCGGACTTCGACGAGCTCAACCTCTACGATCCCAGGGACTGTTACGACCGATACTGACACGATTTTGGCTGCGACATGGGCGGCGGGCAAGGCATGGCACTACGTGGTCAGCGGCTACGCGCGGATTGCTGGCAGCGGCGGCCAAGCTATTCTGAACGTCTATCTGGGCGGAGCCAAGATCATGTCGGCCGTCGTCGCCGTGCCTGGCGGCGGGCCCGGCTTCAGCTCTCAGGACGCGCGCTGGGAGGTCTCCGGCAGCTTCGTGTGCTACCAGCGGGCCTCGAGCGGCGTCACCCTGGCCTACTCCGGGCGAGCGTCGAGCAAGCTCATCGCCAGCGCTGACCCCATGCCCGACAACCAGGCCGCCGGCTGGAGCGACCGCTTCCTCCGGCCCTGGGCCGGCGCCCTCTCTCTGAACACGACTGCCGACCAGAACTGGCGGGTGGAGGTCGAACTCGTCGCCGGCACAGCCGGGCGCATTGCCGTCGAGCAAGCGACCCTTTGGGAGGCGTGACATGTCCCATACCGACCCGACAACCCACCCCGCGCAGCCCTCCCGCCTCAGGCGGGCCGAGCCGAAGCCGGAGCTGAGCGACGACGCCATCGCCGAGATGCGCCGCCGCCGCTGGCAGGCGAAGGTCGAACGGGTGCTCGCCGTGATGCGCGAGGAGGGCGTGGACTTCGTCGGCGTGCCCTTCCTCACCCCTGACGGCCGGCTCGCCGCGCGCGTCGTGCCCGTGGAGGCGCGCCAGCCATGACCGCCCTGGATGCGCTGACCGCCCTGCGCGAGTACGGCCTCGCGGGCGTCATGGCATGGCTGTTCTGGTGGACGCTGCGGCGCATGATGGCCTCCCACGACACCACCGTCGGCGAGCTCAAGCAGCAGCTCGACACCCAGGCCCTCGCCACCCGTGAGGCCGGCGAGCGCTTCGCCCGCGTGGTCGAGAACCACATGGGCCACGTCACCGGCGCCCTCACCCGCCTCGACAGCGCCCTCGCCCGCCACGTCTCCGACCAGGGCCGCTGGCAGGAGCGCGTCCTCGAGACCCTTCAGCAGATCGCCGCCGGCCTGGCGGCACACAGGAGAAACTAATATGGTCCGCAGCACCGACTGGGTCGAGGCGACCTTCGGCCGCTTCGCCTGGCGCGATGACCCCCGCCAGCGGGGCCTGATCCAGATCCTCGGCGAGTGGGAGCGCTCCAACATCGTCTCCCTCACCCCGCCCTTCGAGCTGCGCGGCCCCAACGGCCGGCCCGTGTCCGCGATCCGGTGC
>CAYLPT010000131.1:0-3082 GCA_964385645.1 uncultured bacterium
GGTGGTGCGCGCGTGGCGCCACCGCACGGGGGCGGGGATGGTGGAGGGGCTGGCTCAGGTAAGGGTGTGCCCGGGAGCAGGTGCACATGCCCTGGTGCTGCGGCCGGCCCACACGGATCATCACAGCCGCCAGCCCCGGCAGGTGGTGGGCCGGGAGGCCGTCGGCGTGGCCCTGGGGAGGCTGCAGACCGAGTGCGTGGAACTCTGGGTGTTCCACTGCGATCACCCGCAGGAGCCGGTGTCGCTCGTGGTCGAGAGCCTGAATGGGGAGATCGCCGCCGGCCGCGTCCGCGCCTGGGGGGTGTCCAACTGGGGTGTCCGACGCATCGAGGCGGCTATGTCCTACGCGACCGCCCGCGGCCTGCATCCCCCCTCGCTCTCCAGCGTCCACGTGACCCTGGCGGAGCCCATCTCGCCCGTGTGGGGCCACATGGCGGCCACCGAGGAGGACCTCCGGTGGTACGCGGAGGCGGACATGCCGGTGGTCTCGTGGGCCCCCCTTGCGCACGGCTTCTTCTCCGATGAGCCCAAGCCGTTCGGCGATTCGCAGGACCATGTGGACAAGTGGTACGACAGCGAGGAGAACCGCGAGCGCCGCCGGCGGGCGCGGGAGCTGGCAGGCGAACGGGGGATCACCGTGGCGCAGGTCGCCCTGGCCTACGTGTGGAACCTGCCGGGCCGGATGATCTCCATCGTTGGCGCGCTCACCGCCGAGCAGGTGGCCTCCGCCTGTGCGGCCGCAGAGATTCGGCTGTCGGAGGAGGAGATGGCGTGGCTCAGCCTGAAGGCGGGGGCGAGGTAGTCTGACCGGGGCGGCGCGGGGGAGAGGAGCACACCATTGAGGATAGGCTGTCAGATCGGGCTGTGGGGGTATGACCGCGAGAAGATCAGCTTCGCGGCGGTGATCGAGGCGGTCGGGAGTCTGGGAATCGGCGGCCTGGAGGTGTTCGACACCGACATCGCCGGCTACTACGGCAAGGCGGATGAGCTGAGAGCGCGGCTGGCGAAGGCGCGGATCGTGCTGACCGGCGCTTACTTCGCGATGGATGAGTCGCTGGATGTCGAGAAGGAATCGGCGCTGGTGGCGCGGGCGGCGGAGGCGTGCGAGTTCCTGCGGAGCGTCGGCTCGCCCTACCTCATCCTCAACGGCGGAGCCAAGAAGGACGGGCGGACCTTCAGTGTTGATGACTACCGGCGGCTGGCGCAGGTGATGAACCGGATCGGCAAAGATGCTTCGGAGAAGATGGTGCACGTCGTGGTGCACCCACACGCCGGGTACATGGTGGAGCTCCCGGAGGAGGTTGACCGGCTGGTCGCGGCGGGCGTCGATCAGGGACTGGTGGGTCTGTGCCCGCACGCCGGCCATCAGCTCCATGTGGGCGCAGATCCCTATGTCATCTACGACAAGTACGCGGCGTGGGTGAAGTATCTGCACATCGGCGATGTGGGCAAGGATAACCGGGGCGCGGTAGTCGGCGCAGGGGTGCTCGACCAGAAGCGCCTCATGAAGCCCCTGCTGGAGGCCGGTTACAGTGGATGGGTGATTATCGAGGGCGGACAGCAGGGGGTAAGCCCCGAGGACTACGCGATCCGGTCGCGCGAGTACATGGTGCGGACCTGGCCGCAGATCAACTGGGAGTAAAGGTGACCGGCATGGCGCGCAAGCAGTACGGGCTCGGCGTGATCGGGACGGGCTGCATCTGGAGCATAGACTACGGCCACTGGGCGGGTCTCAAACAGATGACAGATGAGATCCGGGTCCGCTATGTCTATGACCTCGATCGCCAGGCGATGGAGACGGCGGCGAAGGAGACCGGCGCGAAGGCCGCCGCCAGCGCCGACGAGGTGTTCGGCGCCCCCGATGTGGACATCATCGCGATCACCACACCACCTGACCAGCGCGTCGAGTACGTCCAGAAAGCGGCCGCGGCGGGCAAGCACCTGATGCTGGAGAAGCCGATGGCGCGCACCATCGAGCAGGCGCTCGAAATCGTTCGCGCCATCCGGTCAGCCGGGATCAAGTGCTTCATCCCCTTCGCCCGGGCGGGCAGCGCGCGGATGCGCCGCGTGGTGGAGATCGTGCAATCTGGCGAGTTGGGAGAGCCTATCGGGTTCATCCATCACCGCGTGGGACCTCCCTACGAGTGGACAGCGCTCGACCACTGGATGCATGATCAGGCGAGAAGCGGCGGTCCTATCTTCGACTACTCGATCCACTTTCTGGAGTTCTGCCGGGCGTGCATGGGGCAGGAGGCAAAGGAGGTGCTCTATGCAGGGGCCGTCACCAGCGGCCGGGTGAAGAGCGATGACCAGACGATGATGATGGTCTACTTCGACAAGGGCGCCTGCGGCGAGTTCACCATGTCATGGAACCTTCCGCCCGAGCCGGAGGTGAGGCACGAGTCCGGATACGTCATCTGCCGCGACGCGGTCATCACGCTGCTGCCGGAGATGAAGATACACATCGGGAAGGAGACGCGCGACGTCGAGCTGCCGCCTGGCACTCCGGATGGGAGGATGTCGCAGTACCAGAACCTGATCGCGGGGATCGAGGACAACGCGCCGCTGTACGCCGATGAGCTGACCGGACTCCGCATCACCGAGATCCTGGACGCCGCCCTGCGGTCGCGCGAGTCTGGGTGCAAGCAGCCGGTCGAGCTTCACGCGGTCAGGTAACTCGCCAATCAGGGTTTGAGAGATCTGAGAAAGGAGCGATGGGATGCCAACTCCTCGCCCGTCGTACCCGCGAAGCACCCTCATCACTGGGGTTGTCCCCAGCAAGGTCCGCTACCACAAGGGCGATGGCGACATGTGGCCCATCACCTGGGGCGCCGACGGGCATCTCTACGGTGGCGCGGGCGACAACACCGGCAGCCCCATGAACTTCTGGCGCATCGTCGGCGAACCCAAGACCGGCTGGCACTGGCATCTGGTGCTGCTCGACAACATGCCGATCGAGGTCGGCAAGTACTGCCAGGCCCCGCCGGCCGATCCAAAGAACGGCGTGAAACCGGCCGGTCTGTTGAGCGTGGACGGGACCCTCTACTTCGCGGTGGAAGCGATGAACTACGGCGAGGACCCG
>CAYLPT010000132.1:0-5159 GCA_964385645.1 uncultured bacterium
CCCGCAGACCGCGTCCGCAGCCGCGCCTGGCCCCCGGAGGCGATGGCCTCTCGCGCGCCGCCCCGCGCGGATTGCGCGCAGCGCGGGGTAAGCATACTAACGCTTGGTCATATACCAACCCCGGCTGGAAGCCTGTACGCCCCACGCCACATGCGCGCGTTTTGGGCACGTCCGTCGCGTCGGATCCATGCCGGTTCGCGCGCGTTTCCGCGTTTTCCGCGCGTCTGCGCGATACCGCCGTGTCGCGCCCTGCGAACAAAACTGCCAAAAGCGCTTGCTTGCTACTGCCCTGGAGCGCCGAAGGACGCGAAATGGTGATACCACAGCCCTCCATCCCTGGCGGAATGGGCGCACAACTGTCGTCCTCATCTCGGGGAAACGTCCACTTTTCGCCCACCCTGAATTGAGCCCTTTGTTGCCGGAACTGAACAGTTCGGCGCTCTCTTTGTTACCCCCGCTCAGGGGAGCCGCGGCCGGCCGCGGGGAACTAACCACCCCCGATCAGGTGCGGGAAAGGAGGCCGGCCGTGGCGACCACCACCGTCGTATGGCGAGGCGGAATGCACTTCTGCACCCGGCTCACCTCGGGGGAGCTGATGTGCGACGAGTCCTCGGAGGTTGGGGCGGCCTATCCGTCTGCCCCCGAGCTGCTCATGGCTTCCTTGGGCTCTTGCGTCGGTTCCACCCTCGTCGCCTTCGCCGCCCGCCGCGACCTCGACCTCGAGGGCATGACCATTGACCTCGACTGGCGCCTCGCCGACAGCCCCCGCCGCATCGGCGCCATCGCGGTCCGCGTCCGGCTGCCCGCGGACCTCTCCGACGAGCAGCGCCGCACCCTTGAGCGCGTCGCCCACTCCTGCCTCATCCACAACACCCTCTCTCACCCACCCCAGATGTCGCTCGATCTGGTGACGGGCGAGCGTTAGGCTCTGAGGGCAGGGCGGCGGCGGACTACTCCTCCTTGCGGCCGAAGCGCTCCCAGTGCACGATGTCCTGGAGGGGCCGCTTCTCCTTCTGCTGCACCGGCCCCGCGGGCGCGCCGATGGGCAGCACCACCATCAGGCGCATCTCGTCAGGGACCCCTAGCACCCGCTTGTGGTCTGCCTCCGCGCGCAGGAGCGTGCCCTCGATCCACACGCTCGCATAGCCCAAGGCGGTGATCGCCAGCAGCATGTTCTGGGTCGCTGCGGCGACGTCCTCGAGCCAGAACTCCGACTTGCGCGGGTCGGCGGCCACGGCCACCGCGCAGGAGACGTCGGCGATGCAGCCCTGGGCCTTGGCCAGCGCCCTCAACGTCTCGGGGTCGCGCACCACGATGAACTCGATGGGCTGGGTGTTGCGGCCCGAGGCGGCCCGCCGTCCGGCGTCGAGGATCCGCTCCAGGTCAGCCCGCGGGATGTCTACGGGCCTCAGGGAGCGCACCGACGCGCGCTTCTCGATCGCCTCGAACAGGTCCATGCTCATCCTCCGATCTGCGTCCCCGGGTTCGGCAGAGGTGTTTCGGCGCCGCGTGGGGGCCGACCTTCGCGGGCGGGGGGCGGCGGCGCGCATGCAGAGACATGCGCGCCCTATCGTGGGCACTGGCGGGCGTACTGCTCGGCGCGGGCGAGGCGGCGCAGGACGCGGTCCCGCCCCAGCACGGCGAGGAGCTCGAACAGGCCCGGGCCGGCGGTGCGGCCGGTGACGGCGAGGCGGGTGGTGTGGATCACCGGGCCGGCCTTCAGGCCCAGGCGGTCGGCGACACCGCGCACGGCGGCCTCGAGGGTCGGCTCGTCGAAGGGCTCGAGGGAGGCGAGCGCCTCCCGCAGGGCGGCGAGGAGGTCGGCTGCGCCATCGCGCGCGAACCACTTCCGCCGGCCCTTCTCCTCATAGCCCTCGGGGTCGCGGAAGAAGAACTCGGTCAGCTCCGGCAGCTCTCTCAAAGTGCGAGCCCTCTCTTGCTCAAGAAGCAGGGCCCGGCGCACGTACCCTTCGTCGCACTCGCCCGAGTCCAGGAGGCCGGCGCGGGCGAGGAATGGCCGGGCGGCCGCCACGTACTCCTCCGGTGGAAGCCGGCGGAGGTAGACGCCATTCATCCAGGCGAGCTTCTCGCCGTCGAAGATCGCGCCGGAGCGGCCGATGCCCTCGAGGGAAAACTCGGCGATGAGCTCCTCGCGGGAGAGCAGCTCCCGGTCATCGCCGGGGGACCAGCCGAGCAGGGCGATGAAGTTGACGAGGGCGTCGGGCAGGTAGCCCTGGTCCCGGTAGTCGCTGACGGCGACGGCGCCGTGGCGCTTGGAGAGCTTGGCGCGGTCGGGGCCGAGGATGAGGGGGAGGTGGCCGAAGCGGGGCGGGGGCAGCCCGAGGGCCTGGTAGACGAGGAGCTGTCTGGGGGTGCCGGAGATGAGGTCCTCGCCGCGCAGCACGTGGGAGATGCGCATCGCAGCATCGTCGAGGGCGCAAGCGAGCAGGTAGGTGGGGTAGCCGTCGGCCTTGAGGAGGACGAAGTCGTCGAGGTCGGCGGCGGCGAACTCGATGGGCCCCCGGACCAGGTCTTCCCAGGCGACGGCGCCTTGCTCGGGGGTGGCGAAGCGGAGGGCGCGGGGTCGGCCCTGGGCGGCGAGGCGCTCCCGGTCGGCGGGAGAGAGGTCGCGGCAGCGGCGGTCGTAGCGGGGGGGAAGGCCGCGGCGCTGCATGTCCTGGCGGCGCTCGTCAAGCTCCTCTGGGGTGCAGAAGCAGGGATAGGCGAGGCCGGCGGCGAGGAGCCGGTCGGCGGCGGCGCGGTAGCTGGGCAGGCGCTCGGACTGGAGATAGGGTCCATACTCCCCACCGACCTCGGGGCCCTCGTCCCAGAAGAGGCCGAGCCAGCGGAGGGCGGAGAGGATATCGGCGAGGGAGTCGGGGGTGGAGCGCTCGCGGTCGGTGTCCTCGATGCGCAGGACGAAGACGCCGCCGTGGTGGCGGGCGAAGAGCCAGTTGTGGAGGGCGGTGCGCGCGGTGCCGATGTGGAGGCGCCCCGTGGGAGCGGGGGCCATGCGGACGCGAACGGGCTCGCTCATGGCGGGGGCCTTAGCGGCGGAGGTACTTGCGCTTGGTCTTCTTGCGGCCCTGGGTGACCTTGCGCTCGTCGAAGACCCAGTTATCGGAGTTGGCGGGGCGCTGGTAGAAGCAGTGGTAGGAGGCGAGGTTGGAGGCGACGACGCGGCGAGTGGTGCGGCGGACGACGTTGACCTCGGCCCACAGCTTCATGAAGGGAGCGCCCTTCTCGTGGCCGGCGGCGATGCGGTGCATGATCTCGAGCACGGACCACCCCTCGGCGGCGGCCTCCTTCTTGAGCTTGAGGAGCTCCTTGATGCGGTCCTCCGGGAGGTGGACGAGTTCGTCAATCTCGTCCTCGTAGGAGACCAGGAACTGGTCGGGCTGGGGGCCCTGGGTGACGACGAAGACGGAGCCGGGCACCAGGCCGCGGTCCTGGTACCAGTCGCCGAGCTCATAGATGAGAGAGGTGGTGTAGCTGAGCCAGGCGGGGTAGTCCTTGCCGGTCTGCTTGTCGAGGAAGGTGGCGCAGACGAGGTCGGACTCCGAGGGGTAGAAGCGCCGGTCGCACACCCTGACCTTGAGGGTGCCGGCCTTCCAGTGGTCGTAGAGGAGGATGCAGCGGAGCTCGTCGGTGGGCTGCTGCTCGGGGCCGATGTCCACCTCGGGCTCCTCGCCGAAGTCCTCATAGCGGGGGTCGTGGACCCAGGCGACGAGGGCGGGCTCGAGGCCCTCGTCGTCGAGCTCGGCGTCGGCCTCGTCCTCGCGGGACTCGACGGGCACGGGCTGGAGGGAGGCGGGGACCTTGCTGGTGTGCTTGGGCATCATGTCGGGGAGGGCCCAGGTCTGGGAGCCGAGGCGGACGAAGCGGGTGTCGAGGGCCATAGCGCTCATGAGGGCGTCCACGGCCTCCTGGAGGCGGCGGGAGCCGGGGCCGTACTCGAAGACGGCCTCCACGAGGGCGCTGGCGGGCTGGGGCCGCTTGCGGCGCTTGAGGTGCTTGTGGACCTCCTCGAGGTCGGCGGGGGTGATGACGATAGGGCCCTCGGGCTCCTCTTCCTCGACCCACTCGACGTCCTGCTCCTTCTCGGCGCGGCCGGAGAGGCGCCTGAGCTCCTTGCACCAGTCATCCACGAACTCCTCGAGCCCCCACAGGAGCCCGGACATCATGAGGAGGCGGGGCTCGCTGCGGCAGGCCTGCAGGAACTCGACGGGGTCGAGGTCGCCCTCTCGGAGGCGCCAGATGGCGTAGGCGAGGACCTTGTGGGGGAGGGGCTCGCCCGCGCGACGCACGAGCTTGATGGCCATCTCGACGGAGGGCTGGTCGGTGGCCATGCGGGTGTCGAGCAGGGAGTCCACGAGGGGACGGACGTGGGCGGCCTCCAGGAAGAAGTTGCGGAGGAAGCAGCGCTCGGGGTCTTGCTCGGAGAGGTCGGGGAGCCACTCGCGCAGGCACCACAGCCCGTCCGGCGTCCGCCAGTAGCGGTCCTGGCGGCGCTCGAGCGTCTCGCGGAGCAGGTCGTCAAAGAAGTCCACAGGGCGGCGCTGGACGAGCGCCATCTCGTTCTGGAGGGCCTGAAGGGACATGGGCTTGCCATAGCACTGAAGCGTGTAGTGGAGGGAGCCCTCGAAGGGGAGCTGGAGGGCGGTGCGGAGGGCGAGGTTCCAGCGGCGGTCCTCGGTGGCGAAGCGGTCGCTGTAGTAGAGGGTCTTGCGGATGAATTTGGGGTGGAGCTTGACCAGGTGCTCGAGCTGACCGGCGAGCTCCCGGGACTTGGCGGCCTGGCCGGTGTTCATCATGATCTCGGCGATGAGGTCCTCGAGGTAGTGGATGGCGAAGGGCTTGCGGGCCCGGGCCTCTTCCTTCTTCTTGGTGGCGGTGGTCGTCACGGGTGAGCCCTCCATCAGGGTGTAGGGCAAGGCGGCCGCGAGGGCGGCTGCCCGCCCCCTGCGGCCGTGCGCCCCTCCCCAAAGAGAACATCGGCGCGGCGCGCCGATGCCGCTCTCGACTATAGCACAGGGGCGCGGCCGCGGTCAAGCGGGGAGGAGGCAAGGCATGGCATGGCACGGCGGCGAGAATGCGCTTGGGGGACATGTGGGCGCGACAGAGGAGGGAAGGGCAGGGTGCCTCAGGCACCCTGCCCC
>CAYLPT010000133.1:0-13067 GCA_964385645.1 uncultured bacterium
GGTGGGTGCTGCCGGCCACCAGCCACTGCTCCCCCTCGCTCACCCCCAGCTCCTCCGCCAGCCGCCGCTCCACCGTCATGTCTCGGTGCGCCAGTGTGTCCACCTTCGTGTTCCCGGCCACGACCACCGCCTCCGCCGGGATGCCGAGCGCGCGCAGCCGCCGCGCATCCCGCCCGGACTGGACACAGATGAGGTGGGGCAGCTCCCAGAGCCAGCGGGCGACCCCCGGCGCCCGCGCGGCACGCTGCATCATGCGGTCTGAGACCCGCCCGTTGACCAGCAGCACCCGGGCGCCGAACGCCCGCGCTAGGCCCAGCAGGTTCGGCCACAGCTCCTTCTCGACCACCACGAGCAGGTCCGGCCTCACGCGCCACAGCGCCAGCGCCACCGGGTCCGGCCAGTCGAAGGGCAGGTAGAAGATCGTCTCCGCCGCCCAGCACGACTGCCGGGCGACAGCCATGCCCGTGTTGGTGATGACGGACAGCGCGACCCGCGCCCCCGGCAGGCTGGTGTGCAGGGCCTCCAGGACCGGCCTGGCCGCCACCACCTCGCCCGCGGAGACGGCGTGCACCCAGATGCGCGGCCCACCGCCGCCGGCCAGTCGCGGCACCAAGCCCAGGCGGTGTCGCCAGGAGCCTATGCCCCGTCGCTGCACCACCCTCCGCCACAGCAGCCACAGCAGCAGGAGTGGCGAGAGCCCCGCGAGCAGCCAGTTGTAGGCGGCGAGCCCGGCTATGCGCCGCCATCTTGCGGCCGGCAGGCGATGAGGGTGAGCGCCGGTCATGGCATCGCCGAGGGCTGCTCGCGGGGCGCCAGCATCTGCGCCTCGTACAGCCGTCGGTAGACCCCGCCGCGGGCGAGCAGCTCGTCATGTGTGCCATCCTCGACGATGCGGCCCTCGGCAAGCACGAGTATCCGGTCCGCCCGCTGGATGGTCGAGAGGCGGTGGGCGATGATCACCGTCGTGCGGCCCTCCATCAGGCGCTCGAGCCCGGCCTGCACCAGCGCCTCCGACTCCGCGTCCAGTGCGCTCGTCGCCTCGTCGAGGATGAGGATGCGGGGGTCGGTCAGCAGCGCTCTCGCGATCGCCAGCCGCTGGCGCTGCCCGCCCGACAGCCGCGCCCCCCGTTCTCCCACCGGCGTGTCATACCCCTGCGGCAGCGCGATGACGAAGTCCTCCGCCCGCGCCGCCCGCGCCGCGGCCGCGACCTCTTCATCGGTCGCCTCCGGCCGGCCGTAGGCGATGGCCTCCCGGACGGAGCCGCCGAACAGCACCGGCTCCTGGGGCACGATGCCGATCTGCGAGCGCAGCGAGGAGAGGGTGATGCCAGCGATGTCGGTGCCGTCCACCTCGATGTGGCCCGAGGTTGGATCATAGAAGCGCGGGATGAGGTTGGCGAGGCTCGTCTTGCCCGCGCCGCTCGCGCCGACAAGAGCCACCACCTGCCCTGGCTCAATGGTGACCGTCACCTCCCGCAGCACCGGCTCTGAGCCCCGGTACCGGAAGGACACCTCGCGGAAGCAGATGCGGCCCCGCACCCGCGGCAGCTCGATGGCGTCGGGCCGCTCCACCACCTCCTCCTTCGTGTCGAGCAGCTCCAGAAGGCGGTCGCCGGCCGCGGCGGCCTGCTGACCAGAGAGCCAGATCTTGCCGAACAGCCCGAGGCTGCTGCCCAGGCGCTGGCCGGCGTAGGCGAAGGCGAGCAACTTCGGCACGCTCAGCGCACCCTCGATCGTCAGATACCCGGCGAAGAAGATCAGCACCAGCAGCCCAGCCGCGCTGATCAGCTCCACCATTGGGCTCAGCACCGAGCTGGTCAGCGCCACCCGCAGGTTGGCCCGGTAGTTCCCATCGGCGATCTCCCCGAAGCGCTCCGCCTCCGCGCGCTCCATCCCGAAGATCTGCACCGTCTCGATGCCCGACAGGCGCTCCTGAAGATACGCGTTCAGCCCGCCCAGTCGCGCCTGCACCTGCCTCGCCAGCCGGCGCATGCGCTCCCCCGCCCGCGCGATCACCAGCGAGATCAGCGGCACGCAGGCCAGCGACAACAGCGTCAGGCGCCACTCGAAGGCGAGCATGAGCGACACCGCCACCACCGTCGTGACCGGCGCCCGGGCGGCCTCGATCAGCTCGACCCCCAGCGCCCGCTGGAGCAGGGACACGTCGTTGCTCACCCGGGACAGCAGATCACCCGTCTGCCGCCCGCGGTGGAATGCCAGCGACTGCCGCAGCAGGTGGTCGAAGAGCCGTCGGCGCAGGTCGCGGATGAGCCCCTGCGCGAACCGCTGGGAGAGGTAGCCCCGGCCCGCCCAGAACGCACACTTCACCGACCAGGCCAGCAGCATCAGCCCCGCCGCCAGCGCCAGGCTCCTCAGTCGCCCCCCAGGATCGTAGCCCGCGGCCCGCGCCAGCCGCTGGAACCAGTCGCCTCCCTCCTCGCCGAGGACGATCCCCTGCTGCACCGAGGAGGGGTCAATCGCCAGGAAGATCAGCGCCAGCAGCACCGGGATCACGCCCGCATCCACGATGGACTCGCCCACCACGCAGCCCAGCGCCCCCCACGCCGACCACAGCCCTCCCCGGCCCTCTCTCAGAAGCCGCCGCAGCACCCACAGCGGACCTCGCGCTAGCGTCGGCATGGGGCGCCCTCCACCAGCTCGAGCACCAGCTCCGCCGTCCTCCCCGAGGCCCCGGGCGGGCCCAGCTCCCGCGCCACCGCGGCCAACCCCTCCCGCATCCGCGCCGCCAGCGCAGCGTCGGCCAGCAGCGCCTCCAGCCAGCCCCCAATGGCCCGCGGCGTGGCCGCCGAGCCCAGCAGCTCCGGCGCCACCGCGCGCTGCGCGATGATATTGGGCATCGCCGCGAAACGCTGTCGGCCGAGCACCCCGCGCACCAGCCGATACTGCATCGCCGTCGCCCAGCTTGTTCGGTACACGACCACCATGGGGATTCCGAGACAGGCGAACTCCAGCGTCGCCGTCCCCGAGCACACGGCCGCCGCCCCCGCCATCTGGAGCGCGTCATAGTCCATGCCCCTCAGCCCCACGACCGCCGCGCCCGACTGCCGCAGGGGGGTCAGCACCGCCTCCGCGTTCAGCGCGGGCGCGATCGGCGCCAACACCTGCAGACCCGGCCGGCGCCGCGCCACCACCTCGGCCGCCCGCGCCAGGGTCGGCAGCAGGTGCCGGAGCTCCTGCGCCCGGCTGCCCGGGGCCAGCGCGATCACCGGCCTGCCTGGGTCGACACCGTAGCGCGCATAGGCCTCCTCTGGGGTAGCGCGGGGCCTCGCCGCCTCGACCACCGGGTGCCCGACCCACTCGACGCGGGCGCGACCGCCCTCAAGCAGGTCGTGGGACCACCGGAACGGGGTGGCGATGACATCCACCAGGTCCCGCAGCTCGCGTCCCCGCGGCTTGCGCGACCACGAGCCGGGCGGGAAGTAGTAGAGCGTAGGCACGCTGCGGCGGCGGGCCAGCCTGGCCAGCGGCACATTGACGGCCCCGCAGTTGATGAGCACGAGCGCGGCGGGAGGGTCGCTGGCCAGCAGACGCCGGGCCCTGCGCAGGGCGCGCAGCGCGCGGGGGGCGCGTGAGAGCGCCTCCAACGCCCCGATGGCGCCCCAGCTCGAGCTGTCGGCTGTCAATGCCACGCCGGCGGCGGCCATCCGGCGGCCCCCGATCCCGATGAGATGGAGGCCCGGGCGCCGCGCGCGCAGCGCCTGGGCCAGCAGCGCGCCGGCCCAGTCGCCCGAGGCCTCCCCGGCCGAGAGAAAGACGCGGCAGCAGGCGCCGCCGCGCGCCCCGCCGGCCCCTGCCTTGGTCGCGTGGCCCATGCTCACCGCGCGGTTTCGAGCTGTCGGCCCCACCGGCCCTCGCGCATGCGGCGCAGGAAGCCGACCAGATAGGCCACCTCCGCCACCTGCCCCAGCTCCTCCTCGACCTGGTCGAGCGCCCGCGCCAGCTCCAGGTCCGCACGGAACAGCAGTCGAAATGCCCTCTGGATGGCGCGGCGCGCCTCCGGCTCCACGCCGGCCCTCCGCAGCCCCACCGCGTTGGGGCCGATGACCCGCGCCGGCTTGCCGTCCACCAGGCTGAACGGGGGCACGTCCTGGCTCAGCTTCGAGAAGCCGCTCACCATCGCCAGCTTCCCCACCCTCACCCGCTGGTGCGAGCCCACCATGCCCCCGATGATGACCTGATCCTCCAGCACCACGTGCCCGCTCATGCCCGACAGCGTCGAGACCGTCACCCGGCTGCCCACCTGGCAGTTGTGCCCCAGGTGGGTGGAGGCCATGAGCATGGTGTCGTCGCCGATGCGGGTCGCGTTGCCCTCGCCGGTCGCCCGGTGCACGGTCACGTACTCGCGGATGACGGTGCGGTCGCCCACAATCACCCGCGTCGGCTCCTCCCGGTAGCTCTGGTCCTGAGGCGGCCCGCCGATGGCCGCCCCGTAGTGAACGCGACAGTCGGCGCCGATGGTGGTGTGCTCCAGCAAGACATGGGCGTCTACGATGGTCCGGGGGCCGATGACGCTGCCGTGCCGTATCACCGCGTACGGGCCCACCGCCACGCCCTCGGCCAGCTCGCAGTCGCGCTCAACGATTGCGGTCGGGTGGATGCGGGTCACTGCGGGCCTGCCGCGCGCGAGGTCGCCAGCGTCTCCGATCCCTGGTCGGGCCGCAGCGCGAACAGGTACTCCCCCTCGGCCACCACCTGCCCGTCCACTTTCCCGACCACGGCCACCCGACCCACATCACCCTTCGTGCGCGTGATCGTGACCTCCGTCAGCAGTTGATCGCCCGGCACCACGGGGCGTCGGAACCGCATCTTGTCTATCCCCGCGAAGAACGCCAGCTTGCCCTCGTTCCCCGTCGTCGCCAGCAGCAGGATGCCCCCAACCTGGGCCATCGCCTCCACGATCAGCACCCCTGGCATGATCGGGTTGCCCGGGAAGTGGCCCACGAAGAACGCCTCGTTGACGGTCACGTTCTTGAGGCCCACCGCTCGCTTGCCCGGCTCCAGCTCCAGCACCCGGTCCACCAACAGGAACGGGTAGCGGTGCTGGAGCACCGCCTGGATCTCGTTGATGTCCATCACCATGCCCGTCTCTCCTCGCCCCTCAGGATGTGTGCGCCCCGGCGACCAGCGCTTCGCGCAGCAAGCCCGCCAGCGCCACGTTCGCCGCGTGCCTCGGGCGCACCGCGAACACGCACGCCTCCAGGCGCCGCCCGCACAGCGCCAGATCGCCCACCAGGTCGAGCGCCTTGTGCCTCACCACCTCGTCGGGGAACCGCAGCTCGCCCACGTAGCCCTCGGGCCCGATGGCGAAGGCGTTCTCCTCACTCCCGCCCCGCGCCAGCCCGGCGGCCCGCAGCGCCTCCAGCTCGTGCGCGAACGCGAACGTCCGCGCCGGCGCCAGCTCGCGGGCGAAGCCCTCCGGCGTCACCTGGGCCCACACCATCTGCCGCCCTACGACCGGATCCCCGTAGTCCACGGCCACCGCTACCGACAGCCCTGCCGCCGGCGCCGCCACCACCCACGACGGCCCCGCCGCGTGCCACACCACGCGGCCCAGCCGACCCGGCGCGCGGGCGGCCCCCTGCGGGCGCAGCCCCGCCTCCTGCAGCAGCGCTACCCACTCCCGCGCGCTCCCGTCACAGGCCGGCAGCTCGGGCCCCTCCACCTCCGCCCGCACGTTGTCCACCCCCACCGCATGCAGCGCCGCCAGTAGGTGCTCGACGCCCGAGACTGTCGTCCCCTCCCGCCCCAGAATGGTCGCGCGCTCGCATGACACCACCGAGTCCACTGTGGCCGGAAGCTCCACGCCGGCGCTGACGAAGACCACCCCCGCGTCCGGCTCGGCCGGCAGCAGCGTCACCGCCGTCCGCTCCCCGGTGTGTAAGCCGATCCCCTGCTTGGTAGCCGGGGAGGCGATCGTCACCTGCTCCCCAATCCTGCTCATGGCCGGGGCCCTGCGGCGGATTATAGCACCCGGTCGCGGCGGGTGTAAAGGAAGCCCCCTCCCCGCCGGCCGCAGGAGGCCCCCGGCCGGGGCAGAATCAGGCCTGCCGACATGCAGAGTGTCAACCGACGCACGGCGCCCGCCCTCATCGCGGCGACCCTGCTGATGGCCCTGGCCGCAGCCCCCTCACTGGCGCTGCCCGACGCCGAGTTGGCCCGCATCTCCGTCCACGGCAGCAGCTTCGACGATGGCGACCTCGTACCGATCGAGATCGAGGTCCGCAGCGTGGGCGCCGACGTCCTGCCTCCCGTGCCCGTCGTGCTCCTGGTGAACGAGCGCACCTATGCTGAGTGGCGGCTGCCCCGTGCCCTCGCTCCCGGCGAGAGCGCCCTCTGGGACCTCACCTGGCCCGCGGTGCGGGGCGGGCATGTCCTGACTGCGGTGGTGGATCCCCTCAACGACGTCTACGAGTCGAACGAGCTCAACAACTCCGCCTTCATCAACCTGGGCGTCGGAGACCGCCCGCCTCCATTCCCATGGGGGGCCTTGCTGGCCGGGGCCCTGGGCCTCATCGGCGGCGTGGTCCTCGGCCTTCTCCTGCGCCGCCTTCGCCCCCCCGCCGGTCCCGCCAGCCCAGCTCGCTGACCCGCCGGCCCCTCCGCGTCATCCTGAGCGAAGCGTAGGATCCGTTCGACTGCCCGCTGTGCTTGTGTGGCAGGAGCTTCCCCCCTGCCCGGCGGGCTAGCACGTCAGGTGCAGACACGCCACCGCCCGCCTCTGCTCGACCACCTGGTTGAACATCCGACAGGCGGTGGGGGTGTCGTAGGCCACCAACTCGATCCCGGCGCGCCGCGCGTGCGCCGCCACCTCGTCGGCCACCCGCATCCGCTCCTGGCTGCCTGTGCCCACGATGAGGATCTCCGGGGCCTCGCTCAGCGCCTCCTGGAGGTCGTCCATCTGCAGCAGGTGTCCCTCCCGCCGCCACCAGTTCGGCAGCACCTTTCCGGGCAGCACGATCACATCGCTCGTGTACTCTCGGCCGTCTATGACCACGGCCCCAAACCGATACCTCTCGATCACTCTGGCCTCCCGAGGGCGCGCCCCGCCGGCCCCCGCCCGCGGCAGACCGGCCTCCCTCCCAAGGCCACTTGGCGGGGCGCACGGCGTCCCCTGCCCCAGACCTGTACGCGCTGACAGGACTCAACCGGCCTGTGTCGAAGCTGCCACACAAACGCCCAGTAAGTGAGTCGGCGACCCCCATGGCATCCCGAGAGCAGACCCCGAGCACCCCGCAGCAGACGCTCACCAACCTCGCCCAGCGCTTCAACCCCCAGGCCGCGGCCGGCCTGGATGCGGTCTACCAGCTCTGTCTCACCGGCGAGGGTGGGGGCGTCTGGCATCTCACGGTTCGCGACCAGGCCTGCCGGCTCGCCGCCGGTCCGGCCGAGCGGCCCGACGTCACCATCCGCCTGTCCGTCGGGGACTGGCAGGAGCTGGTGGCCGGCCGGCTCAGCGGATACATGGCCTTCATGGAGGGGAAGCTCCAGGTGTTGGGCGACTTCGGGCTCGCCACGCGCCTGGCGGGCCTCTTCGGGCTCTGAGGGCGGGCCTCAGGCCACCGAGCGCGGCGAGGTGACCACCTGGCTGGCCGTCTGGCGCTCCAGGGCCGGCGGCCTGGTGGGGGGCCTGGCCTCCGGGCGCGGCCGCTCGTGCAGCGCGATCTCGATCACCTGATCCATGTGCTCGACCCAGCGGAACTTCAGGTCGCGCTGGACGTTGGCCGGGATCTCCTCCAGGTCCTTCTTGCTCTCCAGCGGCAGGATCACCGTCTTGATGCCGGCCCGGTGGGCCGCCAGGACCTTCTCCTTGATGCCCCCCACGGGCAGCACCTTGCCCCGCAGCGTGACCTCCCCGGTCATGGCGACGTTGCGGTGCACTGGCCGGCGGGTGAGGGCGGAGATCAGCGCGGTCGCCATGGTGATGCCCGCGGAGGGGCCGTCCTTCGGGATCTGCCCCGCCGGCACGTGGATGTGCACGTCGGTGCGCCGGTAGAAGTCCTCGTCAATCCCCAGCTGGGCCGCCCGCGAGCGGGCGTAGCTCAACGCCGCCTTCCCCGACTCCTGCATCACGTCCCCAAGGTGACCCGTAAGCAGCAGGTTGCCCCGGCCCTTCATCAGCGTCACCTCGATGGACAGGATGTCGCCGCCGAACTCCGTCCATCCCAGCCCGGTGGCGACCCCCACCTCGTCCTCCTTCTCCGCGATCCCATAGCGGAACCGCGGCGCGCCCAGGTAGGTGGCCACAGAACGGCCTGTGAGCCGCGCCCCTCTCACCTTCCCCTGGGCAACGCTCTTCGCCACCTTCCGGCAGACAGCGGCGATCTCCCGCTCCAGGTTCCGCACCCCGGCTTCCCGCGTGTACTCCCGGATCACGCTCCGCAGCCCCGCCTCCGTGAACTGGAGTTGCTTGCGCTCCAGCCCGTGGTTCTTGAGCTGCTTCGGGATCAGGAAGAGCTGCGCGATCTTGACCTTCTCCTCCTCGATGTAGCCGGGGAACTCGATCACCTCCATCCGGTCCTTGAGGGCCGGTGGGATCGGGTCGAGCAGGTTCCCCGTGGTGATGAACATGACCTCGGAGAGGTCGAGGGGCACCTCCAAGTAGTGGTCGCTGAAGGCGTTGTTCTGCTCCGGGTCGAGCACCTCCAGCAGCGCCGAGGCGGGGTCGCCCCGGAAGTCTATGCCGATCTTGTCCACCTCATCCATCATGAACACCGGGTTGCGGGTGCCGGCCGTCTTGAGGCCCTGCACGATGCGCCCCGGCAGCGCGCCCACGTAGGTGCGCCGGTGCCCCCGGATCTCCCCCTCGTCCCTCACCCCGCCCAGCGAGATGCGCACGAACCGCCGCCCCGTCGCTCGCGCGATGGAGCGCCCGATCGAGGTCTTGCCCACCCCCGGCGGGCCGATGAAGCACAGGATCGGGCCCTTCACGCTCTCCGCCAGCTTGCGGACCGCCAGGAACTCCAGGACCCGCTCCTTGACCTTCTTGAGCCCGTAGTGATCCTCGTTCAGAATCCGCTCCGCGGCCACGATGTCCAGCTTCTCGTCGCTGCGCACCTTCCACGGCATTGAGATCAGCCAGTCCAGGTAGGTGCGCACCACCACCACCTCCGGCGAGGCGGGCGGCATGCGCTCGAGCCGGTCGAGTTCCTTGAGCGCCCGCTCCTCCACCTCCTCCGGCATCCCCGCCGCCTTGATGCGGCCCCGCAGCTCGTCTATCTCGGTGCTGCGGTCGTCCCGCTCCCCCAGCTCCTGCTGGATCGCCTTCATCTTCTCCCGCAGGTAGAACTCCTTCTGGGAGTCCTCCAGGTCTTTCTTCACCCGGGAGCTGATCTTGCGCTCCACCTCCAGGATCTCGATCTCCTTGTTCAGCACCGCCGCCAGGATCTCCAGCCGCTCCCGGTGGTTCGCCGCCTCCAGCACCCGCTGCTTCACCTCCACCGGGATCTGCGCATAGTACGCCACTAGGTCGGCCAGCCGCCCCGGGTCGGAGATCCCCCGCGCCGACTCCAGCGCCTCCACGGGGAGGTTCTTGCCCAGGTTGATGAGCCGCTCGAACTGCGCCAGCACGTTCCGGACCAGCGCCTCCGTCTCGATGCCTGGCTCCTCAATCTCCCGCACCGCCTCGATGCGCGCCCGTAGATAGGGCTCCGAGTGCACGTACTCCACCACCCGCACCCGCTGCGACCCCTCGATCATCACCCGTACGGTCCCGTCCGGCAGCCGCAAGGTCTGGACGATCTCCCCCAGCGCGCCCACCGAGTACAGATCCTCCGGCCCCGGGTCGTCCACGGTCGCGTCCCGCTGCGCGATCAGCGCGATCTGCCGGTCGCCGTTGATCGCCACCTCCAACCCCTGCAGCGAGCGCGCCCGGCCCACGAACAGTGGGATGACCAGATACGGGTAGATGACCGCGCCCCGGGTGGGCACCACCGGCACCTCTTTGGGCAGGCGGCGCCCCTTGCTGGCCACCTCCTCCGGGCTCAGGACCTTGGTATCCTTGGTCTCGGGCACTATCCTCTCCTCAACGCGGCGAAGGCGCTCAGCCCGCGCGGCGCTCCTTGGGCTCGGCCGCCGGCGCGTCGCGCTTCTCCCTCTCCCGGGCCGGCTCCCCCTCCAGGCTGTCGGTCAGGCGCGCCGGCTGCTGGCGGCGCACCGCCTCCGCGGTCACCAGGCACTTGCCCCGCGTCCGCCGCGAGGGCACCTCGTACATGATGTCCAGCATGACCTCCTCGATAATGGTGCGCAGCGCCCGCGCCCCCGTTCCCCGCGCCAGCGCCTGGTTGGCGATCTCCTCGAGGGCGTCCTGGGTGAACTCCAGCTCCACCCCGTCCCACTCCAGGTACCGGTGGTACTGCTGCACCAGCGCGTTCTTCGGCTCCACCAGAATGCGTAGCAGCGCCTGCTTGTCCAGCGCCTCCAGCGTCGCCACCACCGGCAGCCGCCCGATGAACTCAGGGATGAACCCAAACTTGAGCAGGTCCTCCGGCAGCACCTGCCGCAGCGCCTCGCCCACATCCGCCTCCCGCGCACGGCCGTCGGCGGCCAGCAGCCCGAAGCGCCGCTCGCCCGCCGTCCGCCTCCGGATGATCCCGTCCAGCCCCTCGAAGGTGCCCCCGCAGATGAACAGTATGTCCGTGGAGTCCATCTGGATGTACTCCTGCTGCGGGTGCTTCCGTCCCCCCTGGGGAGGGATGTTCGCCACCGTACCCTCCAGGATCTTGAGCAGCGCCTGCTGGACCCCCTCCCCGCTCACATCCCGCGTGATCGAGCGGTTCTCGCTCTTGCGCGCGATCTTGTCTATCTCATCTATGTACACGATCCCCCGCTGCGCCCGCTCCAGGTCCCCGTCCGCCGCCTGATACAGCTTGAGCAGGATGTTCTCCACGTCCTCGCCCACGTAGCCCGCCTCTGTGAGCGTCGTCGCATCCGTGATGCAGAAGGGCACGTCCAGGATCTTCGCCAGCGTCTGCGCCAACAGCGTCTTGCCGCTGCCCGTGGGCCCGATCAGCAGGATGTTGCTCTTCTGAAGCTCCACCCCCTCGTCCTCGCCCCGGGTCTGCATCTGAATCCGCTTGTAGTGGTTGTACACCGCCACCGACAACACCCGGCGCGCCCGCTCCTGCCCGATCACGTACTCGCTCAGCAGGTCGTAGATCTCCTTCGGGGTGGGGATCGGCAGCTCGAGCTGCGCCCCTGGCTCCGCCAGCGGCGGGTGCTGGTCCTCCTGCAGCAGCTCGTGGCACAGCGCCGTGCACTCCGCGCAGATGAACACCCCGTCGCCCGCGATCAGCCGACCGCCCACCTCGCTCTGCGTCTTGCCGCAGAAGGAGCACTGAGGCTCTGGCCTGCGCGTTCGCATCACACACCCTCCCCGGCGCGCTCCTGCCTCACTTCGCCCTCCCCCCCGCCTCCTTCGCCTCCTTCGCCGCTGGCATAGCCAGCACTTCGTCCACGATCCCGTACTCCTTCGCCTCCTCCGCCGTCATCCACCGGTCCCGCTCCGTGTCCCGCTTGATCGTCTCCACATCCTGCCCCGTGTGGTAGGCCAGGATCTCGTTGATGCGATCGCGCGTCCGCAGCAGCTCCCGCGTGAAGATGTCCACATCGCTCACCGCCCCATAGGCGCCCCCCAGCGGCTGATGGATCATCACCCGCGAGTTCGGCAGCGCCGCCCGCTTGCCGCGCGCCCCCCCGGCCAGCAGCACCGCACCCATGCTGCACGCCTTCCCAACGCAGTAGGTCCGGATGTCGGGGCGCACGATCTGCATCGTGTCGTAGATCGCCAGCCCGGCCGGCACCTCGCCCCCCATCGTATTGATGTACATCTCGATGTCCTTGTCCGGGTCCTCCCCCTGCAGGTAGAAAAGCTGCCCGATCACCAGGCTCGCCACCGTGTCGTTGATCTCGCTCCCGATGAAGATGATCCGGTTCTGCAACAGCCGCGAGAACAGATCCCACGCCCGCTCCCCGCGCGGCGTCTGCTCCACTACGCTGGGTATGTACAGCATCGGTTGCCTCCTGGGCTCCGCCGCCCGGCAGCGCCCTTCACCAGCCCGTCTCGGGCGCCTGCCACAGCCGGGGGACCCCGGGTAATAGGTACCCCAAATGTCGGCTGGCCTCACAGCCGCCTGTTCCTCCCCACCACACCAGGCGCCGCCCTGGCCCCCTCTCCGGGCCGCGCTGTATCATTACCACGTTCCGCCCGCGTTCACCTGTCCCCCCGCCGCGACACCGCCCGCCGGGGCCGCTACCCTCGTCCCTCCCACCAGTACCCCCGAAACTCCTCCAGGGCGCAGCACAGCGCATCCACGTTCTCAGGCGGCGTCGGCGGGTAGATCCCCACCGCAAACATCAGCCCCCCCGCCGGCGAGCCCAGCTTCACGACCTCCTCCCGGATCAGCTCCCGGATCTCCCTCCGCGTCCCGAAGGGCACGATCCGCTGCCGGTCCACGTCCAGCGAAATGCACACCCGCCCCTTCACCTCCCTCGCCAGCTCGTCTATGCCGTTGCACAGGTCCTGCGGGTTCAGAATCGTCACCCCACACCCCAGCAGCTCGTCCACCAGCTCCAATATGTGCCCATCGCTGTGCAGGTACACCTCCGCCCCCGCCTCCCGGCAGGGTCGCATCAGCTCCCCATAGGCCGGGGCGATCCACCTCCGGAACGTCGCCGGGCTCACGATCGAAGCCTGCTGCGCGCCCAGGTCCTCCCCGAAGACCACCACATCCACGCCCAGCCAGAGGTACTCATCCACGATCCGCCTCGTGTGCGCGGTCACCATCTCGATCAGCCGTCCCAGCTCCGGCGGTCCCTCCACCAGGTCGGCCATCAGGTTCTCGAAGCCGCGCAGATACCACAGGCGCATGAGCAGGAAACCGTGGGGCAAGCCGCCGACCACCACCTCCCCCCGGGCGCGGGTGATCTCGGCGTCCTGGCGGCGCTTGTCCCAGTCGGCAGGGCCGGCATCGGCCAGGACCAGCGGATCGGGCGGGCGCCAGGTGTCCAGAGCGGCCCAGTCTTCCAGAGGACTGTGCAGCACCAGGCCG
>CAYLPT010000134.1:0-14158 GCA_964385645.1 uncultured bacterium
TCCCCTAGCAGCGCGGCAAAGCGCGCCCCCGCCCGCGCCGCCTCTCTCATCTGCGCCCTGAGGCTCCGCCCGGCGTGGTCCAGCTCCACCGCCAGCCCCGCCCGCCTCAGCTCCATCGCCAGCACCAGCGCGGGCCGCCGGGCCTCCTCACAGGCCACCGCCACGTAGACGTCCAGCCCCGGCGGCTCCTCCTCACCCCCAAGCACCAGCAGCAGGCGTTCCAGCCCCGCGCCAAAGCCGACCCCGGGCGTCGCCGGGCCGCCCAGCGCCTCCACCAGCCCGTCGTAGCGACCGCCTCCCATGAGCACGTCCTTGGCGCCCAGGCCCGGGTGGATCACCTCGAAGGCAGTGCGCATGTAGTAGTCCAGCCCGCGGACGATGGTGGGGTCAACCTCGTAGGGGACGGCCAGCTCGTCCAGCGCCGCCCGCACGCCGGCCAGGTGCACCCGGCATTCCTCACACAGATGCTCCAGCGCGCTCGGCGCGCCCTGGCGCAGCTCGACATCCCGCGGGACCTTGCAGTCCAGGATGCGCAGCGGATTGGCCTCATACCGGGTGCGGCAGTAGTCGCACAGCTCCCCCAGGTGCGGGGCGAAGAACTCCCGCAGCGCCGCCGACAGCGAAGGGCGACAGCGCCCGCACCCGATGCTGCTCAGATGCGTCACCGCGCCCTCGACCCCCAGGTGCGCGGCGAACTCGTGGAACAGCGCGATCACTTCTGCATCAACGCCGGGCCCGGGGGCCCCCAGCACCTCGACGCCCAGTTGCGTGTGCTGCCGATAGCGGCCCGCCTGCGGGCGCTCGTAGCGGAAGATGGGGGCGATGTAGAAGAGCTTCTGCACCGCCTGGCGCGCGCCCAGGCCGTGCTGGAGGTAGGCGCGAACCACCGGGGGGGTGCCCTCCGGGCGCAGGGTCAGGCTGCGACCGCCCCGGTCCTGGAAGGTGTACATCTGCTTGGTTACGATCTCGGTGCCCTCGCCGGTGCCGTGGACGAACAGCTCCGTCTCCTCGAACAGCGGCGTCCTGATCTCGCCATAGCCCCATCGCCGGCACAGATCGCGGAAGGCGGCCTCCACGCGCTGGGCGCGCCACGAGTCCGGGGGGAGCACATCTTGGGTGCCGCGCGGTGCCTTATAGGTGGGCGCCATCTCTTAGCCCTGGGTAACGGGGACAGGTTCGTCGGCCTGGCCGCTGGGTCCTTCCCCTCCGTCGGCTGTGGACGCGACGAGGCGACGCCAACCTCGCTTGACACCGCCGCGCGGGCGCCGATATACTGGAATCACCTGACTTCGCGGGCGCCGGCCGATGCCCGCGGGCGCCCCTGATTCGAGAGAGGCATGTTCGAGCGCATTCGGGCGGATGTCGAGGCGGCCCTCAAGCGCGATCCCGCGGCGCGAAGCCGCCTTGAGGTCCTCCTGTGCTACCCGGGCCTCCACGCCATAGTGCTCCACCGCGCGGCCCACTGGCTCTGGAGGCGTCACCTGCGACTGAGCGCCCGCTTCCTCTCGCAGCTCGCCCGCTGGCTCACCGGCATCGAGATCCACCCGGCCGCCCGCATCGGCCGCGCCCTCTTCATTGACCACGGCATGGGCACCGTCATCGGCGAGACCAGCGAGATCGGCGACCACTGCACCCTCTACCAGGGTGTCACCCTGGGCGGCACCGGCAAGGAGACCGGCAAGCGCCACCCCACCCTGGGCAACAGCGTCGTCGTGGGTGTCGGCGCCAGCATCCTGGGCTCCATCAGCGTGGGCGACAACGCCGTCGTCGGCGCCGGCTCCGTGGTCCTCAAGGACGTGCCGGCCGACAGCACGGTGGTCGGCGTGCCCGCGCGGCTGGTGCGCCACCAGGGCCGCCGCATCGCCGCCGCCTCCATCTCCGGCGCCACCCAGGACGACCCCTGCGAGCAGTGCCAGGAGCGGTTCGACCGGGAGATTGGCCGGCTCGAGCGGCGGATCGAGGAGCTGGAGCGCCTCCTGCAGGCGGCCGCGGGAGCCGCGCGGCGAGACTAGGCGGGCGCGGCGGCGAGGTTGGACGAGGGGTCAACACCGGCGGGGAGAGCAATGGCGATCTACATCTACAACACTCTGACGCGGCGCAAAGAGGAGTTCGTCCCCAGGGACCCGGGCAAGGTCGGCATGTACGTCTGCGGGGTCACGGCCTACGCCCCCGCGCACGTGGGCCACGGCCGCTCCGCTGTCGCCTTCGACGTCATCCGCCGGTGGCTGGCCTACCGCGGCTACGAGGTGACGTATGTCATGAACGTCACCGACATCGAGGATAAGATCATTGCCGCCGCCCAGCGGGAGGGCCGCGACTGGCGGGAGCTCGCCCGCGGCTACGAGCAAGCCTACTGGGAGGAGCTCGCCCAGCTCTCCTGCCTTCCGCCCACTATCGCGCCCCGGGCGAGCGAGCATGTCCCCGAGATCATCGCCCTCATCTCCCGACTCGTCGAGACCCAACACGCCTACCCGGTGAACGGCGACGTATGCTTTCACGTGCCCAGCTTCCCTGGCTACGGGAGCCTCTCCCGCCGGGACCTCGACTCCCAGATCGCCGGCGCCCGCGTCGAGGCCGACCGCCGCAAGCGCGACCCCCGGGACTTCTTCCTCTGGAAGGCCGCCAAGCCCGGCGAGCCCAGTTGGGACTCCCCCTGGGGACCCGGCCGGCCGGGCTGGCATATCGAGTGCTCGGCGATGAGCATGAAGTACCTCGGCCTCGGCTTCGACATCCACGGCGGCGGCGCCGACCTCATATTCCCCCACCACGAGAACGAGATCGCCCAGTCTCAGGCCAGTGAAGGGCGCCCCTTCGCCCGGTACTGGCTCCACAACGGCATGCTCAACATCACCCCCGGCGAGGGCGCCCCCCAAGAGAAGATGAGCAAGTCCCTCGGAAACGTGGTCGGGCTCCGGGAGACCCTCGCGCGCGTGGGCGGGCCGGCGCTGCGCTACTGCTACATCGCCTCCCGCTACGGCAGCGACCTGCCCTTCACCGAGGACACCCTCGAGGCCGCCCAGGCCGCCCTCGAGCGCCTCCGCATCGGCCGTCAGACCCTCGATCGGCTGCTGGGCTCCCCCGTCAAGCCCGCGGGCACGGATCTTGCGGAACTTGAGGAGGCGACGCGCACCGCGGAGCGCGAGTTCCATGAAGCCATGGACGACGACTTCTCGACCCCCCGCGCCCTGGCCGCCCTCCACGGTTTGGTGGGCGCGGTCAACCGCCTTGGCGCGGCGGCCAGCGCCAGCTTCTCGCCCTCCGAGGCCGGCCGGGCACGGCTCGCCGCGGCTCGCCAGACGCTGGTGGGCCTGGCGGAGGTCCTCGGACTCAGCCTCGCCCCCAGCCCGGTCGAGCACGGCCTGGCCAGCGACCTCATCGAGCTGCTCATCGAGGTGCGGGGCAGGGCTCGCCAGATCGGCCAGTACAGCCTTGCGGACGAGGTGCGGTCCCGGCTGGCGCAGCTGGGGATCGTCCTCGAGGACCGCCCGGAGGGCACGACGTGGCGGCGGCGCTGAGCCCTGGCGAGCGAGCGCCCGGCCGGCTGGCCCGGCCCGGCGGGAGTGGCGGGAACACAGCCCGGCCGCGCATTTCCGGGCGCAAGGGGGGCCCGGGGCTATTGACTCGGCCCGCGGGTTCACCTATAATGACCGGTGTCCGGGCCGGTGGCGACGCGGGCCCGGATTGTGCTGGGGGGCCCAGGGCTCTCCCAGGAGGCACGAGACCGACCGGATCAGGAGGCCGCCGAGGGACACGACGCGAGACCGACAGCGCAGCGCCGACTGTCAACCCCTAGCTGTTTCGACTAACCAAGGTGGAGGCGGCAGCAATGCCTGACGGTGGCATGCAGGACGGTGTGACGAGTTTCCACGGCATGCTGGACGAGGAAGTGGTCCGCTACGCAAAAGGGGGAAGCGTCCGGGCCACGGAGCATCTGCTGACGAAGTACAAGAGCATCGTCGAGGGTAAGGCCCGCTCGTACTTCCTCATCGGGGCCGATCACGACGATATCGTGCAGGAGGGCATGATCGGCCTCTTCAAGGCCATCCGCGACTTCCGCAACGATAAGCTCCTGCCCTTCCGGGCCTTCGCCGAGCTCTGCATCAGCCGCCAGATCTTCACCGCCATCAAGGCCGCAACCCGCCAGAAGCACATCCCCCTCAACTCCTACGTCTCCCTCCACGCCAGTCTCTTCGACTCCGACTCCGACCGCACTCTGCTCGATACCCTCGCCGAGTCCGACAAGGCCGACCCCGAGCATCTGGTCATCACCCAGCAGTTCTCCGACGACCTGCGCCATCGCATCAAGCGGGACCTCAGCGACCTCGAGTCGGCCGTCCTCCGCGGGCACCTTGAGGGGAAGTCCTACCAGGAGATCGCGCAGGAGCTCCGCCGACGCGTGAAGTCCGTGGACAACGCCCTCCAGCGGGCCAAGCGGAAGATCGGGCGCAGCATCCGCAAGCTCATGGCGGCGGCCTAGGCGGCGAACCCCGCGGCGCCCGCCCCCGGGGCGCCGCCCCCGCCGGGGAGGCGACTCCTGCCCTCAGGCCGGTTTGGGTGACCCCGCCACCCAGGGTATCTATCGGGTGATACACGCGAGAGGAGGGCTGCTCTCGTGAGTGCCGAGATCTCCGAACACCACCCGCTGAGAACGCTCTTCCGCCAGGCGACGGCGTGGGCCTTCCAGCACGGCACCTTCCCCGCCGAGCGCGCCCGCGACGCGCGCCTGCAGGGCTACCTCTCGGAGGACCTGCTCACCCGCTTCCTGCGCATGGACCAGCTCCACAGGCTCCGCGACGCCCGCGGCCGGCCCCTCGCCGACGTCGCCGAGATGCTCATCTCCGGCCAGGCCCCAGGCGTCTCCGCCGACCTCCACGCCCTCACCCTCCAACGCCACATCGGTGACTACACCCTCTTCATGCTCGGGCTGTTCCCCGAGAGCCTCGAGCGCATCCGGCGCGACTGGCGCCGCAAGGACTCGGTCATGATGCAGCTCGGGGAGCTCCTCGTCCCCTTCCGCGACCCGGGCGACTACTACGAGGAGGCCGGCCGACGCGCCTACGGACGGGCGGCCGAGATCGGCCGCGACGCCGGCCTTCGCGAGGCCGATCTCTTCGAGAAGCTCTCCGAGTTCTTCCGTACCTACGCCGACCTCATGAACCTGGTGCGCATCTACCTCGACGCCAGCCCGGTGTTTGCGGAGCACTGCCGCCTCATCTGGTAGCCTCCCCCAGGCAAACGCTTCTCTGTCGGACCTGGGCTTGACAGGTCCGGCGCACCTCTGGTAGACTCCTCCCGGTGGCCCTGCGGGGTGGTGCAATTGGCAGCACGCCTGACTCTGGATCAGGAAGTTCTAGGTTCGAGTCCTAGCCCCGCAGCCACATGCGGCTAGGTGGCCCCGTCGTCTAGCGGCCTAGGATACGTGGTTCTCAGCCACGAGATCGCGGGTTCGAATCCCGCCGGGGCTACCAACGTTCTTGATTTTCCCCTGCGTCAGCCGCGGGACGCCCTCCAGGTTCCCCCTGAAGACCAGCCTCGCGCCCCGGCGCCCGCGGCCCGGGCGGGCGCCGACGTGGACCCTCCTGTCGGACTCACGTGGGCCGAGGATACCTCCCAGGTTGCCTGGAATAGCGGGGCCGTCACACGAAGATCTGCGCGCAGGACGAGTCGCTGCCGCCGACCGACCGCGGCAGGCGCACACGCTCGGGATTCGAGACCAGGAGGCGCACCCGACAATGGAATGGCATGTCACGGCCGAGGAGAGGAGCTACCTCCGGGAGCTGGCGAACAGGCAGGCCGAGTACGCGGCGCTGCCGGTGATGGCGGAGCGCAAGCGGATGTGGTACGACCTGAACGACGGCCGGGCCGGCGCCCGGCCGCCGGTGGTGGTCGAGACGTGGACCTTCGACCGCGACTTCATGCCCGAGAGCGTGCTGCGCTGCACCAGCGAGACGGCCCGGCGCATCGAACGGCAACTGCTGCGGCCCATTCGCGAGCACGAGCTGATAGATGACGACAAGGTGGTGCCGGACACCTTTGATATCGGCTGGTTCGTCGAGGTTGATGAGCTGGGAGTGACCATCCCGACTGAGTCCGTCAAGGACCAGCAGGGCATCGAGACGGGCTACCGCTTCCTCCATCCAATCAGGAACCTGAAGGAAGATCTGGGCCTGCTGCGGCCGCCGGTGTGCCGCGTGGACCGCCAGCGAACGATGCTGTGGAAGGCGTTCCTGGAGGAGCTGCTGGGCGGGGCGCTACCCGTCGAGATCCGCACGGGCGCCTTCGGGCGGACCATGCTGACCCACACGGTGATCCAGCTCATGGGCATGGAGGCGTTCTTCGTCGCCATGCACGATAGCCCGGAGGAACTGCACCAGCTGATGGGTCTGCTGCGGGACAACTGCCTATCGGTGATGAGGTGGGCGGAGGCGGAGGGACTGCTGCGGGTCAACAACGGCAACCAGGAGAGCTTCGGCTCCAGCCTCAACTTCACCACGAAGCTGCCCGCACCCGGGTATGCGGGCCCGGCCGCCCGGCTGTGCGACATGTGGGGCTGCGCCAACAGCCAGGAGACCGTGGGGGTCTCGCCGATGATGTTCAACGAGTTCTGCTTCCCGTACTACCGGGATGTGTGCGAGCCGATGGGGCTGCTCTACTACGGGTGCTGCGAGCCCGCGCATCCCTTCTGGGAGGACATCCGCCGGCTGCCCCACCTGAAGAAGGTCTCGATCTCCCGCTGGTGCGACCAGCGGTTCATGGGCGAGGCGCTGCAGGGCACCGACATCGTGTTCTCGCGCAAGCCCGACCCCAACTTCCTGGGGGTGGATGTCGAGCTGGACGAGGAGGCGTGGGCGGCGCACATACGGGAGTCGCTGGAGGCGGCGCGGGGCGCCTTCGTGGAGTTCGTCATCAGGGACGTCTACACCGTCCACGGCAACCTGGAGAAACCCCGCAGAGCCGTCGAGATCGCCCGGAGGGAGATTGAGCGGGCATAGAGGGCGCACGGCCGCTGGGCGCCGGGACTTGCCGGCGCCGAAGGCCGCGCCGCAGGATAGCCAGCCGTCCGGCGGCTCTGATCTGCTAGCGCTGATACACTTTCCGGCTAGTGCGGAAGACCACTCGCTGGGTCTCGCCGGCGCCCACCTTCAGCTCCCATTCGAGCTGGTCCGCGCGCGGCCGCTTGGCCTGTGGCGTGCTGTCCAGCACCTCGGCGTCCGGGGAGGGCAGGTACTGGCGCAGGATCACCTCTGAGCTCTCCTCCCGGCGGTTCCTGATGGTGATAGTCCACTCCGCCCTCTCGACGAAGCTCGCCAGCCGGCCGGTCTCCCGGTCGAAGGTCTCGTCAGCCCTCTGGTAAGCGGTCTGCACCACCTCCACCAGCAGGTTGCGGGCGGCGCCCAGGTGGACTTTGGCCATCTCGCCCATCGCGGTGTGTGCAAGCCGGTCCTCGCCCAGGAGGGTCAGGCGCCCCTGCCCGTCCTGCCGATAGACGCGGGCGATGCCGGGCGGCAGTGGGCCCAGCTCGTGCTCGCGCTGGTTCTCGAACCAGTATTGGAGGGCCACCGCGGAGCCGTGCTCCCGCTCGTCGTGGACGAAGACCTTGCGAACCGGGATCCCGCTTCGGTTCGCCAGCTCGACCCGCCGGATCTCCCCGCTCTCCAGGCTCTCCCTCCGGGCGAGAGTGTAGAAGGTGTAGTCGGCCGAGCCCTCGCGGTAGAACTCAGCCACTCCCGCCTCGGCCCGCGCCATCGCCCGGTCTGCCCCAACTGCCGGCCGAGGGCCCGGAGGGCCTGCTGGGCCCCAGGGCCCGGGCAGCAACTGGATGTCCCCCAGGGCGAGCCTGACCTCCGCGTCTTGATAGCTCTCGCCGCTGCGGTTGGCGATCGCGGCCCAGCTTCGCAGCGCGAGCCGCTGCTCTGAGTCATCCACCGTGAGGGTGTGGTCGGCCTCCCACGAGAGGCCGGCAACGTGGTAGAACACCGACACCGGATAGGCGCCGGCCCGTCTCGCGTCCAGGCGCCAGATCACCGTGTTCGGGTCACTGTCCAGCCACACCGCGTCCCTGATGGTCAGGTCGGGGGAGTTCAGCCCGACCGAGCTCCGGTCCACAGTGACTCCCGCCCAGCTCATCCGAAACTCGTTGACGCCCTGGTTGAGCCCCAGCGACCGGCGCTCCTGCACCAACGTCACAGAGGGGCCGTAGATGGTAAGGCTGATGTCCTCCCGGGGCCAGGAGCCCGTCACGGCCACCCTCGGCTCGGCCCCCGCGGCCAGCAGCCCTACACAGACCAGCCACACCACGGTCCAGGCGATCAGGCGCTGCATCGCAGATTCCTCCCTGCCACATAGCATTCCATCCCCGTCCCTCCCGTCCCTCGGTTAGAGTGGCGCTCCCCCCGGGAAGTTCCACCAGCGGGCGCGGAGACCTGAGCCGACAGGAAGCCCGGTCGGAGGGATGGAAGCTGCGAGGCGAGGCTTCGGCGGCCTCGCCTCGCTGGCCCGAGGCGAGTCGGCTCGCGACGCCGGCGCTGGGTAAGCTCCCAGTGCTGGATGACCGACCGGCCGAAGGAGGTGTGTGCGATGGGCACGAGCGGTCGCGTCCTGGCGTGGCTGATCGCGGTGTCGTGCGCGCCGGTCGGGCTGAGTGCAGCCGCTGCGGCGGTGGAGCAGAGCGCCGAGGTGCTCGGCCGCTACGAGACACTGGAGCTGACCGTCACCGGCTACTACACCACCTTCGGCGACGTCCCCTGGGACCACTGGGCGTTCGGCGAGGTCGCTGCTTGCACCGCCGCCGGCCTCGTCGCCGGCTTCCCCGACGGCACCTACCGCCCCACCGTCGTGGTCTCCCGCGACCAGATGGCGGTCTTCATCGCCCGCGGCCTTGCCGGAGGGGACGCTGGAGTGCCGGAGGCGACCGGCGAGCCCACTTTCCGGGACGTGTCCCCTGACCACTGGGCGTTCCGGTACATCGAGTACGCGGCCGCGATGGACATCGTGCGGGGATACGACGACGCCACCTATCGGCCGACCCTCGCCGTGGACCGCGGGCAGATGGCGGTCTTCGTCGCCCGCGCCATGGCGAGGCCGACCGGCGAGGCAGGCCTCGCCGACTACGAGCCCACCGCAATCACCTTCGCCGACGTGACGCCCACCGGTTCCTGGTCGTGGTGCTACAAGCATGTCGAGTACATCGCGGAGGCCGGGGTGGCAGGCGGCTACGACGACGGGCGCTACCACCCGGAGCGCCTCTGCTCGCGAGACCAGATGGCGGTGTTCGTCACCCGCGCCCTGGGCCTCGGCTGGCCCTACGACAACCCCTTCGACCCCGCGCAAGTTGACCTGGTCGCGGAGTTCCGCACGCCCTCCGGCGCCGTCATCCTCGTGCCAGGCTTCTACCACACACCCTATGAGCGCTCCCGCGGCCAGTGGGGCGAGGAGGTCCTGACGCGGGCCGGCCCGGGCCTATTCAGGGTCCGCTTCTCGCCGAACGAGGACCCGGGCGTGTACACCTACCGCGTGGTGACCAGCGATCCCCGCGGGACGCGGGAGCTCGGCTCGGGGTCGTTCACGGTCACAGAATCCCCCCACCCGGGCTTCATCAGGCGCAGCGCCCGCGCGCCGCGGTACTTCGAGTTCGACTCCGGCGCTCCCTACTTCCCCATCGGCCTCAACATGTGCTGGCCCAGGGCGCAGGGCACCTATGACTACGATGTGTGGATGGCCTCGCTCGCCGAGCACGGCGGCAACTACATCCGGCTGTGGCTCGTGAACGAGTGGAACCCCCTGGGGCTGGAGAACCGCGCCGGCGCCGGCCCAGGCAACGGCCTGGGGCGCTACAGTCAGGAGGCGGCCTGGCGCATAGACTACCTGCTGGACCTCGCCGAGCGCCTGGGCATCAAGGTGTTGATGTGCATTGACTCCTTCAACTCCCTCGACGCCCAGGGGATCTACGGCAACTGGCACCTGAGCCCCTACAACGCGGCCAACGGCGGCCCTTGCCAGCACCCTCGCGAGTTCTTCACCCACGAGGAGGCGAAGCGGCTCTTCCGCCAGCGGCTTCGCTACCTTGTGGCGCGCTGGGGCCACTCCCCCGCAGTGCTGGCCTGGGAGTTCTGGAACGAGGTGGACATCGTCACCGCCTATGACTCGGCCGCGGTCGCCGCCTGGCACGCCGAGATGGCCCGCTACCTGCGTGAGCTGGACCCCTGGGACCACCTCATCACCACCAGCTTCGCGCGCACCGAGGGCGACCCCGCGGTGGACGGCCTGCCCGAGATGGACTTCGTCCAGTCGCACAACTACGGCTCGGCTGATGTCGCCAGCACCATCTCCCGCTACAGCGCCGACAAGGCCGCCGCGTACGGCAAGCCCCACTTCTTCGGCGAGTTCGGCACCGACGTCTTCGGGGAGGGCAACACCTCCGACCCCCAGGGGCTGCACCTCCACAACGGCCTGTGGTCGGCGATGCTGTCTGGCGACGCGGGAACGGCGATGCTGTGGTGGTGGGACAGCTACGTCCACCCCCGCAACCTCTACCCCCGCTTCGCCGCCCTTGCCGCCTTCGCCGACGGGGTGGACTGGCCCGGGGAGGATCATCAGCCGGCCCACATCGGCCCGCTGCGCTTCCTCCCCGCGCAGGAGCCGAGTTCCTACCCCTCGCTGACCATCGAGCCCACCTGTGAGAGCTGGCAGGACCGCGCGCCCTGCAACCAGCCCCACGAGTACACCGTGGACAACGACGGCAGCGTCACCAACCTCGAGCTCCTCAGCCGGGTTCAGCACGGGCTCGTCAACCACCCCAACAAGCACAACCCGGCGACCTTCCAGGTAACCTATCCCGGCGACGGGACCTTCGAGGTCATTGTCCACGGCGTCTCCGGCTGGGGCGGCGCCGCACTGAGGATCTACCTCAACGGCTCTCAGGCGCTAGCCGCCGAGTTCCCCGACGAGCTCCCCGATGACCACGAGACGATGCACCAGTACGACGGCGCCTACGCCATCGACGTCCCCGCCGGCGCCCACACCATCCTCGTTGAGAACACCGGCACGGACTGGTTCCTCGTCTCCTACCGGCTCACGAACTACATCACCGTGCCGAACCTGCGGGTGTTGGGGCTGGCGAACGAGACCTCCGCGCTGCTGTGGGTGCAGAACCGCGAGAACACCTGGTGGAACCTCGCCCACGGCGTTTCGCCCGCGCCCTGCGGGGCGGCCGAGATCGAGCTCAGAGGCATCACCCCTGGCGACTACGACATCGAGCAGTGGGACACCCGCGCCGGAGCTGTCACCGACGTAGTCTCCTCCACCTCCGCCGACGGGACCCTGGTCATCACCACGCCCGCGGGGCTCACCTCGGACGTGGCCTACAAGATCAGGCGCCGGCCCGCCGCCCCCTAGCGCTCTGGAGCACCCTCCGGCCCGCAAGCGCCTGCTGTCAGCTCGCCCGCTCCGCGAACAGCCCCGCGTACAGCTCGACGAGCGTCCCCTGTTCGACCTCCCAGCAGTAGCGTCGGCGGGCCAGCCGCGCCCGCTCCGCCATCTCCTCCCGCATCCGCTCGTCCCCCAACAGCCGGTTCACCGCCTCCGCGATCTGGCCCGGGTCTGAGGCGTCCACCAGCACCCCCGCGCCCGTGTCCTCGATCACCCGACGCATCTCCGGCAGATCGCTCGCCACCACCGGCACCCCCGCCATCAGGTACTCCAGCAGCTTGTTCGACAGCGACGAGTAGTGGTTGAAGCAGGTGTTCTGGAGAATCTGCAGGCCCACATAGGCGCAGGCCGTCCACGAGGGGAGCTCCTCCACCGGCACCGCGTCGTGGAAGCGCACCTTCTGTCCGAGCCCCCTCGCCGCCACCCGCCGCGCCAGGGCCGGCTTCAGCCGACCGCTCCCCAGCAGCACGACCGTCGCCTCCCCGATCGCGGGCGCCGCCTCCACAAGCTGCTCCAGCCCTCGCTCCGGCTGGATGCCCCCCTGGTAGAGGACAACCCTGGTCTCCCGCGGCAGGCCCAGGCGCTCCTGAAGAAGCCCCGACGGCTGCGGCTCCACATAGGCGGGCAGGTTGCGCAGGACCGTCGGCGGCGCGATCCCATAGCGACGCTGCGTGTACTCTGCGCGGAGCTGCGTCGTACAGATCACCCGGTCGGCGCGATGGATCAGCGCGCGCTCCAGCAGACAGGCCCACCAGCGCAGCGTCATCCGCGCGCGATCGGTCGCCACCTCGTGGGTGTCGTACACCAGCGGGACGCGGCGCAGACGGCTAGCCGCCCACGCCATGAGCAACACGTTCAGGTCGTGCGCGTGGTAGGCGTCGGCCCGCGTCGCCACCGCCCGCCGCACGAACCGCAGGAAGACCAGCACCCGCCGCAGCGGGAAGAGCAGCAACCGCGCCGCCCGCTCGAGTCGGCTCTCCGGGCGCGGCAGCCCGCCCGGCGGGCCTGGGCCGCCGACCCCGCGGCTCCGGCGTCGCCGCAGCGCCCCCGCCATCTCCTGGCGGCCGATGCCCAGGATGGACCGGCTGAGACGCACAATGCGGAACCCGTGCACCACCTCCTCGCGGGGGGTCCGCCCGGGATCATGGATGGCGATCACCGTCACCTCGTACCCGGCCTCCGCGAGCGTCCTCGCCTCCCTGCGCACGCGCGCATCGTGCACCATGTTGTTGTACACCAGCATGCATACCGCGCGCCGGCTCCTCGGCTCCGCCATACCCGTGACACCTCGCCTCGCCGCGAGCCCTGCGGCTAGATCGCCCCCCTCGCCGCCACCGCGACCAGCGCCCACAGCCCGCCGTTCAACAGATCGCCCACGATCAGCCCCACCACGAAGGGCACCGTCCGCCGGTACAGCCGGAGGCCGCCGTAGCGAGTCACCAACACCTTGCCCAGCCAACCGATGAAGAAGGGGATGAACCACCATTGCGCCCCCCACGTGTTGGAGGCCAGGTACCCCACCGGGTGCAGCGGCCACCACCAGAAGCGCAGCCGCAGCAGCCCGAGCGCCACGGTCACCGCGGCCCCCGCCAGCACCCCCACGATCGCGCCCGGCTCAGGGCTGCTGGGCGTCAGCCGGGAGACGATCAGGTTGCCGTCCCCTATCGCCATCGGGCCCAGCCATCCCCCCCGGCTCACCGCCAGCGCGAACCACCCGTGCCGGTAGATGCCCGTCAGCACCACCGCCGCCGCCAGCACCCACCCGATCGCGAACACCACCACCATCCAGCGGGTCAGCCGCCGCGCCTCGAGGTTCGCCGCGTCCGCGATCTTGAACGCCTCCAGCGCGCTCCCGGGGAAGATCTCGAAGGAGTTGCTGAACCCCGGTCGGTAGACCCAGCGGAGCGTGATCATCGCCACCGTGTCCGCCGGCCGAAAGGCCGAGTTGCCGGCAAGCACCCCGAGCGCGTGGTCAATGTCGCAGGGGTAGCAGATGAAGGCCATCCCGTTCTCGGCTCGCAGCCGTGCCCACACCGTGAAGTAGCCGATCGTCATCAGCACCAGGATGATCCCCACGCTCACCCGCGTCCCGCTCAGCCACAGGAAGTAGACCAGGTAGACCGTCGAGAGCACGAGACCGAACAGCGCCGCGCGGTAGCCCATCGGCTCCCGGGCATCCTCTCCGGCGGCGTGACGGCCGAAGGCTATTCGCATCGCACGCCCGAGGTGCCTCCGCCCTACCCACAACACCCACCCTGCCAGCGCCAGCACGGCCCCCGTGCCCTGGAAGACCGGCGCGGGGAAGGAGGAGCCGTACCAGTCCTCGGGCCGCTGCGGCGTGGCGCCGGCCGCGATCGCCGCCACTGTAAGCAGCAGCCGGATGATGGTGAAGGCCCACAGCGAGAACGATAGGTCGGCCGGGATCAGGTAGGCGAGCCCGATCATCCACGGCCAGAACACCAGCGTCAGCCCACCCAGGCCGGCCAGCGGCCCCACCCTCTGCCACGGGATGAGATCGTAGATGAACAGCGATATCTGCGGGAAAGCCGGCACCTTCTGCGACAGAGTGCTCAGCGTGTTCACCGCCACCCCGATGAGCACGCCCACCCCCAACGCCGAGGCCAGGGGGATCTGCCCGGCCACCCGCGACGAGCCCCGCCCCGGCTCCTGCACCAGCTCCAGGGGAACCTGGGCCAGGGGGAAGGTCAGGCGCTCGTGCGTGATCCATTGC
>CAYLPT010000135.1:0-10030 GCA_964385645.1 uncultured bacterium
GATGCCCGGGGACAACGTGACCATGAAGGTGGAGCTCATCCAGCCCATCGCCATGGAGGAAGGCCTGCGCTTCGCCATCCGGGAAGGCGGCAAGACCGTCGGCGCCGGCGTCGTCACCAAGGTGCTCGAGTAGCAGGAGCGCCAACGGCTTCATTGGGGCGCGGCCCACCGGGCCGCGCCTTGTGTTTCCCCTGCCCTCCGGCCGCGCAACCACCCCACAAGGATGAGACATGGACACACACCACGTGATCCTCGACACCGACATCGGCGACCACGGCCTGACGGCCCATGCCCCTGGCGAGCCCAACTGCACCCTCGTGCTCGACCCCCGGCGCCGTGCCCTGTTCGACCTGCTCTGGGAGCGCTACCCGCGGCCGCGCTGACCGGCGCGAGGGCCGGAGGGAGGACCGCGGCGGCGGCGAATCAGCTCCCACGGGGCGCAAGCATGTTCCGGCGCTGGGCCGAGACTCGCCTCTACAGCAAGACTATGCAGCTCGCTGTCGCCGAGCTCCGCCGCGCCGCGCGCACCAGCAACGCCCTCGAGAAGCTCGCCTCGCTGGACGTCGCCGAGCAGAAGCTTCGGGACGTCCTCTGGCTCCGGCCTGAGGCCCGCTCCCCCCGCTTCGAGGACGGCCTTGCCGAGATCGCCCGCCGCCGCCAGAGCTGCCTCCACGAGCAGGCCATCCCCGCCGTCGCGCGGCTCCTCGAGGCCGCCGAGCGCGGACTCGCCGACCGCGACACCCTCCTCCAGGCCGCCGGGTCGCTGTTGGCCTTCCTCTATCACTACCTGCCCGACGAGCCTCAGGTCGAGCAGCTCGGCGCTCGCTTCCGCACCCTCGGCGGGAAGCAGCCGCCCTACCAGCCCGTGCGGCCTCTCTCGGAGATGTACCGTCGCCCCGAGGGCGGGGCCGGCTGCGGCGCGCTCATCGGCGGGCTGCTGCTGGCGGGCGCCCTGCTCCTGTGGGCCCATCTCGGCCCATGATCAGCTCCCGCGGCATGGTGACCGCGGTCGAATAAGCGGTAACTACTAACAGGCGCTGTGCTCGGGTCGCGCTGCCCGGCTGGCCCCCTTGGCCGGCCGGCGACCATGGCGCGGCGCGCGGAGGCCTTCATGAGCGACCAGAAACCGTGTAGCCCGGACCTGGAGGAGTCCACGAAGCGCACTGTTATGATCGTGGACGACGAGGCCGCCACCCGTGCCCTGCTCAGGGCCACCCTAGAGGGGCTGCCCATACCAGTCGAGGTCATCGAGGTCGCCGACGGTGACACCGCGCTGGAGGTCAACCGGCGTGCCCGGCCCGACCTCATCCTCCTCGACATCGTGCTGCCCGGCTCCAGCACCTCGGGCGTACTGGTCTGCCAGGAGCTCTGCCGGGACTCCCGCACCAAGGTCGTCATCGTCAGCGGCCAGGCCAGCGAGAGCATCCTCCAGTCCTGCCTCTCCATGGGCGCCCTCGAGTACATCCGCAAGCCCTTCTCCGTCTCCGACGTGCGCGCGAAGCTCGAGGGCTGGCTCGCCGGCTGACCCTCCGTCTGCGGCGGCCCAGTGCAAGGGACCGGGCCCACCGCGTCGTATCCAGCGCCCACGCGCGATACCCGCAGACAGGAGCCCACAGCTCATGAGCCTACGCGCCGGCGCCTCCGAGGCAATCATCACTCCCCCGGTCGGCGTTGACCTATCCGGGTACGCCGACCGACCCGGCCCCGCCGAGGCTATCCACGACGACCTGCACTGCCGCGCCCTGCTCCTCGACGACGGCCGGGCGCGGCTCGCCCTGCTCGCCCTCGACCTCCTCGGCGTGGACTTCCCGCTCGATCGCGCCATCCGCGACGCGGTCGCGGAGGCAGGCGGCCTGCCCACCCAACACGTGCTCGTCAACTGCAGCCACACCCACGCCGGCCCCGCCACCAGCAGGCTTGTGGGCATGGGCTCCGCCGATGAAGCCTACCTCGCCACCCTCCCTGCCCGCGCCGCCGAGGCCGTCGCCCGCGCCCTCGCTCAGCTCGCCCCCGTCCGGCTCTCCTACGCCGAGGGGCCCGCCAAGGCCGGCATCAACCGCCGCCAGCGCCGCCCCGACGGCATCTACCTCGGCCCCAACCCAGAGGGGCTGTGCGACGACCGCGTCCGCGTCCTCCGCGTCGAGGCGGAGGGCGCGGCCGATCCCCTCGCCGTCGTCTTCCAGCACGCCTGCCACGGCACCACCCTCGGCGGCGCCAACCGCCAGATCACCGCCGAGTGGATGGGCGTCGCCTGCCGCTCCCTCGCCGCCCGCCTGGGCGCCACCCCGCTCTTCCTCCAGGGCTGCTGCGGCGAGATCAACCCCGAGGCCCGCGAGCACTCTTTCTCTGAGCTCACCCGCATCGGCGAGGAGATGGCCGCCGCCGTCCTGCGCGCGCTCGACTCCGCGCAGCCGCTGCCCGGCGTCCCCCTGGCCGCCCGCCTGGAGACCATCGAGCTGCCCCTCCAGGACCCGCCCACACCCGACGTCGCCCAGGCCCACGTCGCCAGGGCCGAGCAGCAGCTCGCCGCGGCCCAGCGCGAGGGCGCGCACCCCTACTGGGTGCAGGCCCTCCAGGGGCTCCTCCACCACGCCAGGCGCATCGCAGCCCTTTCCGAGAGCGGCGCCGCCGACCTGAGGCTCCCCTTCGCCGTGCAGGCCATGCGCATCGGCGACCTGGGCCTGGTGGCCCTCTCCGGCGAGGTCTTCTTCGAGCTCGCCCAGGCCGTGGTCCGCAGCTCGCCCTTCCCCCACACCTTCGTGCTCGGCTGCTCCAACGGCTGCACCGGCTACGTCCCCACGGCCGAGGCGTTCGACGAGGGCGGCTACGAGGTGGACCTGTCCTTCCGCTACTACGGCACTCTCCCCCTCGCGCCGCACGCCGGCGACCAGATGGTGGCCGCCGCCTCCGCCATGCTGCGCGGTCTGTGGGAGGAGACCGGCCGGTGAGCGCCGCGCTCGCCCTCCAAGTTCGCACCCGTCCCTGGCCGCAGTGGCCTGACCCACGAGAGGAGGACGTCGAGGCGGCGGCGGCGGTCGTGCGCTCCGGCGCGTGGTGGCAGTATGCTGGCGAGCAGACCACCACCTTCGAGCGAGAGTTCGCGGCCTACCAGGACGCCGCCCAGGCCCACGGCGCCGTCTGGCAGGGCCGCAAGGTCGGCTCCATCAGCGACCACGCCGACATCGCTGACATCGCCGATGCCGTCGAGAAGGTCGCCTCCGCCCGCGACCTCTAGCCCGTCTCCTTCCCCGTTGGCCGCGCCGCGCGGGATGTGGTATACTTCTTCACCTCGGGCGGCGTGTGACGCTCGCCGGAGGCGAGCAAGCGCTCTATGTCTGAGGCGCGTGCTGAGGTGGACATCGCGGCGAATCTCGCGCGGATCCGGGAGCGCATCGGCCGGGCCGCCGAGAGAGCCGGCCGCCGGCCGGAGGAGATTCTGCTGGTCGCGGTCGCCAAAGGGGTCACGCCGGCCCGCATCCGCCAGGCCGTCGCCGCGGGCGTCACCGACATCGCCGAGAACTACGTACAGGAGGCCGCCGCCAAGCGACCGGAGGTCGCCGAGGCCGTGCGTTGGCACCTCATCGGCCACCTCCAGCGCAACAAGGCGGGGCCGGCCGCCCGGCTCTTTGACATCGTGCACACGCTGGACAGCCTTCGCCTCGCCCAAGCCCTCGGCCGACGGGCCGCCGAGGTCGGGCGTCGGCTCGATGTGCTCATCCAGGTCAACACCTCGGGAGAGCCATCCAAGTCGGGCGCCGCCCCGGAGGAGGCGGAGCGCCTGGCGGAGGCGGTCGCGGCGGTCGAGGGCCTCCGGCTCCAGGGCCTGATGACCATCGGCCGCTGGGACCCCTTCCCCGAGCGGGCACGGCCCGAGTTCCGCCTGCTGGCCGAGGTCGGTCGGCGGCTGCAGGCGGGCGGCCTGGAGATGCGATGGCTGTCCATGGGCATGACGCACGACCTCGAGGTCGCGATCGAGGAGGGAGCGAACCTGGTCCGCATCGGGACCGGAATCTTCGGGCCGCGGGGGCCCCAGCCGGCCTGAGGCGGGCGTGGCGGTATAGGCAGCGGACACAGCAACACCAGAGCCGCGAGCTACAGCACAGCCAGAGGGAGGGTCGCTGCATGTCGGGACTCGTTGAGCGCATGAAGTCTTGGCTGTTCATGGACGATGACGAAGGAGAGCCCCCGGCCGAGGTCGAGCCCAGGCCGGGGCACCGGCGCCGAGGCGCGATCATCGCGCTTCCCCAGCGCGCCGGCCAGATCTACATCCGCCGCCCTCGCGATCAAGACGAGGCCCGCCTTTGTGTGGACTCCCTGCGCGATCGCCGCGCGGTCGTGGTCAACCTCAAGGAAGCCGATGGCGCCACCGCCCAGCGCATCCTCGATTTCCTCGCTGGCGCCGCCTACGCCCTCCGCGGCCAGCTCGAGCAGGCCGGCGACGGTGTCTACCTCGCCGCCCCCCAGAGCATCGGCATCCTCCGCGAGGAAGAGGACGAGGCCCAGGCCCCCCGGGAATCCGCCTTCTGGCAGGAGATATAGCCCGCCCCGCGGCGAAACCCTAACCTCAGCCCCCGGCCCCACGCCGGAGGGCCTCACCACGCGCCACCGCCGGAGGGCACGCCCTCCGGCCGGCGGCCTCCGGGAGGGGCGCCATGCCGCGACAATACGCCCTCGGCCTCATCGGCGCTGGAAGCATGGGCTCCGCGCTCGCGCGCGGCCTCGTCCGCCGGGGCGCGCTCCAGCCCGCGCAGCTCATCGTCTCCGATGCCGACCGCGCCCGCGCCCGCGCCCTTGCCTCCGAGCTCAACCTCCGGCAGGGCGCCCACAACGCCGAGGTCGCCGCCGCCTGCCGATTCCTCCTCCTCGCCGTCAAGCCCCCTGATGTTGAGCCCGTGCTCCAGGAGATCGCAGCCTCCCTCGGCGATGACCAGACCGTCGTCTCCATCGCCGCCGGGGTGCCCCTCTCCCGCCTGCAGCGGGCCCTTGGGCGCGCGCCGGCGGCCCTCGTGCGCGTGATGCCCAACATGCCCGCCCTCGTGGGCGCGGGCGCCTTCGCCCTCGCCGCCCCCGGCCTGCCCGAGGAGCGCGTGCGCGAGCTGACCGCGATGCTCGAGGCGCTGGGCGATGTAGTCCTCATTGACGAGCATCTCATGGACGCGGTCACCGGCCTGTCCGGCAGCGGCCCCGCCTTCGTGTTCCTGATGATCGAGGCCCTCGCCGACGGCGGGGTGGCGGCCGGCCTGCCCAGGCCGGTCGCCCAGCGCCTGGCCGTTCAGACCGTCCTGGGCGCGGCCCTGGCCGTCCGCGAGACCGGTCAGCACCCGGGCGCGCTAAAGGACGCGGTCGCCTCCCCAGGCGGCACCACCATCGCCGGCCTCGCCGAGCTCGAGCGCGCCGGCTTCCGCAGCGCCCTCATCTCCGCAGTGCGCGCGGCCGCCGCTCGAGCCCGGGAGATCTCACAAGGGGGATAGCGTGCTGCGGCCCGTGGTCCCAGTCCTCGAGCTCATCATCTGGGTGCTCACGATGACCATCCTCGCGAGCATCGTCCTCTCCTGGCTCCGCCTCTTCGGCGTCCGCATCCCCTACGGCAACCCCGTCGTGCGCGCCATCGAGGACACCACCGAGGCACTCCTGCGGCCCATCCGGCGGGCCGTGCCCACCACCGGCGGGGGCTTCGACTTCGCCCCCATGGTCGCCCTCATCATCCTCTACATTATACGCGCCCTCATCCGCCAGCTCTGAGGACCCACCGACGTTGCCAGACTCCTCCCCAACCAGGAGAACCGCCGCCCTCCTCGGCCTGCTCACGGCCTGCGCCGCGCTCATCCTCTTCCTGCCCCCACCCACCCGCGGCCAGGACCCATATGAGGCCGCCGAGGTCGTCCTGCACCAGCGCTCCGGCGACACCTACCTGCGGCTCTACGCCCTCACCCGCAGCCGCGACCTCCTCGAGCGCGCCGCCGCGCACTATCTGCTGGCCCAGGAGCGCGGCGCCGACGACCTCCAAACCAGCACATCCCTGGCCGTCGCCCTCCACGAGACTGGCCAGGAGGCCCGCGCCCGCCGCCAACTCGCCGACGCCGCCCTCCGCGCCCGCCTCCGCGACCAGGAGCACCTCAAGGCCGTTCTCCGCCTCCTCATGCCCCGGCCAGCCGCTCGCGACGAGATCGCTTCGGTCCGGCCCCTCGTCGCCGACCTGCCCGCCGGATGGCTCGCCCTCGCCTCCGCCTACGCCCGCATCGGCGAGGTAGACCTCGCCGAACGGGAGCGCGCCGCCGCCCGCGACCAGGCCCTCGCCCTGGTCCCTCGCCTCGTCGCCATGCTCTCCATCTGCGGCGCCCTCCTCCTGCTCGGCCTTGTCTACCTGGCCCTCGGCCTCCTCAGGCTCTTCGCCCGCCGCCTCCAGCCGCCCCAGGGCGCGCCCCTACCCCCCTGGGGCCTGCGCGCTGCCCTCGAGGCCCTGCTCCTCGCGGCCGCCGCCAACCTCGCCCTCCACGCCCTCCTCCTGCGCCTCCTCGGCGAGCGCGCCGACGCCGCGCCCGTCGTCATCCTCCCCACTCTCGCCTCCCTCGGCGCGGCCATCGCCTGGCTCTCCTTCGTCTCCGGCCGGCCGCTCCAGCTCGGCTGGAACCTCCGCCACCCCGGCCGCCAGCTCCTTGCCGGGGTCGCAGCCGCCGGCCTCGCCGCGCTGCCGCTGCTCCTGCTCCACCAGTACCTCCAGGACCTTGCCGGCCCCTACCGCAAGGTGCACGCCCTCACCCACCTATTCGTGCTCGAGACCGGCGTGCCCAACAGAGTCTGGCTCGCCCTCGCCGCCTGTCTCATCGTCCCCGCGGTGGAGGAGACGCTCTTCCGCCGCCTCCTCTACGGCTCCCTCCGCCGCCGCTGGTCCGTCCTGCCGGCCGCCGCGCTCAGCTCCTCCGTCTTCGCCGCCCTCCACCTCAGCCTCCCCGGCTTCCTGCCCTACCTGGCCATAGGCCTGCTCCTCTGCTGCCTCTATGAGCGGTATGCCTCGCTCCTCGCCCCCGCCGCCGCCCACGGCGCCCTCAACGCCTTCAGCCTCGCCATCCTGCTGCCGCTGTTGACCTGAGCGAGCCCCGTGAGAACCTCCCAGCAGCCCCTCTGCATCCACGTCCGCCCTCGCTCCACTCGCGCCGGGCTCTCCCTCCGCGCCGACGGCGCCCTCGTCGCGCACCTCCATGCCCCTGCCGCCGAGGGCGCCGCCAATCGAGAGCTCATCACCCTCCTCGCCAGGGCCGCCGGCGTCTCGCCCTCCGGGGTGCGCATCGTCCGCGGAGAGCGGAGCCGACGTAAGCAGATCACCGCACAGGGCCTGCCCAGCGCCGAGCTCCAGCGCCGCCTCCGCCAGGCCGCCGCCCAGGGGGATGCACGGTGAGCCCCTCCGACCGCCCCTTTCTCTCGGTCGTGATCCCGGCCTACAACGAGGAGCGCCGCCTAGGCCCCACCCTGGCACGCATTCAGGAGTACCTCGGCGAGCAGAGCTACGACGCCGAGATCATCGTCGTGGACAACGCCAGCGCCGACCAGACCTCCCAGGTGGCGGCCCGCGCCGGCGTGCAGGTCATCCGGGAGCCGCGCCGCGGCAAGGGCGCCGCGGTCCGCACCGGCATGCTCGCAGCCCGCGGCGAGTTCATCCTCTTCTCTGACGCCGACCTCTCCACACCCATCGAGGAGCTGGCCCGCCTGCTCGCCGCCATCCAACAGGGCCACCAGGTGGCCATCGGCTCCCGCGGCTTGCCCCAGTCCGTGCTACCAGTCCGCCAGCCCTGGCACCGCGAGCTCGTGGGCCGGCTCGGCAACCTCCTCGTCCGCCTCGTGGCGGTGCGGGGCATCTCCGACACCCAGTGCGGCTTCAAGCTCTTTCCCCGGGAGGTGGCGCGGCGGCTCTTCGGCGCCCAGCGCATGCGCGGCATCTCCTTCGACATGGAGATACTGTTCCTCGCCCAGCGCCTGGGGATGCGCATCGCCGAGGTGCCCGTCACCTGGCGCGACTCCCCCGACACCCGCATCAGCCGCGTCCGGGACTCCCTCGACGCCCTCAAGGACCTCGCCCGCATCCGCCTCAACTGGACCCTCCGCCGCTACCGCACCTGAGCCGCGCCCAGCAGGCCCCGGCGCGGGCCGGGCGAACCAGTGATCGTGCTCATCCCGCGGACCCCGAAGGAGGTGTGGCTCAACCGGGTGCGAGTCTGGCTGCCCCCGCTGTCCGTGCTCTGCGCGCTGGCACTCCGGAGGCCAGCCTGGCACTGGTGGGGGCTGCCCCTCGTCCTCATGGGCGAGGGCCTGCGCACCTGGGCCGCCGGCCACCTCGTCAAGGACGAGCGCCTCACGGTCGGCGGCCCCTACGCCCACCTCCGGAATCCCCTCTACCTGGGCAGCCTCCTGTCGGCCTTCGGCTTCCTCGTCATCATCGGCGACCCCCTGCTCGCCGCCGCCTTCATCGCCGCCGCCCTCGCCGTGTACCTCCCCACCGTCAGACAGGAGGAGGACTACCTGCGCCGCCTCCACGGCGAGGCCTACGACCAGTACCGCCGCGCCGTCCCAGCCATCCTCCCCAGGCTCCGCCGTGCCCCCCTCGACCACCCCGGCCTCCACTCCCGCCCGTTCGCCTGGCGCTGGGTCTGGGTCAACGAGGAGCACCGCACCTGGCTCGCGCTCGCCATCCTCTTCGCGCTGCTCGCCGCTCGCGCCTGTCTGCCCTAGCCCGTCCCCTCAGGCCCGCCTGCGCGCGGCCCCGACCACGCGCTCGATCACCGCCTTCGTCTCCGCATTCAGCGGGATCGCAAATCCGATCCCGATGTTCCCCGTTCCCCCGGGGGAGAAGATCGCCTGGTTGACCCCAATCACCTCCCCGTCCAGGTTCACCAACGGCCCTCCGGAGTTGCCGAAGTTGATCGCGGCATCGGTCTGGATCAAGTCCCGCATCGTTCGCCGCCCCCCGTCCTGGCGCACCATCCGACCCTTCGCGCTGATGACCCCCACTGTCACGGTCTCGGTGAAGCCGAACGGGCTGCCGATGGCGATGGCCCAGGAGCCCACCCTCACGGCGTCAGCATCCCCCAGCCTCACCGTCGGCAGCGGCCGGGGCGCGTCTATCTTGATGATCGCCAGATCATACTCCGGGTCCGCCCGGATCAGCCGCGCCGTGTACGAGCGCTCGTCCGACAGTCGCACCCGGATCCGGTCGGCATCCGCGATCACGTGCGCGTTCGTCAGGATGAACCCGTCCGGGCTGATGATGAAGCCTGACCCCAGGTTCGTGATCCGCTGCACCCGCTCGTAGGGCCGAAACGGAGACCCCCACGGGTCGAACCAGAACGCCTCCGGGTCGAAGGCCCAGTAGCGCCGCCTGATCTCCTGCTCGGTATTGATGTTCACCACCGCCGGCCGCACCCGGTCCGCCACTGTCACGAAAGAGGCCTCCAGCTCCCGCGGCCCCGCCCGGGCGCCGGCCGCCACCGCCTCGCCGCCCGGCCGCAGCGCGCCCAGGCCCAGCAGCACGAAGGCCGCCCCCAGCATCGCGGCGGCCACCAGCAGCGCAGCCAGAGCCCCCAGCGAGACCCTCGCACCCCCAACCTCCCTCTCCCGAGCCTCCGCCGAGCGCGAGGCCGCACCATATCCCTGGTCCATGACACACACCTCCTTGGCGTAGCGCAGGCCCCCGTCCTGCGGCCTGCCGGATTCACACCCCATGGATGATACCCATCACCCCCAGCCCCCGCAACCAAGCGACGCTGTACGACGGGCCCTCCCACGCTCGCCTCCCCCCTGCAGAGCCGTACCAGAGGCGCCCTGCCTGCTACCCCCTCCGCGCCGGCGGCAGCAGCGCGCGCACCGCCGCCTCCATGCGCCGGCGCGCTTCCTCCTGCGCCTCCCGGGTCACCCGCGGGCCCCTCAGGTCCGACAGATCCAGCGGCGGCCCGAAGCGCACCCGCAGCTTCGCCGGCCGCGGGATCGGGCTCCCCCGAGGCAGCACCCGGTCCGCCCCCACCAGCGCCATCGGCACCAC
>CAYLPT010000136.1:0-16617 GCA_964385645.1 uncultured bacterium
GCTCCGCGTGCAGGAGTCGCCAGGGTCGGTAGGGAGCGGTAGCGAACACCAGGCCGGCGTTGTGGCGGGCGAGGCGTCGCTCCAGGTCGTCGGTCTGGCCCACGTAGCGACGCCGGCCCGAGACGCTGCGTAGCACATACACCCAATAGGACATCGCGCCTCGGCATCATGGCTCCGCGGCCAGGACTCGAACCTGGAACCTAGTGGTTAACAGCCACCCGCTCTGCCGATTGAGCTACCGCGGAGCGCCGCCTAGGTGCAATATTACCATAGCCCGCCGAGGACCGCAACGGCCCCGCGAGGGGAACCGAGCGAGCCCGGCGAAGACGCTGGCCGTGGCGCGCCGGGCGCGAGGCGGGCAATGTCCATCTCGCCGCGTTCTTCACGGGCCGGCCGGGGACCCCGGAGGCCAGCCCCCGGCCGCCCGCGCCCTGGGCGGCGGTGCGCTATGTCCGGCGCCAGTCGTGGGCAGGGAAGCGCTTTGCATCCATTCAGCCGCCGGCGGCTGAGTCCGCCGCCGCGGCCGCCGTCGTCAACGGGCTCGTGAACGACGAGCGAAGGCCCTTCGCTGTCGAGTTGGGCCGAGAGCGAGGTCGGCCGCGGCTCGACTTTCTGGCTCGAGCTGGCGAAGTGGCATACGGCCCGCAGCCTCGCCGTTTAGCGGGGCGGCCCTGGGGGTAGGCCGATTGCGGCCGGACGCGATGTGATGGGAGCAGGACATGCGTAGCGCAGCGATGCTCTTGATCTTCGTCTTCGCTCTGCTCATGATCGTCGGCGTCTACCTCTCCAAGACCCTCTTCATCCTCCAGCGATACGCTGTCGTGGACGCTGTCGAAGGGACGGCCGACCTGCTCGTGCACGGGCGGGGCCGCCCGGTACCGGTGGAGGTGGGCAAGCTCGTTCGCGCGCGCGACGTCCTCATCACCGCCCCCGGCTCCTCCGTTGACCTCCGCTGGGTCGGGTGGACCGGTGGTATGCGGATTCGTGTGGGCGAGAAGACGCGCTTCACCCTCGTGCGCGCCACCGTCGGCCGCTCCGACGACAGCGAGGACTCGCGGCTCCGCGTGGACGTCGGCCGCATCTGGGTCCGCTTCCACCGGGCCCTCACCGGGCGGTCGAAGTTCGAGGTCGAGACCCCTACCGTCGTCGCGGCAGTGCGCGGGACGGCCTTCAGCGTCGCCGTCGAGCCCGACGGCGCCACCGAGGTCCAGGTCTTCGAGGGCCAGGTCTCCCTCGCCGGCCGCGGCGGGACGGGGACCACCCTCACCACCGGCTCCCAGGCCCTGGTGAGACCGCGGGACCCATCCGCCGAGTCGGTGCCGCTCAGCGCCGAGGCGCTGCAGGCCTGGCAGGCCCAAAGCGGCCTCATCGGGCCCTTCCTGGAGGTGACCTCGCCCCTGGATGGCGTGCTGGTGGCCGAGCCGACCGTCGCTGTGGCGGGCCGGGTCGAGCCCGGCAGCCAGGTGTTCGTCAACGCGGGCGAGGTCAGCGTCTCCCGGGAGGGCCTGTTCGCCGAGGCGGTTGCCCTGGAGCCGGGGCTGAACACGGTCGTGGTGACGGCCCGCGGGCCGGCGGGTCGGGAGACCACAGCGGTGCTGACCGTTCCGCGTGCGGGGCCGTGAGGGACGCCGCGGGGCGTGTGGGCCGGCGGTCGGGCGATGTCGCCTGCTCAGTCACGGGGCCCTTGACAAGTCCCGCGGGCTGGTTATACTCAAACGGGTCATCTGAGCCCAGGTGCAGATCGGCCGGCGCGGCGCGAGGGGCCGGCTCAGGGCGCCGAGTGGCTCCACAGCGCTCCGGCGTCCAGCTTTGGCTGGCTTCTTGCGCCCGCGTGGACCGGATGGAGCAAGGAGGCGAGGCCAAGGTGTCGCTATCTGAGGTCCGACGCAACGCCATCAGGTATCTGGCGAGCCAGACGGTGCCGCTGCTGCTCAACCACGCCACCGACCGGCGCCTGGTCACCCTCACCCGCGTCCTGGAGCGGGTGGCGCGCACCGAACACCACAAGGCGCAGCTCCGCTACCTACGCCGGCTGGTCGAGGAGGATCACCCGGCGGCTGAGATCGGACGGCGCGTCCTGCGGCTCGCGCCCTCGGTCCGCCGCGCGATCATCAACTGCCTGGGCATCAACGCCACCTGGCTCGGCCACGCCCAGCGCCAGGCCTTCGCTGCCGAGCACGGGGTGACGCCGCCGTTCCTGATCGTCATCAGCCCCACCATGCGCTGCAACCTCAAGTGCCTGGGCTGCTACGCGGGCAACTACCCCCGGGAGCAGGACCCCCTCTCCTTCGAGGTCCTCGACCGCATCGTCACCGACGGCAAGGAGATGGGCGTCTACTTCTACACCATCTCCGGCGGCGAGCCGTTCCTGCGGCCCGACCTGCTCGACCTGTACGAGAAGCACCACGACTGCGTGTTCCTCATCTACACCAACGGAACGTGCATCACCGACCGCACCATCGAGCGCCTCCGCCAGAGCGGAAATGTCGCCCCGGGCTTCAGCGTCGAGGGCTGGAGAGAGCAGACCGACTTCCGCCGCGGCGCGGGCGTCTACGACCGCGTTATGGCGACCATGGACGCCTGCCGCGAGGCGGGGCTGCTGTTCGGCTTCTCGGCCACTGCCACCCGGCTCAACTGTGAGGTCTACCTCGACGAGAGCTTCTACGACCACATGGTCGAGAAGGGCTGCCTGTTCGGCTGGTTCTTCATTTTCGTGCCCGTGGGCCAGGACAGCACCACTGACCTCATGGTCACCCCACAGCAGCGCGATCGCCTGCGCCGGGCCGTCTACCACATGCGCGCTACGAAGCCCATCTTCGTCGCCGACTTCTGGAACGACGGCTGCCTCACCGGCGGCTGCATGTCCGGGGGGACGCTCTACTTCCACGTCAACTACCGGGGCGACCTCGAGCCCTGCGTCTTCATGCATTTCGCGGAGGAGAACATACACGACATCTACGCCCGCGGCGGGCGCCTCTGGGATGTGCTCGACAGCCCGCTCTTCCGGCGAGTGCGGGAGGTGAACCGCCGAGACCCCAACCCGCTGCGCCCCTGCCCGATCGTGGACCACAACGAGTGGCTCGCGGAGGCCCTCGCCGGCAGCGAGGCACGCCCCACTCATCCGGGGGCCGAGGACATCATCGCCCGCCTCGCCCCCGAGGTGCGCGCCTGGGCCGCCGAGTACGGTAAGCTGGCCGACTTCGCCTGGTACCACAGCGGCCAGTACGAGTGGGCCCGGCGCAAGGGCGATCCGCTGTGGAACCACCAGGAGCAGGAACGAGCGCGCGCGGTGGGCGGAAGCTAGGGCTTTCTTGAGCGCCGACATGCGCGTGCTGCTCGTATCGCCCGATCGCAAGGCCGCGCTCGCTCGTCAGGGCCAGGCGCGGCGTCTGAAGGCGACTTTTCCCCCGCTCTCCCTGCTCCAGGTGGCCGCGCTCACCCCGCCGGACGTGGAGGTCGCGCTGTGCGACGAGTCCGTTCAGCCGGTGGACTTCGACGCCCCCTGCGACCTCGTCGGGCTCACCGCCTTCACCTCCACGGCCCCCCGGGCCTACGAGATCGCCCGCGGCTTCCGGAGCCGCGGCACGCCCGTCGTCATCGGCGGCATGCACGCCTCCGCCTGCCCGCGGGAGGCGCTCCAGCACTGCGACGCCGTCGTCATCGGCGAGGCGGAGGGCAAGTGGCAGCGGCTGCTGGAGGATCTCGCCCGCGGGCGCATGCAGCGCATCTACGCCAGCGCCCAGTTCCCCGACCTCACCGACGCACCGGCGCCGCGGCGAAGCCTCATTGACCCCCGCGACTACCTCGCGCCCCACACCGTCTGGGCGACGCGGGGCTGCGCGCACGCCTGCTCCTTCTGCTCGGTGAGCGGCTTCTTCGGCCGGCGGGTCCGCGCCCGGCCGCCGGAGGTGGTGGGTGAGGAGGTGGCCGCGCTGCCGGGGCGCTATGTCGTGTTCGTGGACGACAACATCATGACCAACCCTCGCTACGCCCGGCGTCTCTTCGATGCCCTCGTGGGAGCCGGCAAGACCTGGTTGGGCCAGGCCTCCACGGCCGTGCTCGAGAACGCCGAGCTGCTGCGGCTGGCCGCCCGCAGCGGCTGCCGCGCCATCTTCGTGGGCCTGGAGACGCTCTCGGACGCCGCGCTCCAGAAGGTCAACAAGAGCTTCAATGTGGTGTCGAAGTTCTCCGACACCATCAAGCGCCTCCACGACCTCGGGATCGGGGTCGTCGGCGCCTTCATGTTCGGCTTCGACGACGAGGAGGAGTCGGTATTCGAGCGCACCGCGCGCTTCGCCGACGTAGCTCACATAGACCTGCCCCAGTACTCCATCCTCACCCCTCTGCCCGGCACTCCCCTCTACGCCCAGATGGCGGCCGAGGGACGGATCATTGACCGCGACTGGTCGCACTACGACGGCGGGCACGTCGTCTTCGCGCCCCGCGGCACCACACCCGAGAGGCTTGAGCACGGCCTCAAGGCCGCCCTGAGACACAGCTACTCCCGCTGGGGGATCTTCCGCCGGCTCTTCGGCCTCTCCCACCGGCTGCCGCTCATGCTCACGCTGAACCTGGCCTTCCGCCGCCGCGCGATGCCATTCGCGACGGGGGTCTCCCGCTGAGCCGACGGCCGGACTAGCCGGCGCGTCCGCCTGATCACCCCCGGCCAGAAAGGAGCGGCCGTCGCCGTGGGGCTCTCCTCCCGCTCGCTGGCCGTCGGTCTGGCCGCGGTGTTCGTGGTCTGCCTCGTGGTCTCCTGGGCCGAGCTGGTCACCGGTCAGATCATGATCGGCTTCCTACAGCTCCCGCCGGTGGCCATCGCCGTCCTCTTCGCGCTCGTGCTTGCCAACAAGGCGGCCCGCCGTCTCTCGCCCCGGGCGGCCCTCCGCCCGCCCGAGCTGGGCGTGGTCTACGTGATGATGCTGATGGCCGCCATGGTCTCCTCCCGCGGCCTCATGGAGGATCTGCTCCCCACCCTCGTGGGCGTCAACTACTACGCCAACCCCGGCAACCGCTGGCAGGAGCTCTTCTTCCCCCACATCCGCCCCTGGCTGGTCCCCTGGGACCCGGGCGGGGAGCCCACGCAGTTCGTCTCAACCGCCTTCTATGAGGGGCTCCGGCCCGACGAGCAGCTCCCCTGGCGTCTGTGGCTCGGGCCCATCGCCCACTGGCTCGTGCTGGTGGCGGCCGTGTACGGCGCCTTCCTCTGCCTCGCCACGCTGCTGCGCCGGCAGTGGAGCGACCACGAGAAGCTCTCCTACCCGCTCGTCCAGCTCCCCCTCGAGATGATGCGCGAGCAGCCCGGCCGGTCCTTCTACAGCAACCCGCTCACCTGGACCGGCTTCGCGCTCCCCACCATCATCTTCGCCATCAACGGCCTCCACAACTGGCAGCCCTCCTTGCCCGCCGTGAACGTGGACATCAACATCAACGCCTTCTTCACTCAGCGCCCTTGGTCTGACATCAGCTTCTTCCACGCCTATCTATCCCTGGGCGCGGTCGGCTTCTTCTACCTGCTGCCCCTCGAGCTGCTGCTCAGCTTCTGGTTCTTCCACCTCTTCGCCAAGCTCCAGGACCTACTCGTCTCGGCCCTTGCCTTCCCCCCCATTCGCACCCCCCACGGCAGCGGCAACGGCTACATGGACTACCAGACCGCGGGCGCCTACTTCATGCTCGTCTTCTATCTGGGCGCCATGGCCCTGCCCCACCTCCGCGGCGTGCTCAGGCGGGCCCTCGGCCGCGCGGGGCCGGCGGGCAGCGAGGAGATGATGCCCTACCGGGCGGCCGTGTGGGGGCTGTTGGGCGCGCTCGTCCTGGCATCCCTGTGGCTCCAGCGCTCGGGCATGGCGCTCGGGTTCGCGCTCTTCTCCCTGCTCGTCTACGTCTTCGTGCAGGCGGTCATCATGGCCCGGGGCTGCGCGGAGGCGGGCCTGCCGATGTCCGAGGGATGCTTCACACCCATGGACATCTCCTCGCTCGCGCTCCCTCCCACCGCGCTCGGCGCCCCCACGCTCACCAGCACCGCCTTCTTCGACGCCATGTTCACCCGTGATCTGCGCGGCCTGGTCCTCACCGGGTTCCTCGACGGCCAGAAGCTCGGCGACGAGCTGGGCCTCGCTCGCCGCCGGCTGCTGTGGGTCTTCGCCCTCGGGCTGGCCTCCGCCATCCCCATCGCCGCGGCCATCCAGCTCTGGCTGCCCTACCGCATCGGCGCCCTCAGCATGTACTCCTTCGCCTACCGCGGAAACAACATCCAGTTCTTTCGCGAGAACGCCGCCTTCCTCCTCGGGGAGACCCAGCACCGCTCAGGCGCGCTCCTCTCCTTCCTGCTCGGGGGCGCCGTCACCGCGGGTCTTGCCGCCATGCGCGTGCGCTACGTCGGCTGGCCCTTCCACCCGCTCGGCTACGCCCTGTCCACCTCCTGGACCACGATGGTCTTCTGGTTCCCCATGTTCATCGCCTGGATCGTAAAGGGCGCGGTCGTCCGCTACGGCGGGATGCGGATGTATGCGCGCATCCGGCCCCTCTTCCTGGGCCTCATCTTCGGCGAGTTCACCTCTGCCGTCTTCTGGACGCTCATCGCCATGTTCACCGATGTCCCCGCTCCCTTCTTCCCCTGGCCCTGAAGGTGCCCCGCCAAGGCGGCAGAACCCACCGGCCCAGAAGAGCGGAGGTAGCAGCGTGAAGACGGGCAAGGTGCCCCACGAGCTCCTGGCGCGGCTCCTCGCGCGTCTGCCCTCGGGCGACCCGCGGGTGGTCGTCGGGCCGAGGGTAGGGGAGGACGCGGCAGCGATCGCCTTCGGCGACTCGCTGCTGGTGGCCACCACCGACCCCATCACCTTCGCCACCGACCTGATCGGCTGGTACGCCGTCCACATCAGCGCCAACGACGTCGCTGTCATGGGGGCCGAGCCCCGATGGTTCCTCGCCTCCCTGCTCCTGCCGCCGGAGACCGGAGAGGAGGCCCTCGCCGCCATCTTCGAGCAACTCGGGCGGGCCTGCGAGGGCCTCGGCGTATCGCTGGTCGGCGGCCACAGCGAGGTCACCGCGGGCATCGAGCGTCCTATCGTCGTCGGGTGCATGCTGGGCGAGGTCTCCCGTGACCGACTGGTCACCAGCGCCGGCGCGCGGCCCGGGGACCGGCTGGTGCTGGCCGGCCCCATCGCCATCGAGGGCACCGCGCTGCTCGCCCGAGAGGCGGCGGCGCGCCTGCGCGCCGCAGGGCTCACGGAGGCCGAGTTGTCAGAGGCGCGCGCCCTCCTCTTCGACCCCGGCATCAGCGTGGTCGCGGCGGCGCGCGCGGCGGTAGCGGCGGGCGGGGTGACGGCCCTGCACGACCCGACCGAGGGGGGCCTGGCAACCGGGCTGCGCGAGCTGGCGATGGCGTCGGGCGTGGGGCTGGAGGTGGAGGCCTCCGCCATCCCCCTGTTGGGGCTCACGCGGCGGGTCTGCGAGGCGCTTGGCCTCGAGTGGGCGGGGCTTATCGCCTCCGGCTCCCTGCTCGCCGCTACGCGGCCGGAGGCGGCCGACGCCGTCGTGGGCGCGCTGGGCAGGCAGGGGCGGCCGGCGAGCGCGATCGGCCGCGTGCTGGCCCCGGAGCAGGGGGTGTGGCTCGTCGAGGCCGGCACGCGGCGGCCCCTGCCCGAGTTCGCACGGGATGAGGTCGCCCGCTTCTTCTCGACGCAGGAGGGCGGGGCTTAGCCTAGCGGTCTGCCTCAGCGCCGACCGGCCTCCTCGGCTGGGGCGGGCCCGGAGGAGGGGCCCTGAAGCAGCCGGGGGATCTCGATCGCCCGCGCCTTCCTCTCGTCAGTGTAGCGGGCCGCGTCGGCCGCGGTGCGCATCACCCGCGGGGTGAGGAAGACGAGCAGCTCGGATTTCTCCCGCACCGACGTCGTGCTGCGGAAGAACGCGCCGAGCAGGGGCAGGTCCCCCAGCAGCGGCACCCGGGTGGCGCTGCGGCGGAGCGTCTCCCGCATCAGCCCGCCGAGCACGACCGTGTTGCCCGCCTTCACGCTCAGGCTGGCCTCCGTCTGGCGGTTCTGCGTGGTGGGGAAGTCCTGCGCGCCGACCCTCACCACATCGCTGACGTCGTCCGCGGTCACCAGCACGTTCATCTGCACGATGTCGCCCTGGGTCACCCGCGGCGTCACCAGCAACTGGATGCCCACCGGCTCGTAGCGGACGCTGGTGGAGATGACGCCCGCCACGCCCTCGCCGGTGCCGGTGGTGGTGGTGAGGGTGCCGGTCGGGAAGGGCTGCCGGGTGACCACCCGGATCGAGGCCGGCTGATTGTTCGCGGTGAAGATGGTGGGGGCGGAGAGGATGCGCGCGTGGCTGTCCTGGGAGAGCGCGGTCATGATCCCCGCGAAGTCCCCCGCAGTGATCTCGCCGAACAGCCCGAGGGGCCTCGTGACCGTGCCGTCGGCGGCCCTGGTCACCAGCCCGAGGTCAATGGAGGGCCGGCCCACGGGCGCGCCCTCATAGGATCCCAGGGTGGGCAGCCCCGGCCACTGGAAGCCGAAGGAGTTGTCGCGCTTGAGCGCCACCTCCGCGATGACCGCCTGGATGTAGACCTGCGGCGGGAGCACGTCCAGCTCCTCGAGCAGGCGCTGGATCAGCTCCAGCTGCTCGGAGGGCGCCGAGATCAGCAGGGTGTTCGTGTTGTCGTCCGCCGCGATGGTCGCCCGCGCGCCCACCGCGCCCGGCACCTCGGTGATGGCGGCCGGCTCGAACTCGGCCGGCATCGTGAGCATGTCCGGTATCTGCATGTCCGGGGGCGCGAAGACCTCGGTCTGGATGGGCACCACCTCCGGCGCCGGCATCGCCGGGGCCGCCTCCGCGGCTTGCGCCGCCAGGAATCCGGCCTCGGGCCGCTCCCGCTCACCCGCGAGCGGCTCCAGCTCGAGCGAGAGCCTCCCGGTGTCGCGGTCTGGCAGCCGCAGCTCGGGGCTGCGCTCCTGCGCGCGGGCGGCGACGGGGCGCGCCGTGGTCGTCGTGCGCGCGGCGGTGGTCGCGGCCCGCGAGGCCGTCGTCGTCTGCCCCCCGCTGGCCAGCCGGGCCGCCTGCCCGGCGCCGGTCGCCGCGGTCACCGAGGCCCCCACCAGGGGGGCGACGAGCCGGGCCAGGTCGCTGGCAATGAGGTTCTGCACCGGGTACACGAAGTAGGCGTCCCGCAAGCTGATGGGCCGGTCGAGCTGGTCCACCAGCTCGCCGACCTGCCTCAGGTGCACCGGCGTGGCGCGGACGATGAGTGAGTTGGTGCGCGCGTCCGGGTAGCAGAACTCAGGGGTGACGCCCCGCTGTGCGGCCGCCGCCTGGGCGGGGCGCGCCGCCTGAGGCGTGGTTGCGGCCTGCACCCGCCGCTCCCAGGCCGCCACCGGGCCCCGCTGGCCAGCGGCGCCGCCGAAGACGATGGCGCCCACCAGGCTGGCCATCTCCTGGGCGTCCCGGTAGCGCAGCGGGAAGATCTGCAGACCGGTGGAGAGCTGGGCCTCCGCGTCCGCGATGAAGGCCAGCGCTCGGTGCACGTTCGCCGCCAGATCGCTGATGACCAGGGAGTTGGTTGCCGTGGGGGTGATGATCGCGTTCGCCGACAGCAGGGGTCTGATCTCGCCGGCGACAGTCTGGGCCTCGAGGTGCGTCAGCGAGATCACCTGGGTGATGAGCTCGTCGCTGAGCGGGACGTCCTCGGGTCGCTGGCCGAAGCGCATCGGCAGGCTCGACTGCATAGCATCCCTGATCGGGAGCACCTTGTAGATGCCTGTCGGCGCCCGCACCATGGTGAACCCGCGCACCTCCAGCACCGAGTTCAGGATCTGGAAGGCGACATCCACCGGCACCGGGTCGGGGGCGATGATCGTCACCGGCCCCGTGACCTGCTCCGACTTCACGATGGTGACCCCCGCGGCCTCGCTGAGGGTCTTGAGCAGGTGGTCTATCTCCAGTCCGTAGACGTCCATGCCGATGAGCGTTGTGCCCTCCCCGCTGCGCACGACATCTATCCTGGGCGGCTGGGCCGCCGCGCGAGAGGGTGCGGGTGAGGGCGGGGCGGCCGGCGCGGTCGCCGGCCGGCCCGCCGCGGCGGCCGCGGCCTCCGGCCGCTGGCCGGGAAGCCGCACGCCGCCGGACTCCCTGGGGGCGCCTGCGTACCCCCGCACGGGGCCCAGGCCCATCAGGCACGCGGCCAGCGCGCCGCACAGCAGCGCCCGCCCGCTTGCGCCGGCCAGGCGTCCGCCGACGGGGATGCGCTCTTGTGTACCGGTCATGTCCAGCATCCTTCCCTGCTCGGTCTTTCCGCCCGCGGAGACGCCACGGCCCTGCGGTCGGCCGGGCCGGCGCTCACCCACGGGGCCGTTCCTGCGCCGGGGGCGCCGGCCCCCGGCGCAGCGGCGTCAGCCCGTAGTCGTTCGTCCGGCTCAGCGTCACCGTCCTCGAGCCGGCCCTCAGTCTCAGCTCATCCCTGGTTGCGCTCGTCACTGTCGCGCCAAGAAACTGCCCGCCCACCAGGAGGAACTCAGAGGCCCCCGTGCTCTCGTTCTGCACGATCCCGTACACCTTGTCGTCCACCGTGATGTAGCCCACATAGGACCATCCCGAGGTATCTGGCCCTCGCTCCCGCTCTGGGCGCGGCTCCGGCTCGGGCCTCGGGCGCGGCGGCTCCGGCGGAAGGGGCAGGGTCTCTCGCCTCGGGGGGGACGGCGCCTGCCTCCGCACCGAGAAGAGGTCCAGTCTGGCGACCTGGGCGTAGCGATCGAAGTCGGCGTCCGGCGGGGCCGCCGGGCGCAGCGGCGCCGCTTCCGACGCCTCGGCCGCTTGGCCGGCGCGGCGCTCGCGCCGCGAGGAGCCGGCGTCGCCCGCGCGCGGCGGCCGGTTGCTGGTGAGGGTGTACACGAGCAGCACCACCGCCGCGAGCAGGCCGACCATCAGCATCGTCGAGCGCGGGCTACGCTTCTGCACCATCCCCTCCCTCCTCCTCAGCATCCCCGGGGCCCAGGACATAGGCGTACGCGTGGACCACGGTGCGCAGCCGCCCCGGCGTCCCCCGGACCGACGAGATCTCCACCCCCTCCACCCAGAGCCGTTCGGCTGGCTGCTCCAATTCGTAGAGCATCCGCACCATCTGGTCGTAACTGGACTCGAACTCGAAGGTGATCGGGTACTTCATGCACCCCGCGCTGGGCTGGGGCTCGCCGGGCCGCACCCGTGTCAGCGATACGCCCAGGCGCGCGCTGAGGGCCTCTATATCGCGCACGAGCTGGGGCGCGACGATGTAGCCGCCGGGCCGCGCGATGTCGGCCGCGGCGGCGCGCAGCCGCGCAATCTCCTCCTCGATCTCCGGCACCGCCTCCCGCATCGCGGCGGCCTGCTCGATCTCGGCGCGCAGCGACTCCTCTTCCCTCGCCAGCTCCCGCGACTTCGCCAACATCGGCCGCGCGAGCCCGAACACGAGCGCAGACAGCACCAGCGCCGCGGCGCCCGCGGCGAGCAGCGCTCGTTCCCTGGGCAAGAGCCGCGACATGCTCAGCCCTCCCCCCCGGGCAGCCCCTGCATCGGCGAGAGTTCGCCTGCCTCGGGGCGGGGCTTGCGCTCCGTCCACAGATCGCCCCGCAGCGTGAAGACGATCCCGGTCGGCCCCCGGCCCGTCGCGGTGTCGGCCCGCTCCAGGGTCACCCGGCTCAGGAGCGGCGACCGGGCCAGCGCCGCCTGGAGATCAGCGGCCGCGCCCAGGCTCGGGGCCTCCCCGCGGATGTCTACGGGCTGGTTCGCCCGCAGCGTGAACTGGGTGAGCACGAGCTCGTCGGGGGCGTACATGCCGATGGCCCGCAGCAGCTCGAGCACCATGTAGCGCCTGATGTGGGCCTCCGACAGCCGCTCCGCCTGGGCCTGCAGTCGGTCCCGCTCCTCTCGGAGGGCCCCGATGTCGCCCATGCTGTCCCGGGCCAGCTCGAGCTCCTCGCGAAGCCGCGACACCTCGGCGGCGCGCGCGGCCAGCGCCCGCGCCGAGACCAGGTAGCCAACGAGCAGCCCGAGGGCGGCCAGGAGCGCAGCCGCCAACCCCGCCCGGCGGACCAGCCGCGCGCGGCGGGCCTCCAGCACCTCAGGCGGCACAAGAGAGATCGTCCAGGCGCTCCGGCCGATGCCGCGCAGGCCCTGCGCGATCGCCAGCAGGCAGGAGTTCGCCGCCTCTTCGTCACCCCCCCAGAGAACGGCCTGTGGGAAGCTGCCCCGGATCGAGAGACGCTGCGGCTCCGCCCCCAGCGCCTCGGCGAGGGCGCGGTCCAGGGCCGGCGTGGCGGCCGCCGCCCCGGCGAGCAGCACCCGGGAGATCACCGCCGGCCCCGCCGAGAGTGCGGATCGGCGCACCTCGCCGCAGAAGCTGTCGAGCCAGGCCCCCACCCGGGCCGGGCGGGGCTGCCGCGCCAGCACGTGCAGGCCCTCAGTCCGCATGAGGCGCTCGGCGTCCTGCCACTCGAGCCCGAGATCGTCCCGCAGCGCCTGGGTGAGTTGCTGGCCGCCCAGCGCCACCGATCGGGTCAGCCGCAGCCGGCCCCCCTCGGAGACGTTGATGGTGCTCGCCCGGTGGCCCACCTCGATGGCGATGGTGAGCCCAGGCGGCCCCTCGCCCCGCAGGCGCACCAGGTCGTGCAGCCCCAGCGCATCCACCGTGAGCGCCACCACGCTCAGCCCCAGGTCGCGGGCAAGCTGGAGGTAGCCGCGCACCAGCTCGCGGGGCGCCGCCACCACCAGCACGTCCTGCAGGCCTGCCTGCTCCCGGGAGGGGCCCAAGGGCTGGAAGTCGAGCACCACCTGTTCGAGGGGGAAGGGGATGTGGTCGCTGACGTCCAGCTCAACCACCCGGCGCAGCCCCGCCCGGTCGGCCGGCGGAAGGGCGCTGATGCGCGCCGTGACCTGTCGCCTCGGCATGGCGATGACGGCTGCCCGCGCCCGGATCCCGGCCTTCGCCAGCGCGCCGCGGATGGTGGCCACGAGAGGCCCCCGCTCACCCCCCACCTCCCAGCGGTACCCCTGCGGGAGCTGCTCCTCGGCGAAGCGGACCGCGCGCACCAGGTGGCGGCGCTCCCGCAGGAGCGCAACCTTCACCGAGCGCGACCCGATGTCTATGCCGACTGTGGCGCCGGGCAGCAGCATCACCTCACCTCAACAGCCCTGCGTATTCAAGTCCCACCTCCGGCGGGGAGAGCGGCTCATCCACCTCCCACTGTCCGACGACCTCCACGCCCCCCTCCCGGCGGCGCACTAGCGCCACCACAGTCGCGTACCCGCCCTCTTCGGTATACCCCATGGACTCGATGATGAACGATGAGGACTTCGTCGTCAGCCGGTCTATCAGCAGCGTGAAGGATACCAGCCCCTCCCCGTGCTCGAACAGCGCCTGGGCCACCTCGCCCAAGGACAGGAAGGGGGCGTCCGCCCTGCGCTCGATGATCCCCGCCGCCAACTGCGGCGAGCTGCCCGGCAGGGCCAGCAGCACCTCCAGCGGCGCGGTGTTCACGTTGATCTGGCCCGGGATTCGGGGGCCGTCCGCGACCGTCACCTGGTCCAGGATGGCGACGACCTTGTCGAAGTCGAGCCCCGCCACGGTGCTGAGCTGAGCGAGCGAGGTGTAGCGGTTGCCGGGCAGGAGGTTGAGCCCGTGCCAGATCTGCTCGGCGTCGTACATGGTGAGAAAGGCGCCGAGCTTCGCCATCACCGAGTCCCTGAAGGCCTCGTGGTCCCAGGCGCGGAAGGAGTTCAGGTTGAGGCGCTGGCCGCCCTCGGCGTCGGTGTTGAGCGAGGAGGATTCCACGGTGAGCAGCTCCCGCAGGCCTCGCCGGACACCCGCGCGCGAGTGGAACAGCTCGGGCGTGATGCCGCGCACCAGGAGCAGCTCGCCCAGGGTCTGAAAGGCGCCCTCCCGCGGCAGATAGGGGTAGGGGAGGCCCTCGTAGTAGCCGCGGCCGGCCCCCGCGTGCCCGCGCCACTCGGCGATGGCGGCCGCGATCTCGGGGCTGCCCGTCAGGCGAGCCAGGGTCTGGAGGTCGGCCAGGTTGACGTTGATGCGGCCCGCCGCGTCGTGGACGCGCACCCGGTAGAACCCGGGGCCCAGCGCGCGGGGCAGCTCGAGCGTCTCCTCGTGGAGGGGCCCCCACGGATCGGCCAGGGTGTCGACGCGCTCGTCGTCATAGAGCAGCAGGGCGCGCGCGTGGTTGATGCCGGCCTCGGCGAGGAAGAGGGCCTGGAGCTTGCGCACCGCGGCCCGCGAGGAGAGGAGCTCCACGCGCACGACCGCGGTGATGCCGACGGCCAACACCGTCAGCAGCACCACCGCGAACACCGCGAGCACGAGGACTACGCCTCGCTCCCCGCGTGCCGCGCTAGCGGGCCGCCAGAGGCACGATGCTTCGGAAGGTGTGTGCACGTCCACGCTCGTCAGTGATGATGAAGGCCACCGCCACCGCCTGCGGCAGCCGGTTCCCCCACAGCTCGGAGTCCCACTGCGTCCACCAGTCCTGCCCGTCGTAGTAGCGAAAGCGCAGCTCCCGCACCCGGGTCGAAAGCAGCTCCGCCTTCATCCAGGTCATCTGCTGCCGGTGTACCATCTCGTGGGCCGCCACGGGGACGACGGCCAGCTCCCGGTAGAGGCCCGCTGGGCCCTGCTCGGAGGCCTCGCGGAGAACATAGCGCACCCCCACGAAGTCGGTCAGCGGCGGGCCCAGGCCCTGCGCCCAGAGCGCGCGCAGCTCGTCGGGCAGCAGCGCGCTCCGGTCGGCTGCCGAGGAGTGAGTGGAGAGCTCGAGCGCATCCGAGCGGCCCCGATCGCCCGCCGGGGTGCCGATGAAGTAGCCGGCCGTGCGGTGCAGGCCCAGGTAGGCATCCCGCAGGTCCCGCCCGATCATCTGGAGGACGGCCCGCGCCTCCTGGTTGAGGGTCGCCGCCTCGTCCGCCCGCGCCCAGACGTTCAGGCAGGTCGAGATGGTGATCACGATACCCCCCGCCAGCAGGGCCACGAAGGTCATCGCGATGGAGAGCTCCAGCAGCGTGAAGCCCCCCCGCGCATGCCTATAGGAGAGCGGTTGAGAACGTGACCGCACGTTGTCTCCCGGATTCGCGCGCGTAGACCGTCAAGCGCACCGGCACCAGGCGGTCGCGGTTCCGCGCCCCGATGGTCAGCCGCCAGGAGTATCCCGGGTAGCCCGGGCCGAAGTCCCCCGTCGTCGTGCCCGGCCGCAGCCGCGTCGAGCCCGCCACCTGCACCTCGGCGAGCTTCCACTGAGCGAGGAAGACGATCGCGGTGTCGTTGTATGAGGCGGCCGCCACGCGGCTTGCCATCGAGAACGCGGTCAGCGCCGCCAGCAAGCCCATGGCGAGCACCGCCGTCGCCACGAGCACCTCCACCAGGGTGAAGCCCCGCCTCCCCCTAGCCCCACCAGACATCAACCCTCACCTGTCCGGTGGCCGGGGTCACCGTCAGCTCGATCTCCCGGCCCGCCTCGTCGGCCAGCACGATGGCGGCGCCGTCGGCCGTCCCGTCGGGGTAGAAGTAGATGTCCGCCCGGGGGAGCGCGGCGTCCACGCCCCCGATGGAGAGCTCGACGACAGCGAGGTGATCCGGCAGCGCGATCGCGCTCCGCCCCAGGATCGAGAGCGGCTCGAAGGCCGACCGATCACCGCTCGGGTCGGACTGGATCTCCGCCCAGAACGCGCCCTCGCCCAGGTCCGAGGCCACGCGCACCAGCCGCCCTCGCGCCACCGCCTGCGCCCGGGCGGCGCTGAACAGCCCCGAGAGCTGGCGCAGGGCCGCCCTCTCCTGCGCCCCCTGCACGGCCCCCGAGAAGGCCGGCTGGAGCGCGAAGAAGCTGATCGCCACAATCACCATGACCACCAGGAGCTCGACCAGGGTGAAGCCCCCGGTGCGCCGGCTAGTCATCGAAGTTGGTGATGTCAGCGTCCCAGTCCTCTCCACCAGGCTTTCCATCGGCGCCGTAGGATATCAGGTCATAGCCGTCGGGGTTGCGCTGGCCGGGGTAGCGGTAGACGTACTCGTTGCCCCAGGGATCGAGGGGCACGTCCTTCTTGATGTAGGGGCCGTTCCAGTTTCTGGGTATGGGCGGGATGCTCGGCCTCTTGCGCAGCGCGGCCAAGCCCTGCTCGGTCGTGGGCGGGGCGCCGTTGTCCGCCGCGTACAGGTCGAGCGCAGTCTCGAAGGTCTTGATGTCCTGCAGGGCGCGCGTCCGCCTGGCCACCCGCACCCGGTTGGTGACCTCCACCGCCACCGCGGTCGCCAGGATGGCGATGATCGTCATCACCACCACCAGCTCGACCAGGGTGAAGGCTCGTGTCCGTGCCCAGGCGCTCCGTCGTCCGCTCATGGTTCCTGCGCTCTCTCAGCGACCCATGGTCGCGTTGATCTGGAAGATGGGCAGCAAGACCGCCAGCACGATGAAGCCGACGATCAGCCCCATCACGATGATCACCACCGGCTCCAGCAGCGTCGTGAGCCGCCCCAGGGTGCTGTCCACCTCGAAGTCCAGGCTATCCGCCACCCGCCCCATCATCTCTGGCAGCCTCCCCGTCTCCTCGCCGACCGCCGCCATGTGGATGAGCAGCGGCGGGAAG
>CAYLPT010000137.1:0-5282 GCA_964385645.1 uncultured bacterium
TGGAGCGCTTGGGGCTGCGGGCCACGCGCCGGGACGAGCATCGAACCGGGGTGAGGCCAGGCACGGTGGTCCGACTGCAGCCGTCGCACGGGTCAGAGGTAGCCGCAGGCAGCACGGTGACGCTCTACGTTGCCCAACCGCTGGCATTGGTGGTTCCCAATGTGATCGGCATGAGCGAGGCCGAGGCGCGCCGAGCACTCGAGGCCGCGGGCTTTCAGGTCGCCGACTTCGTCAACAGGCGACACCATGGGCAGATTCCTGCCGGCATGGTAACCAACACTGACCCTGCCCCGGAGACTGCGGCCGAAGGTGGGAGCGCAGTCATGCTGGCAGTGAGCTTGGGACCCGACCCGGCGCCGATCGCCCACACGGGCCGCCTCGTGGTGCAGGCCGCCGACGCCCGGGCCGGGGACCTTCACTTCTGCCTCTACCGCCCCGACGACGCCGACTTCGAGCCCCTCTGGAGCCGCCTGACTCCGGGGGGCGAGTGGCATCTGGAGCTCCCGCCTGGGGAGTACCACCTGGCGGCTTACACAAGTCACGCCGAGACCGCGGGGCCGGCGCAGTGGCAGCGCTCGGTCGCGATCAGGGCCGGCAAGACGACGAAGGCGGTGTTCGGGCTTGGAGCGGCCGGCTCGGGGAGGAGACCTCAGAGCGGTACAGAGCGACAGGGAGGGTGACATGGCGTCCATGCGATGTAGGCGGTGCGGGAACAGGATGGCGCCTTCGGACAGGTTCTGCACCCGGTGCAGCGAGCCGGCAAGCTCGGAGGCACGGGCTCAGAGGCGGCACTGCGAGAATTGCGGCAAGCTGATCGCGGCAGAGGCGCGCTTCTGCAACTGGTGCGGCGCGCCTGAGGGCCGGGCTGTAGCTGCGCAGGAGTACCCCGAACTCGTGCCCGCGGAGGATACGCTCGAGCCAGAGATCGCCCTCGGTGCTGCCAAGCGGGAGTCAGGGGAGCCCAGTGCCCTCCCGCCGCGGGAGCTCCCCAGGCCAGCGCCGCGAGAGGGACGCTGGCCGCTTGGCTGTGTGCTTGCCGATGTGGGGGCACTCGTTGCCCTCGCGGGCTGCTTCCTGCCCCTGGCCAGCGGCATCCCGGAGAACACGGCACTGGTGCCCGCGGTCGCGAACGAATGGGGCATGGCATACGTCGTCCCCGCATCCGCAGTGGTCGTCGCCATCCTGGCCTGGGTTGCCAGCATCGGAACCCCCGAGCAGCGGGCGGTCAGTGGCGGGGGCGTGATCGCTATCAGCAGCCCATGGGCCATACTTCTCTTGTTGACCGCTTTGGCTGCTAGTCAAGCCCTTGGCTATCTGAACCCTTTCCTCGGGGGGATGGGTATCGGGATCGGACTGATCATGCTGCTGGCGGGCTTCGGGCTGTCGCTCGCCGCGGGGTTCGTCATAGTACACGAGGTGGCAAGGAGCTGCTAGCGCAGGGTGAACTCGAGGCAAGGAGAGAACGCCAGTGACACCTGCTCGAAGGACATGTGCAGCATGCGGGAATGAGATATGGGAGGCGCGGGCGCGCTTCTGCTCTCGCTGCAGCGCTCCCCTGCCGCGAGCCCTCGCCCGTCGCGCTGCCGACAGAGGCTACTTGGGCGTGCTTCTGGGGCTAGTGCTGTGCGCCATGCTCGTCGTACTCCTGCTCGGCGGCCGCGGGCCCGTGAGCGTCGGCCTCGGGGCCGGCGCGCCTGGGGCTTCCTTGTCCCCTTCGCCCTCGGGGTCCCTGGCGCGTAAGAGCTTCCCGCTGTACGGCATATCGTTCTCCCTCCCGGCTGACTGGGCTGAGGTATCTGACCGCGACCGGGCCTGGATGGAGCACTTCCTCGCCACCGAGATTGACCTTGAGGCCGAGGGCATTGCGCTGCTCGGCCTGTATACCACTGCGGCCGAAGACGTTCTGCTGATCGCTCTCACCGACCGTGACGCGACCGATGCCGATAGCCGGGATGACATCCAGGTCACCGGGCGCATTTTCGTGGAGTCGCTTTCGGTGCCTGAGTTGGGCCAGGTTGGGATCAGCCTTCAGCAGACGGGTGGGCGCCCTGTGGGGGTCTCCGATCTCATTGAGGTGAAAGAGTCTGCTGGCACCGTCTACCTCCGCCTGCTGTTCGTGGGGGGTAGACAACGGACACTTGCCTTCGCGGTGGCCGGAGAGAGCAGGGCCGCGGTGGAGTCCAGCTTCGGGGTGCTGCAGTCCCTGCTCGGCCACACTTACGTGCCCTGACACGCCCAGAGCTGAAGCGACGGCGCCGTCGGCGCTGTCGGCATGGCGGCGGATGCGGCCGCAGTGGGCCGTGCCATACTCAGGAGGAGGATGCCGAGATGCCTGCGTGTCCGTCGTGCGGCCGGGTAATGCCGGCTGGAACGCGGTTCTGCAACGCCTGTGGGACACCGCTCGCGCAGGAGGCACCGGCGGCTTCTGGGCCGCCGCCGGCTGTGTCAGGAGGAGGGACCGCCAGCCCGCCGGTGTTCTACAAGAATCCGGGGGTGGCGACGCTGCTGTCGTTCTTCTTCATGGGCGCAGGCCAGATCTACAACGGCCAGATCGGCAAGGGAGTAGCGTACATCGTGCTCTACAGCATCAGCCTGTTGCTCATGTTTGTGCTGATCGGGTTCATCACCACACCCATCCTGTGGATCATCGGCATGGTGGACGCCAATAGCTCCGCCAATCATATCAACCAGGAGCTGGCGCGCAGACACGGAGGTTGAGCAGTTGGCGGGTGCGGCGACTGGAGGCCGGGGCCCGACGCGGGGTCATGCCCCGCGTCACCCGGTGCACATCAGGAATGGAGGGTAGGCAGATGGCAGCGTGCCCGAAGTGCGGACGGGCCACATCGCCTGGGGCGAGGTTCTGCGGAGTCTGTGGTGCGGGGCTCGAGGCAGGGGTGAGACACGGGTTACAGGAGCGCGACCTGCGCAAGGCGCGGCGCTACGGCGCTAGCCAGGAGTGGGTGAGCCTGGACGACGTGATCTACACCCGCGACCGGCGCCTGGGCGGGATCGGGGCCGTGCTGGCGTTCTTCGGCGCCTTCGCCCCATGGTCGAGCACGACGGTCTCGTTCTTCGGCCTCGAGGTGGGGTCAATCGGCTCCGGTTCGCAACATGGCTGGCTGCTCGCCCTGGCGGCCATGGCCGCGGCGATCTTCCTCTTCCGGCGGGGGTCTGGGTCGGTAGTCCTCGTGATTGGGGTGCTCGTCGCGGCCTGGGCCGTGTTGTTCGCCCTCACAACCCTGAGCGGCAACACCTCCCCATCCTGGGGCGTCGCCCTCACCGCCGCCGGCGGCGCCATGCTCGCCTACTCCGGGCATTTGACGAATCAGTACGAGGGCAGATAGCGGGCCGTGGTGTGCGCGCGCAGTGCGCCTGCTGCTGACCAGCAAGACCGACGACAAGGCGCCGCAGACATGACGACCTGCACGCTCCCGGCAGTCTCGGACAGTACTTGCCGCTGAGTCAGCTGCCTGAGCGTGCTATTTGCGCCATAGGAGATGGAGGTTAGCTGCGATGCGACTCGCCATCCGTCTGTGCGCCATGGTGCTTGTCGTATCCACCGCGGTCCACATCCCCGCCAAGGCTGACTCTGACGGGCCCTTCTCGCCCGACGAGGGGCTCATAGAACTCGCGCGACGGACTCAGTGGAACGTGTACAACCTAAGCACCGACCGCAATCGTGCAGACTACAACCGCTTTCAGAAGGGCCAGTGCACGTGGTTCGTCCGCGCTGTGCGCGACGATAGGCCGTTTCCCGTCCCCTCGGGAGAAGGCGATGCCTGGGAATGGTACGATCACTACAAACGCGCTGGATACGGGGTAGGCCAGACACCCCGACCGGGGGCCATCGCGTGCTTTGGGGTAACAGCCAGTAACGAATATGGCCACGTAGCCTTCGTGAGCGCTGTGCGAGGAAACGTGATCGAGATATGGGACAGCAACTTCCGAAAAGATCTGAAGGTGCGCCGGCACGAGGTGACCAGTGCTACCCAGCTGCATGGCAACTTCCAAGGGTACGTCTACCTACCCCGGTCATCGGTGCTGACGCTCGACGTCTCGGGGAGCATGAGCGATAGGATGCCAGACGGGACTCCCAAGATCGACGCACTGCAAGAGGCAGTGCGCGGCTACCTGAAGGCAGTGGATGACGAGATTCGCCGCGATGCGACACCCCACCGCATAGGTGTCGTTGCGTTCTCTGAGCATGCCCATAGGATATGCGACTTCACCTCCGACACGGGGCGTGTGGCACAAGCGACAGCCAGTCTCACACCTCAATCCGCGACCAACTTCGGCGATGCGCTTGGGATGGCGATCGGCATGCTTGAGCGAGCCGGCGGTGATCCGAAGACTCTGGTATTCATGTCAGACGGCAAGACGAATACCGGCCCCCTGAGCCGTGACGCCTTTCTGGTCGACTACGACCCCACCGCGTCTCCATCGAGCATGGTCTTCCGAGACAGCGACGCCCGCGAGCTCTACCGTCGTGCCCGTGAGGCGAACGTACGGATTATCACGATTGGATTCGGTGACCCTGGACAATCCTCCTCCATTCACAGGGTAGTTGCGCCATGGGCTGAAGCGGACGTGGACGATCAAGTTCTTCGTAGGATCGCGGATGCCCCTGGAACGGGAGGGCGCTACTTCAATGCTACTAAGTATACTGAGTTCCTGATGAGTTTCGCCGCGGCCCAGACCGTTGGAGCCGGTCGACAGTTGGTGTACGAGACGACGGGCAGTCTTGCGCGAGGGGAGAGCAGTCAGCACACCTTCAACCCGGCGACTCTTCTTCAGCACGCCTCAGTGGAACGGCGTCACCAGGTGAGATTCCTCATCGGCACGCCGGCCCATGCCGATGGTATGGCAGAGCTCCTGGTGACCCTAGGATGGGATTCGGGAAGAGTCTCACTCACTCTCACGGACCCGGCCGGCATCGAGGTGACGCCTGAGTACCCAGGAGCGCGAATCAGTGCGGACGCAGCCCCGGTGAATGTGTTCATCGATGACCCGAAGAGAGGGGAGTGGTCGGCTACTCTCGTCGCCGAGGAGGCTCCGTCAGGTTCTCTGGAGTATTACTTGCTTGCCTCCGCCCGGATCCCGGCGGTCCTCGGTGTAGGAGGCGTGGGGCCGAGCGGGGATGACCAGCTCCTCCTCGCTCTCCTCTTCGCCATCGCCTTCCTCGGACTCATGTGTGCGATCGTGGCGGTGCGCAGGCGCGGTGCGCCAGTCCGGCGGTCGGCAGGCAGGTCAGCCGGCCAACCGCGGGCCGGCCGCGTGTACCT
>CAYLPT010000138.1:0-2874 GCA_964385645.1 uncultured bacterium
CTATAGTATAGCACAGGCCAAGGGGTCTGTAAACCCCCCCTGGGCCAAGCACCACGGCGCACGGAACCAGGCCACCAGGCCAGCCCCGCGCCAAGTCGCCTCACTCCGAGAGGGCGGGTATCTCGGTGGTGGCGCTCTGACCCTCTCGCCAGAAGCGGATGACTACCGGGTCTCCCTTCTGCAGCTTGGCGATGCTCCGCTGGTAGCTGCTCAGGTCGGTGACCGCGTCCCGGTTGACCCTGACGATGACATCCCCGGGGCGGATCCCGGCGCGGGCGGCGTCGCTCATGGGCGCCACCGAACGCACGCGCACGCCGCCGGGCAGGCCCATCTCCTCGGCTTCTCCCTCCTCCAACGGCGCCACGGTCAGCCCCAGCTTCTGGCGCTCGGCGGCCTCCGGCTCGCGGGCCGTCTCGCGGAGGGTCAGCGCGCCGATGGTCGCCTCCAGAGACACCGCCTTGCCATCCCGGATGACTTTGATCTGCACCTTGGTGCCCGGCCTGGTGCCCTGCACCCAGCTGACGAACTCGTCGCGCGAGGTGACGCGGCGGCCGTCGTACTCGACGATCACGTCGTCTACCTGGATCCCGGCGCGCGCCGCGGGGCTGTCGGGCTCGACGTTCTCGACGAAGACGCCGTGGTCCACGCCGTATACCTGGGCGCGGGCGGGCGTGAGGGGCATGATGCCCACGCCGAGCCGCCCCCTGACGACGGTCTCACCCTCCCTGAGGGTGTCTATGATCTGCTTCGTGCGGGCGTTGATGGGGATGGCGAAGCCCACCCCGATGTTTCCGGACCATGGCGCGCTGGTGAAAATCGCCTGGTTGATGCCGATCACCTGGGCGCGCATGTTCACCAGGGGCCCGCCGCTGTTGCCGGGGTTGATGGGCGCGTCGGTCTGGATCAGCTCGCGGAAGGGGTACCCAGGCCGGGGCGAGGCGATCTGTCGCTCCTTGGCGCTGACGATTCCGACGGTGACCGTCGGCTCGTAGCGCATCGCCTCGTCGAAGCGGCCGCCGTACCTGGTCCCGCCGAAGGGGTAGCCGACGGCCATCACCCAGGAGCCGACCCTCGCCTCGGCGGCGTCGCCGAGCTCGGCCGCCCGGAGCGGCCGGTCGGGCTCGACCTTGAGGACGGCCAGGTCAGAGAGCTCGTCGGCGCCCACGACCCTCGCCGGATAGGAGGCGCCGTCCGCAAGGTGGACGGTGACCTGGCTGGCGCCCTCAACTACGTGGTTGTTCGTCAGGATGTAGCCCGAGGCGTCGAAGATGACGCCGGAACCCTGGCCCATGGGGATCCGCGGCTCGGGGGCGGGTCCCTCGGGCCGGGGTTGGCGCCGCCAAGGCGGATCCACGCCGGGGCCAAAGAACTCCCTCCACCAGTCCGGCAGGCCGAAATCCGGGATCTGGGGCATCTGCGGAGCCCGCTCGGGCGCCGACACTTGCCGCTCGACTTCGACGAAGACTACCGAAGGCCTGATGGTCTCTGCCACCCAGTTGAACCCCCGCTCGAGCGCGTCGAGGGCCTCCAGGGCCGAGGGGTCAACCTGGGAGGCGGCGACGGCTGCGCCCCCGGAGGCGCGGTTGAGCCACGCGGTCGCGGTGAGCCCAAGCACGAGCACCAACGCGGCCGCGGCCAGGATCCACGCCAGCCTCAGTGCGCACCTGCGCGGTGTCTGTGGGTGTTCCATGTGCATGCTCCTCCTGCGGACACGACAGACCCACACCCGCTGTCTTCCCCACCCGCGGGCGCAGGTCCTGTCCCTCAATTAGACAGCGGGGCCGGCGCGATGGTTCCGCGGCCGCGCTCAGCGCGGCGGCTTCTGCTGCCGCCCCCGCGGCAGGGCCTGGAGCAGTTCGCTCACCCGGCTCATCGCCTCTTCTCCCCCGCGGCTGACGGCCTCCTGGGCGGCCGCGAGCTGGGCGGAGAGGCCCCGCTGCCGGAGGCGGGCGAGGGCGCCCGCCTCCTCGATCAGCTCGCCCAGGCGCTCCAGCTCCTGCGCGGCCCGCGTGAGCTCACCCCGCCGGAGCGCCTCCAGCGCCGCCTCGGCGAGGGCGCGCATGTCGGCCTCGCGCTCGGGCTCCGCGGCCGCGAGGGCACGATCGAGGCGCGCCACCTCCGACCTCAACAGGTGGATCTGCCAGACCGAGTATCCGTTGGCGGCCAGCAGCACGAGCAGCATGACAGAGAGGGCGCAACCGCGCATTTCCGCTTCGCCTCCTGTCCTCAGGGTCGGGCTGCGAGCAGACGGATGGTGAGCGACTCCAGAGTGAGGTCTATGTTCGCGTTCCGCTGGAGCTGACGCTGCGCGGACAGGAGGGCCTCGAGGGCCGCCTCCGCCTGCTCGAGGGACAGGGCGGCGCGCTCCAGGTGGGCGCGGCAGTCGGCGTTCACGAGCGGCGCGCCCCGGGCGGCCGCCAGCCGGTCGCGGTACCACGAGAGCATCACATCGAGACACCACGGGAGCTCGGCGCGCAGCGCGCGGTCGAGGGACAGGCGGGAGAAGTCCGCTTCCTCCACTCCCTCGGCCTCGGGCTCCTCCGCGACCTCCTCGGCCGCCTCCTGGCGGGCCTCTACGAGCCTCAGCGCCTGAAGGCGCACCTGCTCGGCGAGCCGAAGCGCGGCCGCCGGCGGCCGCCGCTCGAGGTCGCGGCAGAGGGCGAGCAGCTCCTCCCGCGCGGAGAGCACCTCCGGGCGGGAGACCGCGCGCCTGGCCCAGCCGATACGGCCGCCGGAGAGCCGGGCGAGGCTGGCGGCCTCGGCGGGCGGCAGGCCGAGCGACCGCAGGTGGCGCTCCACCAGATCCGCGCCGGCGGGGCGGAAGGCGACCTGCTGGCAGCGGGACACCAGGGTGGGCAGGAGCTGGGAGGGCTG
>CAYLPT010000139.1:0-52001 GCA_964385645.1 uncultured bacterium
CATCCCACCACCGCCTGCCCCCATGCCGCCGCGCATGCCCGCGCCCGCGCCACCGCGCGCACCGGCGCCGGCCGCGCCCGGCTGCGCGGCTCGTCCGCGCTGCTCTCGCGCGCGCTCCCGCATCTCCCTGGTGCGCCTGACTTGGGCGGGCAGGAGGCGCAGGTCGAGGTAGCCGTGGCCGGACTGGAGGAACTCCTCGATCTCGACGGGACGGTTCAGGTGCAGCACGATCCCCTGGTAGGGCCCTTGCGAGGTGACCTTGAGGACCTCGGGGCCGATGTAGGACTGCTCGTGGACCGACTCGGCCTTGCCGCTGCCCCAGGGGGTGACCGTGATGCCGCCCGAGTCGCGCGCAAGATCACCCTCATAGATGATCTGCACCTTGTCCGGGCCCACCAGCGAGGCAAGCTGGGCCTGCCCCACTGCGGCGCCGAGGGCCGCCAGCGCGGCGAGCGCGGCGCCCGCCAGCAATACGACGCTGATGCGTGACATCGTCTCCACCTTCCCCCCAGCCCGCCCGTGGCGAGCTAGGCTGCAAACTGCGACAGGGCCTCGTCTGCGACGAGCCACTTGTCGCGCGGGATGCGCAGCCTGCCGTCGGCCGACTGCAGCAACCCCTGCTCGCAGAGCTGCTCGATCTCCGCGCCGAACGCCTCACGGGGGCTCATGCCACACCGGGAGGCGACTTCCTCCTCGGCAACTCCCTCCGCCAGCCTCAGCCCCAGCATGAGCATCTCTCCCACCCGCCGGCGCCGGCCCAGCCCCTCCGCGACGGCTACCGGCAACACGCCTCGCTCCACCCACTGAGTATAGACCGCGGCCGACTCCCAGTTGTTCCAGCGCAGCCCCCGCCGGTATGTGTGGGCAGCGGCCCCCAGCCCCAGGTATTCGCCACAGGTCCAGTATCCCCTGTTGTGGCGGCACTGCCGCCCAGGCCGGGCGTAGTTGGAGATCTCGTAGTGCTCATAGCCCTCTTGCTCGAGGGTCTGGGCCGCCAGGGCGTACATGGCGGCGTACAGATCCTCGTCGGCCGGGGCGGCGCGTCGCGCCGCCACCTCCTCGGCGAGGGGGGTCCCTGGCTCGATGGTGAGCCCGTAGGCGGAGACGTGCTCCGGCTCGCAGGCGAGGACCGCCTCGAGGGTGTCCTGCCACTGATGGAGACTCTGGCCGGGTGCGCCATAGATGAGGTCGAGGCTCAGGTTCTGGCAGCCGGCCTCCCGGATCGCCGATACGGCCTGTCGCGCCTGCTCGGCCGTGTGGGCGCGCCCGAGCGCGCGCAGCACCTCGTCCGAGAAGGACTGCACGCCAAGGCTGACGCGGTTCACCCCGGCCGCCAGCAGCCGGGCGATATCCTCCTCCGCGACGGTTCCCGGGTTGGCCTCGACGGTGGCCTCGACCTCCTCCGCCCAGGTGAGGCGGCGACGGAGCCGCGCGACGAGGTCGCAGAGCCACGCCGCCGGGAGCACGGTGGGCGTACCGCCTCCAATGTAGAGGGTGGCCACCCGGGCGCCCGCGAACTCAGGCGAGGCGGCGCGCAGGTCGAGCTCGACACCCACGGCCTCCAGGTAGCGCCTGGCGGCGGGCAGCCCGCCGGCCGCCTGCAGGGGCTCGGAGGCGAAGTCGCAGTAGGGGCACTTGCTCAGGCAGAAGGGGAGGTGGAGGTAGACGCCGAGGCCAGCTGCCTGGCCTCTGTCAGCCCGCCCCTTACCCCGCGGCTCACTCCGCGATCTTGAGGACGGAGAGGAAGGCCTCCTGCGGGACATTGACCTTGCCGATCTGGCGCATGCGTTTCTTGCCGGCCTTCTGCCTCTCGAGCAGCTTGCGCTTCCGGGTCACGTCTCCGCCATAGCACTTCGCGGTCACGTTCTTGCGCAGGGGCGCGATCCGCTCTGAGGCGATGATCCGGGAGCCCAGCGCGGCCTGGAGGCGAATCTCGAACATCTGCCGCTTGAGGGCCTTGCGCAGGCGCTCCACGAGCAGCCGGCCCCGCCGCTGGGCCTCCGAGCGATGGGTGATCACCGACAGCGCGTCCACCGGGTCGCCGTTGATCATCACCTCCAGCTTCACCAGGTCGGACTCGCGGTGGCCGATGATCTCATAGTCGAGGGAGGCATAGCCGCGGCTGCGCGACTTGAGCTGGTCGAAGAAGTCGAGCAGGATCTCCGAGAGCGGCAGCACGTAGCTGATCACCACCCGGTCGGTGTGGGAGTGCTCCATGGAGTGGTACTCGCCCCGGCGGTCCTCGCAGAGCTCGATGCAAGGGCCGACGTGGGCCGCGGGGGTCATGATGGTGACCCGGACGAAGGGCTCCTCGATGCGGGTGATGTGGTCCTGGGGAGGGAGCTTCGCGGGACTGTCCACCTCCAGGGTCTCGCCCTGCCGGGTGTGGACTCGGTAGACGACGCTGGGGGCGGTGGCGATGAGGTCGAGGCCGTACTCGCGCTCGAGTCGCTCCTGGACGATCTCCATGTGCAGCAGGCCCAGGAAGCCGCAGCGGAACCCGAAGCCCAGGGCGGCCGAGGTCTCGGGCTGATAGGAGAGCGCGGCGTCGTTGAGGCTGAGGCGCTCGAGCGCGCTGCGCAGCAGGGGGTAGTGCTCGTTCTCCGAGGGGTAGATGCCGCAGAAGACCACCGGCTTCGCGGGCCGGTAGCCGGGCAAGGGCCGGTCGGCCGGGCGGCTGGCGTCGGTGATGGTGTCTCCGACACGGGCCTGGCCGATGTCCTTGATGCCCGCGATCACGTAGCCGACGGAGCCCGCGGACAGCTCGTCAATGGGCTCGAGCCCGAGGCGGAAGATGCCCACCTCCTGGACCTCGAAGCGCCGGCCGGTGGCCATCATCTGGATGGTCATGCCGGGGCGGAGGCGGCCGCTGCGGAGCCGCACATAGCAGACGATGCCGCGGTGGGGGTCGAAGTGGGAGTCAAAGATGAGCGCCTGGGTGGGGGCCTCGGGGTCGCCCTCCGGGGGAGGGATACGCTGGACGATGGCCTCAAGGACCTCCTCGACACCGGTGCCGAGCTTGGCGCTGGCGAGCACGGCCTGGTCGGCATCGAGGCCGACGATCTCCTCCAGCTCCACGCGGGCGCGCTCGACGGAGGCGTTGGGCAGGTCAATCTTGTTGATGACAGGGATGATCTCGAGTCCCTGGTCTATGGCGAGGTGTGCGTTGGCGACGGTCTGGGCCTCGACTCCCTGGGCGGCGTCCACAACGAGGACCGCGCCCTCGGCGGCGGCGAGGCTGCGGGAGACCTCGTAGGTGAAGTCCACGTGGCCCGGGGTGTCAATCAGGTTGAGGGTATACTCCTGCCCGTCGCGGGCCCGGTAGGTGAGCCGGATGGCGCTGGCCTTGATGGTGATGCCGCGCTCGCGCTCGAGGTCCATCTGGTCGAGGACCTGCTCCCGCATCTCCCGCGCGCCGAGGGCGTGGGTGAGGTCGAGGATGCGGTCAGCGAGCGTAGACTTGCCGTGGTTGATGTGGGCGATGATGCAGAAGTTGCGTATTCTCTCGCGGGGCGCGCTCGACATGGTTTTCCTAGCTCACCGGCGCGGCCTGCTTCGCCGCAGGCCCACGCCGCAGAATGCTCACCAAGCTGCCCAGCTCCTCCGCGCCGAGCAGCCGCAGCGCCGCCACGTAGGCCAATCCCCCCGCGCCCAGGCTCAGCGTCACCTGCACCCCCACCGCCGAGATGGGCGCCGCTGCAGCGGGCCCCGCGCCCGCGGCATCAATGGGCGGCGCGGAGGCGAGGAACTCTGTCGCCGGCACGCCCAGCCAGCCGCCCGACCACCGCGATACCACCAGCGCCGCCGCGCCCAGCGCCACCGAGGCCGCCGCCACGCGCGCGAACGAGGAGGCGATGGCCCGTCCGTCCACCCCTCCCAGCCGACGCCGCAGGAGCTCGAACATCACCACCAGGCCCAGGCTCGTGCCGACCGAGGTGGCGGCCGCGATGGCCGCGTACTGAAGGCGGGTGCGCATCAGCGCCACCGCCAGCGCCACGATCACGACAGTATACCCGGCCCCAACCAGCGGCGGCACCCTCACCTCCCGCAGCGAGTAGAAGGCGCGGTTGACCAGCTGGAGCCCGGCCAGCCCGATCAGCGCGGCCGCGTAGAACACCAGGCAGAAGGTGGCCGCGCGCACCGCCGTCTCGCCGAACTCGCCGCTGCGCCACAGCAGCCTGACGATGGGGCCGGCCAGCACGACCAGGGCGGCCGCGCTCGGCACCGACAGCAGGAACACGGCCCGCAGGGCGGCCGAGAAGGTGCGGCGGAACTCGGCCAGCTCGCCGGCGGCGACGCGCTCGGCCAGGGTGGGGAAGGCCGCTGTCGAGATGGCGACGCCGAATAGCCCCAGGGGGAGCACCACCAGGCGATTGGCGTAGCGCAGGCTCGTGACCCCCTGGGGGAAGTAGGAGCCGAAGAAGCTGGGCAGCCAGAGCAGGCAGATCTGAGTGAAGGCGAGCCCCGCCATGTAGGGCAGGAAGAGCCGGATGACGCTGCGCACCGTCGGGTCGCCGAGGTCCAGCGCGGGGCGGTAGCGGAAGCCGCGGGCGGCCAGTGATGGTCCCTGGACGACGACCAGCAGCGCGGCGCCGACCACCACCCCGACCGACAGCACGACCAGGCCCGCCGGGTCGCCAGGGTAGCGGTTGACGGCCAGCCCCCCGAGCATGGCGCCGCCGATGATGCCGAAGTTGTAGACCAGCCACGCGGCGGCCGGCGCCGTGAAGTGCTTGTGGGACTGGAGCAGGGCGGTGAAGAGCGCGCTGAGCACGGTGAAGATGACCATCGGCGAGATGATGCGCACGTAGCTGGCGCACTCGGCGGCCGCCGCGGGGTCGCGGCGGATGAAGCCGGGCGCGACGAGCATCACCAGCACAGGGGCAAAGAGCGCGATCAGCGCCACCCCCGCCGCGGCCACCAGCGCCAGCAGCGTCACCAGCGTGTTGGCGGCCCGCCAGCTCCGCTCCTCGTCGCCGCCCCGCAGCAGCCCCGCGAACACCGGGATCACCGCCGCGCCGAGCGCACCGCCGGCGAGCAGGTAGTACAGCAGGTCCGGGACCATGAAGGCGGCCCAGTAGGCGTCGGTGTGCGAGGAGCTGCCCCAGAAGTGCCCGATGGCGCGGTCGCGCACCCACCCCAGCAGCCGGCTGAAGAGGGTGGCGACCATCATGATGGTCGCCCCCGTGACGATGCTCTGCTTCTTCACAGCCGCATTATAGCGACGGGGCCAACCCTCTGGCAAGCGGGAAGGAGCCCAAGGGGCCGGCTCCGAAAGTGAGCGGGGCGGCGCGAGCGGTCGGGGAGGCCAAGGTGGTAAGGGTAATCCCGTGCCTGGACATCAAAGAGGGGCGGGTCGTCAAGGGGGTCCACTTCGTGGGCCTGAGGGACGCGGCCGATCCGGTGGCGGCGGCCAGGGCATACTCCGAGGGCGGCGCGGACGAGATCGCCTTCCTCGACATCACGGCCACGGTCGAGGGGCGCCGGACGATGTTCGACGTCGTCGCGCGGGTGGCGGCGGTGGTGGAGGCGCCCCTCACCGTCGGTGGGGGGATCAGGTCCCTGGAGGATGTCGAGCAGGCGCTCAATGTAGGGGCGAGCAAGGTTTCGATTTCCAGCGCGGCATTCCGCGATCCGCAGCTCGTGCGCCGCGCGGCCGAGCGCTTCGGCTCGGCGCGGATCGTCGTCGCGATAGACGCGGATGCGAACCCAGCCCTGCCCTCCGGGCGGGAGGTGTACGTGGACGGCGGCAGGACGCCCACGGGCCGGGACGCAGTCGAGTTCGCGCGGGAGACGGCCGCCCTCGGGGCCGGGGAGCTACTGCCGACCAGCAAGGCGACCGATGGCACGACCGACGGGTATGACATCGCGCTGACTCGCGCCATCGCCGACGCTACCGGGCTGCCCGTGATCGCCAGCGGCGGCGCGGGCAAGCTGGAGCACTTCTACGAGGCCGTCGTCGAAGGACACGCCTCGGCCGTGCTGGCGGCCTCGGTATTCCACTTCGGCGCCCTCACCATACGGCAGGTGAAGGACTACCTGAGCTCCCGAGGCGTGGAGGTGAGGCGGTGACGGGGCGGGCCGGCGCGGGCCGGCCCGCGGAGTGCGACATGCCAGGAGGCCGACGATGGGAAAGCGCTCACTCACACTCGTGGGGGCCGTGCTGATGGCCCTCGGCTCCTCGGGCGCGGCGCGCGCCGCCGAACCCTTCCCCTTCGTCATCCCGTGGGATGACGGCTCGCCGACGGTGGTGGACGTCTCGGCGCTCAACCCCGCGCCGCTGGACGACTCCCGCCGCATCACCATCCGCGACGGCCGCTTCTACGACCAGACGGGCCGGCGGGTCCGCTTCCTGGGGGTGAACTTCTGCGCCGGGGGCTGCTTCCCGACCAAGGAGAACGCGCAGATCGTCGCCCGGCGGCTCCGCAAGTACGGCGTCAACGCCGTCCGCCTCCACCACATGGACGCCTCCTGGGCCTCGCCCAACATCTTCTATATCGAGGGACACTCCTACGGTAAGCCGACCGACCGGCTCGACCCCGAGAGCCTGGACCGGCTAGACTACTTCATCTACCAGCTCAAGCGCAACGGCATCTACGTAGACATCAACCTCCACGTCTCCCGGGAGTTCATCGAGGCCGATGGGTTCCCGGACGCGGATCAGCTACCCTACGGCTCCAAGGTGGTGGGCTACTTCGTGCCTGACATGATCGCGCGCCAGAAGCAGTACGCCGAGCAGCTCCTCACCCACCGCAACCCCTACACCGGGAACCGCTATGTGGACGAGCCGGCGGTGGCCCTGATCGAGATCACCAACGAGCACTCGCTGCTCGCCTCCGCCCACGAGATCCCCCGGCTGCCCGAGTACTACCAGACCCTGCTCGGGGCCGGCTGGAACGAGTTCCTGCGGGAGCGGTACGGCTCGACCGAGCGACTGCTCGAGGCCTGGAACGCGGAGGCCATCCCCCTGGGGGACAACATCCTGCGCAACCCGCGCTTGCTGGACGGCACCACGGCCTGGTCCCTGGAGACCCATGCGGCCACCTCCGCCCGCATGACGGCCGAGGAGGTCAGCGGCGCCGGCGATCTGCCGCCGGGGCGCGCGCTGCGCCTGTCGGAGCTGCAGATCGGCGACACCGACTGGCACCTTCAGCTCCATCAGACCGGCCTCGACTTCGAGCCCGGCCGGCTCTACACGGTCTCCTTCGCCGCCCGCTCGCCGGCCCAGCGGTGGATTCACCTCAACGCGCGGCTGGACCATGCGCCCTGGACCGTCATCGGGCTCGACACCCAGGTACGGCTGGTGCCGGAGTGGCGGCGGTACCAGTTCAGTTTCACGGCACGCGGAAGCGTCCCCGGCCGGAACCGCCTCTCCTTCGTGCTCGGCGGAGACGAGGGCGAGGTCTGGCTCGCCGATCTGTCGGTGCGGCCGGGCGGAGGAGCGGTGGAGCTGGCGGCGGGGGAGTCGCTGGAGGCGGGGACAATTCCACTGGCTGAGCTGGCCGCCACCCCGCAGGGGCGCGACTATGCGGAGTATCTGATCGAGGTCGAGCGCCAGTTCACCCGGGAGATGCACGACTTCATCAAGGACACCCTGGGCGCGCAGGCGCCGGTGACCTGCACGCAGGCCAGCTATGGAGGCGTCGGAGGGCTGTGGCGGGAGGCGCAGCTCGACTGGGTGGACATGCACTCCTACTGGCAGCACCCCTGGTTCCCGAACCGCCCGTGGGACAGCAACGATTACCGCATCGGCAACACCGCGATGGTGCGTGACCCACACGGCGGCACGCTGGACGGGCTGGCGATGTATCGCGCGGCGGGCAAGCCATTCACCGTCTCGGAGTACGACCACCCGGCGCCCAGCGAGTACGCGGCCGAGTCGGTCCCGATGATCTTCAGCTTCGCCGCCTGGCAGGACTGGGACGGCGTCTTCCTCTTCGACTACCACGGCGATGACACCGGCTGGGACCGAGACCGCATCGCCGGCTTCTTCGACCACGCGGCCCACCCGGGCAAGCACGCCTTCTTCCCCGCGGCGGCCCAGATGTTCCTGCGCGGCTGCGTCGCGCCCGCGCCCGAAGTGCAGACGCTGCTGGTGCCCGAGGGCCGGGTCGCGGAGCTGACGGCGGAGAGGGCCGGCCAGTTCTGGGAGCGCGCGGCGGAGAGCGGGGAGACGGTGTCGCGGCGGGACCTGGTGGCGCGGCGAAGCGCGGTGCGCTTCGTGCCCGGCGACGGGCCGGTGGCCCTGGAGCGCACGCGGGAGCCTGCGGAGCCCGAGACCGAGCTGCGCTGGCAGGCGCAGGATCCGACGGCCGCGCTCTACACGGTGGATTCGCCCTGCGCGAAGGCGGTGGTGGGATTCCTGGGCGGCCGGTCGGTGGCGTTGGAGGGGCTCACCGTGGCGATGGAGCCGACAGAGCGGGGGTTCGTCTCGCTGACCCTGACGAGCATGGACGGGCGCCCGGCGGCGGAGTCGGAGTCGCTGCTGCTGACCGTCGTGGACAAGGTCGAGAACCCGGGGCTGGAGTGGAACGAGGAGCGCACCTTCGCCCGCAACTCCTGGGCCCAGGGGCCGACGATGGCCTACGGCGTCCCTGTGACCATCACCCTCGAGACCCGCCTGTCGGCCGCCGAGGTGTGGGCCCTCGACGCCGCCGGGGCGCGCCGGGAGCGCGTGGCGTCCGAGCTGTCGGAGGGCCGGCTGCGCTTCCGCGCTGGGCCGGAGCACCAGACCCTGTGGTTCGAGATCGCGGGGCGGTGACGCGCGCGGCCCCGGGGCGAGAGAGGTCATGCTGACGGACAACGTGCTGGATCTGATCGGCGACACCCCGCTGCTGCGCCTGCGGGGCGAGCGCGTGTTCGCGAAGGCGGAGTTCCTGAACCCCGGGGGGAGCATCAAGGACCGGGTGGCCCGGGCGATGATCGAGGGGGCGGAGCGGGACGGCAGGCTGAACCGCGACTCGATCATCGTCGAGCCGACCTCGGGCAACACCGGCATCGGGGTGGCCCTGGTGGGACGGCTGAAGGGCTACCGGGTGCGGATCGTCATGCCGGAGGGCATGAGCGAGGAGCGCAAGAAGCTCATCCGCGCGCTGGGCGCTGAGCTGATTCTCACCCCCGATGCGGATGGCGTCGCCGGCGCCGTCGCCCGCGTGCAGCAGATGGCGGCCGAGGACCCGCGCGTATATGTCCCCCAGCAGTTCGAGAACCCGGACAACCCGCGGGTTCACTGTGAGCAGACGGCGCGGGAGCTGTGGCGGCAGATGGGGGGAGAGGTCGCCTGCTTTGTCGCCGGGGTGGGCAGCGGGGGGACGCTCCAGGGTGTCGGGAAGTTTCTGAAGGAGCACCGGCCGGGGGTGCGCATCGTCGCCGTGGAGCCCAGGAACGCCTCCGCGCTGCTGGGCCACGAGCCGGGGCTGCACCAGATCCAGGGCATCGGCGACGGCTTCGTGCCCGCCATCCTGGATGTCTCGCTGGTGGACGAGGTGCTCGAGGTGAGCGACGAGGATGCGATCGAGACCACGCGCGAGCTCGGCCGGGACCACGGGCTGCTGGTGGGGATCTCGTCCGGCGCCAACGTATGGGCGGCGCGGCAGATCGCGGGCAAGGTACAGGGCAACATAGCCACCGTGCTGCCCGACCGGGCGGAGCGCTACTTCAGCACCGCGCTGCTGCGCCTCTAGCGTGCCTGCGCCGAGGCCGAGAGACCTCAGGACAGGCGCCTGTCTCCTGCCCTACGAAGGACAGAGACAGGCGAAGGGAGCGATGGTGTGACCAAGCGCGAGGTCGTCAGGTGTGCGCTGGAGTTCGAGGCGCCGCCCTACGTTCCCTGGGAGATGGGCTTCACGAAGGAGGCGGCCGAGAAGCTGGAGGCGCACTTTGGCCCGGGCAAGCTGGGGGTGGCGCTGGACAACCACTTCCTGGGCCTGGGGAACGCCGTGGGCTGCTTCACCGAGATCGGCCGCGACCTCTACCAGGACGTCTTCGGCGTGGTGTGGGACCGCAGTGTGGACAAGGACATCGGCAATGTGCGCGGGCAGGTGCTGCCAGAGCCGACGCTCAAGGGCTATGACTTCCCCGACCCGCGCGACCCCAGGGCCATCGGCGATATCCCCGGCGCGATCGCCCAGCGGCCGGACTGCTTCCGTGTGTTCTCGATCGGCTTCTCGCTCTACGAGCGCGCGTGGACCCTGCGGGGGCTCGAGCAGTTCATGATGGACTTCCACGACCACCCGAGGTTCGCGCACGAGCTGCTGGAGGCGATCGGCGAGTACAACGTGGCCCAGGTGCGCGAGGCGCTCAAGTACGACATTGATGCGGTCTACTACGGCGACGACTGGGGCCAGCAGCGGGGCCTGCAGATGGGGCCGAAGGTGTGGCGCGAGTTCATCCGGCCCGTGCTCGCCCGCATGTACGGGGTCGTCCGAGAGGCGGGCAAGTACGTGATGATCCACTCCTGCGGGGACGTGGACGAGCTGTTCGACGACCTCATCGAGCTGGGGCTGAGCTGCTTCAACCCCTTCCAGCCCGAGGTGATGGACGTCGAGGCCCTCTTCCGGCGCTACCGCGGCCGGCTCGCCTTCCACGGCGGGCTGTCCACCCAGCGCACGCTCCCCTACGGGACGCCGGACGAGGTGCGCGCGGCGACTCGCCGGCTCCTTGAGATGGGGCGCGGCGGCGGCTACATCTTCGCGCCCGCCCACGCCGTCGAGGGCGACGTGCCGCTGGAGAACATGCTCGCCTTCATCGAGGTGGTCCGGGCCCAGCCTGGCTACGAGGCCGGGTGACCGACAGGGACGACGTAGACGACCGTCTCGTTGGCCGGAGCGCCGATCACGGCCTTGACCTCGGCCTCCGTAAAGGCCCCCACGGGCACCGATCCCAGGCCGAGCGCGACCGCCTGCAGGTGCACGTTCTGGGCGGCGTGGCCCACCTCGATATGGGTGAACATCTCGGCCCGGTCACGGTAGCGCGCGCGGATCACCTCATAGTCGGCGGCGAAGATGATGCTCAGAGGGGCCTGAGCGACGAATCCCTGCCCGAAGCAGGCGCGGGAGAGGGCGCCCCGGACATCCTCGCGCGAGAGCTGCGCCAGCCGGTGGCCCTGGGGCAGATAGCGGAACAGCCCCTCTGGCGTGGCGGCGTAGACGCGAAGCGGGTAGATCGCCCCCGCCGAGGGCGCGGTGCGGAAACCCTGCTCCGGCAGCGTGATGCCCTGAGCCGCCCACAGAAGCTGGCCGATCTGCTCCGGCGTCAGGGGATCGGGCCGGTAACTGCGGACCGAACGACGCTTGGCCATCGTCTCCTCGACCGACATCTCTCCCTGAGTGGCGGGGGGCGGGAGTTGCACCTCGCCCCCGGGCTCGCGGTCGGCCGGCGGCTGGCCACAGCCCAGGTCGCCCGGCAGCGCAAGCAGCAGCACGGCGTAGAGCCCGAGCAGCACAGACGAGATCCTCATCGGTCGGCCTCCGTGGTTCAGGATTCGCTCAGTGAGTTTGGCGGCGCGACGGTCGGAGTCCTGCGCGCCATGTTCGGGAATGCGACAAGGCCCGGGCGGGCTGCGGCGCGGGGTGCACGCTCGGGGATGCGGAGGAGAGAAGCGGTTGGTGAGCGAAGAAGGCCGCCGGAGTGATGGGCGAGCTGGCGAACCGACCGCTGCTGATGGTGACGGGCGCGCTCGCGCTCGGGGTGGCGCTGGGGCACCGCTGGGGCGTCCCCGCGGCCCTGGCCGGGGCAGTTCCGCTTGGCGTCGCCGCCGCGGGCTGGCTTCTGCGCTGCCGACTCTCCTGGGTGGGGGCGGGCGCACTCGCCGGGGCAGGGGCCGCCGGCGCGCTGCTCGCCGCGGCCGCGCAGGCGCCACCCGCGGGGGATGTGGCCCATCTCCCTCCGGGCGGCCGCACCCTCGTCGGGACGGTCGCGGGGGCGCCCCGCTACCGCGATGGATTGTGGCGCTTCGTGCTCGCGGTCGAGGCCCATGAGGAGGGCGGGCGGCCGCAGCCGGCCGCCGGGCGGGTCTACGTGGTGATGCGCAGCCCGGAGCCGGTCAGGCGCGGCGAGCGCTGGCGGCTGACTGGCCGGCTGCGGGGGGTTCGGGAGGCACGGAACCCGGGGGGGAGGGCGGAGGCGGTGCGGCTCGCCTCCCTCGGTGTCTCCGCGGTGATGGTGGTGGGCGCGCAGGAGCTTGCCGAGCCCCTCGGGCCGGGCCGGCTGGGGCCGATGGCCTCCCACGCCTACGCCGCGCAGCGCCGCGCGCTGGCGGTGCTGGAGCGCCACGTAGGCGGGCCCTACCGCGAGACCGCAGCCGCAGTGACGGCGGGGGTCATCTTCGGCGTGCACGCGGCGCCGCCCCCGGCGGCGTTGGTGGAGGTCTTCCGGCGCGCGGGCACCATCCATCTGCTCGTGGTCTCCGGCGCGATGGTCTCGATGGTGTTCGGCATGGTGTTCCTGCCTGGCGCGCTGGCCGCGGGCTGGCGGCGGTGGCGGGAGGAACGCCAGGCCCAGTGGCCGCTGAGCGGCCGCGGGCGCATCGCGCTTCGCCCAGGGCTGAGCGCGGCGCTGCTCGGCATGGCGGTGGTGACCTACTACGCGATCCTCACCGAGGGAGGACAGGCGGTCACCAGGGCGGCGATCATGGGGGTGCTGGTCGGGCTGGCGCTCGCGCTGCGCCGCGTCCCCGCGGTGGCGCGCGAGCATGGCCTCAACGTGGACCGGTACTCCCTGCTCGCGGCGGCCGCCCTCGGCGTGCTCGTGGCGCGGCCGGCCGCGCTGCTCACCCCTGGCTTCCAGCTCTCGTTCGCCGCGGTGGGGGCGATCATCTATCTGTCGCCGAAGATGCAGCCGCTGCTGCGTTGGCTCCCCGGGTGGCTCGCGATGATCGTGGCCGCCACCGTGGCCGCGCAGGCGGCGACGTTCCCGATCCTCATGTGGCACTACGGGGAGGCGCCGGTGGCGGGCTTCGGCGCCAACCTGCTCGCCATCCCACTGGCGGCGGTGGTGCTGGCGGCGGGGATGCTCACCTGTATCCTCGGCCTCGCCCTCCCCTGGTTGGCGTCGGCCGCCGGCTGGGTGACAGGCGGCGCGGCGCGCGGGCTGGTGTGGGTCAGTGGCGGCTTCGCCGGCCTGCCGGGCGCCTCGCTCACCGTGGGCCGGCCCAGCATCTGGTTCGTCATCGGCTGGTACCTCGCCCTGCTGGCGGCCGGGTGGGCGCTGGGCCGATGGTCAGGGGGGCGCCCGGAGGCCCGGGAGCCCGCCGCGGCGCCGGCCGTCGTGGCCGGCGCTGAGGAGGCTTCGGCGTGAGGTTGAGCCGAGAGCGCCTCCTGCTGCTCTTCCTGCTGGTGGCGGCGGCCGCCTTCTGGTGGCTGGCCTGGGGCGAGCTGTCCGACGACCTGATCGTCACCGTGCTGGACGTCGGGCAGGGCGACAGCATCCTCGTGCAGGCGCCCGGCGGCCGGACGATGCTGGTGGACGGCGGGGGCGCCGCCCGGCCCACCTCCGGGTGGGATGTGGGGCGGGAGGTCGTTGTGCCCGCGCTCATGGCCCGGGGTGTGAGGCGGCTCGACGTGCTCGTCATCACCCACCCCCATGAGGACCACGTCGGCGGGCTGGCCGCGGTCGTCGAGGCGGTGCCCGTCGGGCTGGTGCTCGACCCCATGCTTCAGGATGAGAGCCGCAGCTACGCGCGCCTGCGAGAGGCCCTCGCGGAGCGCGACATCCCCGTGCACCGGGCGACCGAGGGGCAGCGGATCAACCTGGGCGGCGGGGTCTACGCCGATGTGCTGAACCCGCCCGACCCGCGGCTGGTGGGCACCGGCTCGGACGCCAACGACAACTCGGTCGTGCTGCGCCTCGTCCACGGGGAGATGAGCGTGCTGCTGACCGGGGACATAGACCGCGTGGGGGTGCTGCGCATGGCCCGCCTGGGGAGCGAGGTGCGCAGCGCCATCCTGAAGGTGCCCCACCACGGCTCTGAGCGCTCGGCCGCCCTCGAGTTCCTGGAGGCGGTGGCCCCCGAGCTGGCCGTGATCAGCGTAGGTGATGGCAACCCATTCGGCCATCCCTCGGCGGAGATGCTGCGGGAGCTGGAGCGTGTGGGGGCGAAGATCATGAGGACTGACCAATACGGGGCGGTGACGGTGAGGGTCACCCCCACCTCGTGGTCGGCCCGGGGGTTCGCCGACCGGCGGACCCTCAGGCGGCCCGTGGAGCAGGCGGTCGGAGCGGGCGCGGAGGAGGCGCGGTGAGGCAGACGAGGCTCAGGGTGCGGGTGCTCGATTCGCTGGCTGCCGACGAGGTAGTGGCCGAGCTCTACGCGCGGGGCGCGGACGCGGAGGCGGTCGCCCGCGTCGTCGCCCGCGGCCTGGGGCGGGCGGTGCTGCTGGGGCCGGTATCGCTCGAGGGCGCGCAGGCGCTGCAGCAGGCCGGGCGGGCGGCGGGGGCCGTATGCGCGCTGACGCGGGTGGCCGGCCGGTCCTCGCCTGATCTGGTCGAGGTGGTGATGCTGGGGCCGATGGAGGCGCTGCGGCGCGCCGCCGACACGCTGGCCGCGTCAACCGGCTCGCCTGGAGAGGCGGGGGCGCTCATGGCGGCCGCGCTGGCCGGGTTCGTGGCCTCGCCCCGTCGGGTGCTGCGCTGCGGGCGGCACGCGCTGCCCCTGGGCGAGAGGACGCTGCTGATGGGGATCGTCAACGTTACGCCCGACTCCTTCTCGGGAGATGGGCTGGCAGGGCAGGTGGAGATGGCGGTCGAGCAGGGCAGGCGAATGACCGCAGAGGGAGCGGATATCCTCGACATCGGCGGCGAGTCCACCCGGCCTGGCGCCGATCCCGTCAGCCTGGAGGAGGAGCTGGCCCGGGTGTTGCCGGTGGTGGAGGGGCTGGCATCGGCGGTGGAGGCGCCTATCTCCATTGACACCTACAAGTCGGCGGTGGCGAGGGAGGCGCTGGCGCGGGGCGCGACCATCGTCAACGACGTCAGCGGCCTGCACGCCGACCCGGGGATGCCGGCCGCCGCGGCGGAGGCCGGGGCGGCGGTCATCGTCATGCACATGCGCGGCGCCCCGCGGGATATGCAGCAGGACCCCCGGTATGCGGATGTCATCGGCGAGATCAGCGACTACCTCGAGGAGGGCGTCGCCGCCGCCGAGGCCGCGGGCATCGGGAGGGATCAGCTCGTCATTGACCCGGGGATCGGGTTCGGCAAGACGCTGGAGCACAACCTCGAGATCTTGCGGCGGCTGCGGGAGTTCCGCTGCCTCGGTCTGCCCGTGATGGTGGGCGCCTCGCGCAAGTCCATGATCGGCGCCATCCTCGATCTGCCGCCGGGCGAGCGCGTCGAGGGCACCGCGGCGACGGTGGCGCTCGCGATCGCCGCCGGCGCGGACATCGTCCGCGTGCACGACGTCCGCGAGATGGCCCGCGTGGCGCGGGTGGCCGACGCCATCGTCCGCGTCGTGCACGAGCCGCCCGAGAGCGACCATCAGTGGGCGGACGCGCGGGGGTGAGATGCCGCGGCGGGCATACCTCGGTCTCGGCGCGAACCTCGGCGATCGGCGGGCAAGCCTCCGCCGCGCGGTCGCGCACATCCGCGCCCTGCCGGGTGTGAACCTCCTGCGCGCCTCCAGCGTCTATGAGACGGAGCCGATGGGCGTGACCGACCAGCCCGCGTTCCTGAACATGGTGGTCGAGGTGGAGATCGCCGACTGCCTGCGCGCCGGGGCGCTGCTGGAGGCGGTGAAGCGCATCGAGGCCGAGGTGGGCCGGACGCGGCGGGAGCGCTGGGGGCCGAGGGAGATTGACATTGACGTGCTGCTGGTGGGCGAGGAGCGGGTGCAGGAGGGCGACCTGGAGGTGCCCCATCCCCGCATGTGGGAGCGGGCCTTCGTGATGGTTCCGCTGGCAGAGCTGGCGCCCGATCTGGCGGGGCCGGGCGGAGAGACGGCGGCCAGCATCGCGGCGCGGCTGCGAGAGGAGCAGGGGGTACGTGCCCACCTTCCGCTATGAGGCGAGGGGCCCGACGGGCTCCCTGGAGCGCGGGCGCCTGCAGGCCGACAACGCCCGGGCTGCCGCCCGCCAGCTCCAGGCCAAGGGCTACATCGTCACCCGCGTCCGCGCCGAGCGGCCCGCGGCCGGCGAAGGGCCGCTCGCCGCCGCGGTGCGGACCGCGCTGGCGCCGGTGTTCTTCCCGGTCAGCAGCAAGGCCCTCGGCAGCTACTTCTCCTCCCTGGCGGCGCTGCTCCAGGCCGGCATGAGCATCGTCGAGGCGATGGAGACACTGGCCAACCAGACGGGTAACCCGATCCTGCGGCGCGCCGCGCGTGAGATGGGCGAGTCAGCGGCCGCCGGCCGGCCCATGTCCAGCGTGATGCGGCGCTACCCCGCGGCCTTCCACCAGGCCACCATGGCGGCCATCGAGGCGGGCGAGGAATCGGGGCTGCTCGAGCGCACCGCCGGGCGCCTCGCGCGCTACTATGACCGCGCCTTCGAACTCGAGCAGATCTACCGCTGGCACACCTTCTACCCGAAGGTGCTCCTCATCGCCCTGCTGCTCATCCCCACGGTGCCCACCCTTGTGCTCGAGGGCTTTCATCCCTGGCTCCACCTGGCGCTGGGGCGAGGGCTGCCGGTGCTCGCGGCCATCGTTGTGCTCTGGTACGGGTGGCGGGCGCTCAGGCGCGTCCCCCAGTTCGGCCGGGCGGTGGATGCCGTGAAGCTCTTCATCCCCTGGTTCGGCAGCCTCGGGCGGCGCATGGCGACCGCCCGCTGGGCGCGGGCCCTGGCGATGCTGCTGGAGGCCGGCGTACCGGTCCACCGCTCCCTGGTGGCGGCCGCCGCCGCCACCGGCAACCGCGCCATGGAGGAGGCCCTCGTCCGCGAGGCGAGGGGCGTGCTCGAGGGGCGATCCCTGTCCGAGACCATCGCCTCGAGCGGCCAGCTCCCCCGCATGGCGCTCGACCTGCTTGCGACGGCCGAGCGATCAGGCTCCTTCGAGGAGGCGCTGGAGCGCGTCGCCCAGTACTACGAGTCCGAGGCCGATGTCGGCGGCAAGCAGACCGCGGTCGCGATCGGGGTGCTCGCCTACCTGATCGTTGCGGGCATCATCGCGGTGATCGTCATCAGCTTCTGGGGCGGCCACGTGGCGGGGCTCGGGGCGCTCATGGAGTAATCGCGTGACCATGGAGGTCGTCTCATCGGCGGCGGAGGTGCGCGCCAGGGTGGCGGCGGCAAGGGGCGCAGGGAAGTCGGTCGGGCTGGTGCCGACCATGGGCGCGCTGCACGAGGGGCACCTGGCGCTGCTGCGGCGCGCCAGGGCGGAGTGCGGCTATGTGGTCATCTCCATCTACGTCAACCCAACCCAGTTCCCCCCGGGCGAGGACTTCGCCCACTACCCGCGGGACCTGGAGGGCGACCTGGAGAAGGCCCGCACGGCGGGCGCCGACCTGGTGTTCGCGCCGCCCACCGCGGAGATCTACCCCCCCGGCGACAGCACCTTCGTCGAGGTGACGGGGCCGCTGGTCGAGTGCCTGTGCGGGCCTCACCGGCCGGGTCACTTCCGCGGGGTGACCACGGTGTGCGCGAAGCTGTTCGGCATCGTCGGGGCGGACCGCGCCTACTTCGGCGAGAAGGACTACCAGCAACTGCTGGTCATCAAACGCATGGTGCGCGATCTTCACCTGCCCCTCGAGATCGCGTCCGTGCCGACAGTGCGCGCGCCCGACGGGCTCGCGCTCAGCTCCCGCAACCAGTACCTCTCCCCGGAGGAGCGCGAGGCGGCGACGGTGCTCTACCGCGCCCTGTCGTGGGCCAGGGAGCAGGCCGCGGCGGGCGAGCGGGACGCCGCGCAACTGCTGGCCGGCGTCCGGCGCATCATCGCCGAGGAGCCCCGGGTGAGGCTCCAGTACGCGGAGCTGAGGGACGCGGACACCCTCGCCGAGCTGGGGCGCCTGGAGGGCCGCGCCGTGCTCGCGGTGGCGGCGCACGTGGGGCGGGCTCGGCTGATAGACAACGTGCTGCTGTAGCCCGGCCGCGGCGGGGCATCACTGTCAGTGTCGGCGGGGGACGGCAAGGGAGTCGGTGCGATGCTGATCACCGTGTGCAAATCGAAGATCACGCCGGCCACCGTGACCGACGCGCAGCTCGCCTACGAGGGCAGCATCACCCTCGACGCCGCGCTGGTGGAGGCGGCGGCCCTCGTGCCCGGCGAGCAGGTGCACGTGTTGAACCTCAACAACGGCGCGCGGGTCATCACCTACCTCATCGTGGGGGAGCGCGGCTCCGGCGTGGTGTGCCTGAACGGCCCGGCCGCGCGCACCGGGCTGGTGGGTGACCGGGTTACGGTGCTGGCCTATGCCCACATGACCGAGCAGGAGGCCCGGGGCTGGCAGATGCGGCTCGTGAGGGTGGACGAGCACAACCGCGTCCTCGCGTGAGCGCGGGCGGTTGGCGGGGGGCGGGGGGTTTGTGCTAGAATGGCGCTGCTATGGGCACTCCCGCAGACTTGACACAGAGACGACTCCTGAACGAGCTGACACCCCGGCGCATCGTCGAGGAGTTGGACCGCTACATCGTCGGGCAGCAGGAGGCGAAGCGGTCAGTGGCGATCGCGCTGCGCAACCGCATGCGGCGCCAGGGGCTCTCGGATGACATTCGGGACGAGGTCATCCCCAAGAACATCCTCATGATCGGGCCCACAGGGGTGGGCAAGACCGAGATCGCGCGGCGGCTGGCGAAGCTGGCGCGCGCGCCCTTCATCAAGGTGGAGGCGAGCAAGTACACCGAGGTGGGCTATGTGGGCCGGGACGTGGAGTCCATGGTCCGGGACCTGGTGGAGTCGGGGGTGCGGATGGTCCGCTCCGAGAAGGTGCAAGAGGTGAAGGAGCAGGCGGAGCGTCGCGCCCTCGAGCGCATCCTCGACGCCCTCCAGCGCCGGGGAAGCGGGCGACCGTCCGCGCGCCTGCACTCAGTGGGGGAGGCGATGGCCGCGCTGCTCCAGCAGCGGCCGCTCGAGCCGCCCCCCGAGCAGGAGCGCGACGAGCCCGGCGAGGGCGAGGACCGAACCGAGCTCCGGCGACGCCTGCTCGCCGGCGAGCTCGACGAGCGCGTCATCGAGATCGAGGTCGAGGAGAGCCGGCTCATGACCTTCCCGATCTGGGGCGCGGGCGGCATGGAGGAGCTGGGGATGAACCTCCAGGAGATGCTCGGGGGCATGTTCCCGAAGCAGCGCCGGCGTCGGTCCGTGACCGTGCGAGAGGCGCGCCGCATTCTCGTAGACCAGGAGGCGGCGCGCATGGTTGACATGGAGCAGGCCGCGGCCGAGGCGGTGGCTCGCGTCGAGCAGTCAGGGATCATCTTCATCGACGAGATGGACAAGATTGCCGGCCGAGAGCGGGGCGTGGGCCCGGACGTGAGCCGGGAGGGGGTGCAGCGGAACCTCCTGCCCATCGTCGAGGGCTCGACGGTGATGACCAAGTACGGCCCTGTTCAGACCGACCACATCCTCTTCATCGCCGCCGGGGCCTTCCACGCCACCAAGCCCTCCGACCTCATCCCGGAGCTCCAGGGGCGCTTCCCTCTGCGGGTCGAGCTCTCCGCGCTGGGGGAGGAGGAGTTCGTGCGCATCCTCACCGAGCCGCAGAACTCCCTCATCCGCCAGTACACCGCGCTCCTGGAGACCGAGGGGGTGACGCTCGAGTTCACCCCCGAGGGGGTGGCCGAGATCGCGCGCATCGCCGCGAAGGTCAATGCCGAGACCGAGAACATCGGCGCCCGGCGCCTGCACACCATCATGGAGCGGCTGCTGGAGGAGGTGTCCTTCGCCGCCCCCGAGATCGCGCCCGCCCATGTCAAGATCACCCCCGGTTATGTGCGGGAGCAGCTCGCCGACGTAGTGAAGAACCTCGACCTCGCTCGCTACATCCTGTAGAGCAGGAGCCTGCTCCCGCCCCCGCGCCCTACAGGCACTCCTCCCTGCCCCGGCGCGCGATCTCCTCCAGGGCCTGTCGCACCTCCTGGGCCCGGTCCTCGTGGACGATGAGCAGCGCGTCCTCGGTGTCCACCACCACACACCCCTCCAGCCCCACCGTCACCACCAGCCGCCCCGAGCGGGCCAGGACCAGGCAGTTCTCGCTCAACACGCCGACATGGTTCTCACCGCCCAAGTCCAGGCCCCGGTGGCGGGCGGCGACCTCCTTGATCGAGCGCCACGTCCCCAGGTCGCTCCACTCCAGCGCGGTGGGGACCACCGCCATGTCCGGCGTCTTCTCCGCCAGGCCGTAGTCCAGCGAGATGGCGGGCAGGTCGCGGTACACCTGCTCGACGAGGTCGGGGTCGGGCGCGGCCGTGGCGGCGAGCCGGCGCGCGCCGGCGGCGACCTCCGGCAGGTACTGCTCGCAGCGCTCCATGAAGCGCCCGGCCCGGAAGATGAAGTGCCCCATGTTCCAGTAGTACCCGCCACTGGCGAGATAGCGCTCGGCCGTCTCCCGGTCGGGCTTCTCGGTGAAGCGCGCGACGCGGTACGCGCTGGCGGGCCGCGCCAGCCGGTCGCCGCGCTGGATGTAGCCGTAGCCGGTGTCTGGTCGAGAGGGGACGACGCCGAGGGTGACTATGAACCCTTCCGCGGCGGCCTCGGCCGCGGTGGCGACGTAGTCGCGGTAGGCGGCGGGATCGCCGATGTAGCTGTCGGCGGGGGTGACGAGCACCGCCGCGTCGGGGGCCTCCCGCGCGATGCGGGCCACCGCCATGGCGGCCGCGGGCGCGCTGTTGCGGCGCAGGGGCTCGCCGATGACATGGCCCTCAGGCAGCCCGGGGACCTGCTCGCGCACCAGGGGCACGAACTCCGCGCCGGTCACCACCCAGGTGCGCGCCGGTGAGGTGAGGGGCGCGACGCGCGCGTAAGTGTCGGCGAGCATCGAGCGGCTAGAGAGCAGGGGCTGAAAGGGCTTGGGCCTGGCGCGGCGGGAGATGGGCCACAGGCGAGTGCCGATGCCGCCGGCGAGGATCACAACGTGGACATCGGTGTGCTGCGCCACTGGCTATCCTCCGAGCGTCGTCATCACCAGCTCGCGGCCGGCCTCGAGCAGCCCCGCGACGTCCTCCGCGCTCAGCCCCTCCGCGTACACCCGCACCAGGGGTTCGGTGCCCGACAGCCGCAGCAGCAGCCACGTTCCGTCGCCGCGCAGGAACTTCGCGCCATCCCGCCGGTTGACCTCCACCACGGGCTGCCCGGCGAGCGCATGCGGCTCGAGGTCGCCGATCCGCTCGGCCAGCGCGTCGCGCTGGGCGGGCGTGATGCGCAGGTCCATGCGGTCGAAGTAGCGCCGGCCGCCGATGAGTGAGTAGATGTCATCGAGCACCTCGCACACCCGCTTGCCCTCGTGGGCGAGGGCCTCGCAGGCCACCAGGGCGGCGAGGGAGCCGTCGCGGTCTGGCAGGTGGCCGCGGATGCCGAAGCCCCCGCTCTCCTCGACCGCGAGCACGTAGTCCTGGGGCGACTCCACCAGCGCGGGCGCCATGTTCTTGAACCCAACGCCGGTCTCGATCACCTCCACGCCGTAGTGGTCGCACAGCCGGTCCACCATAGAGGTCACGTTGACCGAACGCATGACCTTCCCCCGCCAGCCCCGGTTCCTGAGCAGGTGGTAGAGGACGAAGACGATGGTGCGCTGGATGTCAATGTACTCGCCGTGGGCCATCAGCCCCAGGCGGTCTCCGTCGCCATCGGTGGCCACGCCTATATCCACCCCCGGCTCGGCGGTCATGGCGACGCTCTCGGCGAGGTTAGCGCCGATGGGCTCCGGGTGTCGGCCGCCGAAGGTGGGGTCGGGGTTGGCGCGCAGCACGCGCACCTCCGCGCATCCGGCCCGGCGCAGCGCCTCGTCGAAGTACCCCGCGGCGGCGCCGTGCATGAGGTCGGCGACCACGGTAAGCCTCGCGGCGGCGATGGCCTCCCGGTCCACCATGGAGACGAGGCGGCCCACGTACTCGTCCCGCACCTCGAAGCGGTGGTGCTCCTGGTGGGGGGCCGGCTCAAGGGGCCCCTCCTGGAGCCGGCGATTCGCCTCCGCCTCAATGGCCTTGGCGTCGCGCTCCATCACTGAGGCCCCGGCGGCCTGCTTGACCTTCACCCCGTTGTACTCACCCGGGTTGTGGCTCGCGGTGAGCGCCACCGCGCCGGCGAGGGAGTTCCGCACCACGTAGAAGCACACGGCGGGCGTGGGAAGGGGCCCCTGGCAGAGGTGGGCCTCTATGCCTGCGGCGGCCAGCTCGTCGGCCACGGCCGCGGCGAACCGCCACCCCATGAATCGCGTATCGTGCCCTACCGCCACGGGCGCGCCGGCGCCCTGCTGCTGAAACCAGGAGGCGACGGCGCGGGTCACCGCCCGCACCGCGTCGAACGTGTAGTCCTCAGCAAGCACCGCGCGCCAGCCCTCGGTGCCGAAACGAACGGCCCTCATGGTCTCACTCCGTCGCTGGGTCTCGCGGGCGACAGGGCCCGCCGCGTAGCTCGGCCGCATGAGGCCCTCGGCCGGCTGCCGGCCAGTCTCTTCTGCGCGCGCGGGCGCGCTCCCTCGGCGCAGAGAGGGCAAGAGGCGGCCCCTGTCGCGAAGTGCGCACACCGGTATGTCGCGGGGCGCGACACCGCCTGCCTGCTAGCTGAGCAGGCGCTTCAGCCAGCTCAGCCCCCGTCCGCCGTCGGGCGACCCGGCGAGCATGCTCAGCGCCAGCCCGACCCCGGGCCGCGCGTGCCAGTCGAAATCGAGCAGGTCCACCAGATAGCGAGACAGCCCCTGGGCCTCGGCCGAGCGGAAGATGGCATCCACGGTCTCGTCGGGCACCGAGCAGGCGAGCCGGCGGAGGATCTGTCCGGCCCTCTGTTCGGGGCCGAGGAGCTGCTTCCAGAGCTGCTCATAGCGCATCAGATAGCGGGCATCGAGCCGCCCCTGAGCCAGCCCGCTCGCCAGCACCTCCGAGGCCACGCGGGCGGCCAGCAACCCGTAGTACACCCCCCCGCCGGTCGTCATCTTCACCTGGCCAGCCGCGTCGCCCACCGACAACACCCGGTCGGCGCAGGTCGGGCACCGCGGCGCGGCCGGCACCGGGTGCACGCGGACGCTGCCGTCGCCGATGAGTTCCCTCGCCTCCCCGAGCGCGCGCCCGGCGATCGCGTGCAAGGCCTGCCGGCCGTTGGCACGCGTGAGGACGCCGACCCGGCTCCACCCATCCGCGCCCGGGACCACCCAGCCGAAGCCCCCGGGCACCAGCCGCCGGCCGACCCACACCCGCATCGTCGCCGGGCTGGGCACGGGCACCTCGGCCTGCGCGCCGCACATCGCCCGGTGGTCGGCGGCCAGCCCAGCCAGCCTCGGCAGCCGACTCCTCGCCCCTGTGGCCAGGACCGCGGCCCGCGCCCGCGCTCTCCAGGGCTCGCCCCGACACCTCCCCTCCAGGGTGACGCCAGAGCCGTCCACCCTGAGGTCGCGCACCTTGAGGTCATAGCGGAAGACGGCGCCGGCCTGCTCGGCGCGCGTCGCCAGCGCCAGGTCCACCCGGCCCCGGTCCACGCTGTAGGCGCGGGTCCCGTTGAGCTCGACCCGAAGGGTGACGCCGCCCGGGGAGACGAGCTCCGCTGCCGTGAGCTCGCTCTGGACGGCCTCCATCGGCAGGTCGAAGGCCTGGTAGGCGTGAGCGCTGATAATGCCGGTGCAGTGTACCGGGTCGCCCGCCCTCTCGTGTTCCTCCACGACCGCGACGTGGTAGCCGAGCGCGGCGAGCCGGCGCGCGCACTCACACCCCACCGGCCCCGCACCCACGACGACGATATCGTGATCCAGCCGGGAACCCCTCACCGCTCCGCCTCGTCGCTGTCCCAGCTCGCCCGCGACGTGATACGCCAGGAGTGCAGGAAGAGGTGGACGTCGAGCCCGAGGCCCCGGCGCTCGACGTAGGCGAGGTCATAGGGTAGCTTCTGGGCCGGCTCGCTGTAGTAGCGCCCGTACACCTGGGCCAGCCCGGTGAGCCCGGGCCGGATCCGCTCCCGCAGCCGGAAGCTGGGCAGCTCCCTCACGATCTGGGCCACCAGCTCCGGCCGCTCGGGCCGGGGGCCGACGAAGGACATGTGCCCGAGGAAAATGTTGACGAGCTGTGGCAGCTCGTCCATAGCGGTCTTGCGCAGCAGGCGCCCCACCCTGGTGATCCTGGGGTCGTCGCGCGAGGCGAGGACCGGGCCGGAGTGGGCCTCTGCGTCCTTGATCATAGAGCGGAACTTGAGGATGTGGAACCTGCGGCCGGCCGCGCCGACTCGCGCCTGGGTGTAGAATGCCGGCGGACCGTCCTCCAGGTAGATCGCCGCCATCACGGCCGCCACCACCGGCAGGGCAGCGACCAGGCCGGCGGCCGAGACGACAACGTCGAGGACCCGCTTGAGCACATCATAGGGGCGCCACGGGGCCGCGCCAGCCGCCCGCGCAGGCCCCCTTCGCAGTGACGCGTCTAGCGAGCTAGTGACCGGTTGCCCGCCGACCATCTCGGTGGTGACCGCCCTTTGACACCAGCGGCGCGCCGCTCACAGCGCGCCCCACCGGGATGATACGGCATAGGCCCGCCTGCGTCAAGCCCTGGGCGCCGCCTCGGCGAGCGAGCAAGCGGCGGCGGCCATCGCCAGCGGCGCGAGGTGGATCAGTAGACGGTCGAGGGAGGTGCTGATGTGCCACGTGATGTCATAGGGGCTGGTGGCGTAGATCGCCACATAGATGGCTAGCTGCCAGACCAGCAGGCCCCAGAGCACCGCGAGCGCGGCCCGCCCGCGCGCCCACGCCACCCAGGCCAGCAGGCCCAGGGCCACGAAGACCCACGACAGCTCCCAGGCGGGCCAGGTGAGCGCGTGCCGGAACAGGGAGGCGGCGATGGCGCCCAGCCGCTCGGCGAGCTCCGGCAGCGGCCGCAGGTGCATGCGCGTTAGCTGCGGGCTGGGGATGGCCCATCTTGCCCGGAGCAAGGCCCACGGAAGGTGGGCAAGGAGCAGGGCCGAGGCGGCCGCCGCCAGCAGTCGCGGCCGCGGCGCCCGATCTCGCGGCAGGCACGTGATCGCGAACACGAGCGCCGCCCCAATCGCCATGCTGAGCCCCTCGGGCTTGACGAGCGATCCGGCGCCGAACATCACCATGCTCAGGGCGGCGTCCGCTGGGCGGCGCCGCTCCGCCCAGTCGGCCAGCAGCAGGCCCCCCCCGAGGAAGTAGAGAGCCTGGGGCACATCGGCCCCGCCTCCGCCGGCGTGGTAGGCGAGCACTGGTATCTGGCAGGTGAGGAGAGTGACGCCGAGCGCCCAGGGCAGGGTCATCCACCGGCGCAAGTAGCACGCGAGCACGGCCGCGATGCCGGCCCAGCAGACGATCCCCACCAGCTTCGCGCGGCGCTCGTCCACCTGCCCCATCACCTGGTAGAGCCAGGCCTGGGCCGCGGGCACGGCGAGAGGGTAGTCCACATGGGTGTAGCGGTAGCGGGCGAGGTTCGAGAAGGCCTCCCGGTCGAGCGTCCCGTCGGCGAACATCGCCTTCGCCTTGAAGGCCCAGATGTAGCGACCATCCCAGAACATGCCCGTCGCGTAGGCGTGGGCCGCGCCGCCCACGAGGACGAGCAGCAGCAGGGCGGCGGCGACCAGGGCGAGGGAGGCGGTGCGGCCGTTCGAGGTCGGCGCCTCCTCGGGCTCTGGGCGGCTCCCGCGGAATGGCCCCGCGGCCAGCAGGCCCGCAGGGATGGCGAGCGCGGCCGCCAGCAGGTAGATGAGCTCGGGCGCGACCCGCCATCCGACCAGGGCCGCCAGGGTCCACACGGTGGCGAGAACCGCGGCGCCCACTGCGAAGTCGAGGGCGGGCTGGGCGTAGCCCAGGGGCCAGCGCCGAGCGCGCAGGCCCAGGGCGCTGAGCAGCAGCGCGCCGAGCAGCCATATGAACGCCAGCCCGAAGGCGGTCCGCGCCAGCCCAGCCATATCAGCCTCAGCCAGGCGCGCGTGCGTAGACGCGCACTCCGCCGCTGTCATGGATGCGCGTGTGCTCTGGCGGGGCCGTGGGGGGCGGGCCGTCTGCCCAGATCACGTAGTCGTGGCCCCAGAGCGGAGGCGCGCTGGGCACCTGCTCTGGCGGCGACTCGAACCAGAAGGGCGCGCGGCCGCCAGCCGGCCCCGGGAAGAAGAAGGTCACCCGCACCGGATAGAGCCGGTAGATGGCCTCGTAGACGCGGGCCGGCGAGCGGCCGATCTCCGGTCTCTCCTCCTCGGGCAGGACCACCGCGACGGTCGCCGCGCGGGGCAGCCCGCGCGCCGCCAGCGCCTCCAGCGCGTCGTAGTAGGGGCCCTGCCACTGCTGCCGCGCGTCCGGGTGGCCCGCGGCCGCCCGCGCGCCGGTCTGCACGCCGACCCAGGTGTTGACGAACGCCGCGCGCACCCCGCCCCGCGCGGCGGAGAGGCCCAGCCATGCCAGGGCGAGGGCGACGGCGGCTGCCTGGAGCGCCGCGGGTGCGGAGGCGCCCCGCTCGGGGAGGCGGCATGCCCGCTGGGGAGGCGCGAGTGGGGCCGGTCTCCTACCGAGCAGGCGCTGGATGAGGGGGGCGTAGCGCACGACGCAGGCCAGCGCCCAGAGCCCGTCCCTCCAGCCGATCTTCTTGCCCTCCTGGTAGGTCCGACCGGCATAGGAGACACCGACCTCGTAGATGCGGACGCCGGGGATGGCGGCGACCTTCGCCACCATCTCAGGCTCGATCCCGAAGCGGTTCTCGCGGAGCTGGAGGCGATCTACGACCTCGCGTCGGAGAACCTTATAGCAGGCCTCGATGTCAGTGAGGTTGAGGTTGGTGGTGATATTGGACAGCAGGGTGAGGAGGCGGTTGCCGAGCATGTGCCAGAAGAGGAGCACCCGGTGGGGGCCTGCCCCTATGAAGCGCGAGCCGAAGACCGCGTCTGCGTGTCCCTCAATGATGGGCCGGAGCAGCTCCGGGTAATCGCGCGGGTCGTACTCCAGATCGGCGTCCTGCACCACCACGAGGTCCCCGGTCGCCGCCTGCAGGCCGCTGCGCACGGCCGCCCCCTTCCCGCGGTTGCGGGGGTGGGAGATCACCTGGTCCACCTGGCCGGCCAGGGAGGCGCAGACCTCCGCGGTGCCGTCGGTGGAGCCGTCGTCCACCACGATGATCTCCCGCGCGAGCCCGCCCAGGTCCACCGCGCGCACGCGGGCGACGACCTCGGCCAGCGTCTCGCGCTCGTTGTACACCGGGATGATGATGGAGAGCTTCGCGGCGGCCTGGCTGGGGCTGGGTCGGTCGCTCACTGACGCCTCGCGGTGCCGCCCTTGGCGAGCGCGCTGTCCCCTTGGGCGGCCGCCAGCGGTCCGCGGCAAGCCGGCCGCGCCTGCTGGCTTCCCCCGGAGGGAGATGGTGCCGAGGCGGGGAGTCGAACCCCGACGGGCCTAAGCCCACTAAGCCCTGAACCTAGCGCGTCTGCCAGTTCCGCCACCTCGGCGCTGATGCTATTGTATGGCAAGCCCCCCGCCTCGTCAAGGCGCCCCCGTCACGGGGCGGGCCCGGTTGGCCGCCCGCGAACGCGCTCAGGATGGCCCGCGGGCCCTTGCCCGGCGCGGGCCGGGGGCGTATAATGCAGGCAGACCTGCGGGCCGGGGCTGGCGCGCCGGCAGGGAAAGGGGAGCTGCCGATGTTCGCATGGACACTGGGACCGACTGAGATCGCCGTCATCCTGCTCCTGATCCTGATCCTCTTTGGCGCCAAGCGGCTGCCCGAGCTTGCACGCTCGCTCGGTCAGGGGGTGAAGGAGTTCCGCAAGGCGGTCAAGGAGATCGGCGAAGACAGCGACGACACCGACTCCCGATCAGGCTCGAACTAGCCGCCTCCGCCCGAGCGACCGAGGCGCCTGCCGATGCCGTGTCCCTACCTCTCCCGAGATAGAACCGAGTGCCTGCTTGCTGAGGAGACCGCGGACGATGACGAGGACCCGGGGGTCCCCGCCGACGACCTGATCCGCCGGGAATGGTGCCTCGGCGAGCCGAGCGTCTACCGCAACTGTCCCGCCTTCCGCCGGCACCTCGCCGACTTGCTCCGCTGATCCCTCCCGGTGGGGCGGATGCCCTGTCTGCCCTTCCGCCCGCAGGGCGGACCGAGGCCGACGACCGACCACTTATCTGCCTCTCCATCTCCAGACCGCTGCCGTTCCGCCTGCCTCCTCTTGACACCCCCGTTGGCCCTGTGCTACCGTCCGCCAGGCTGCTTCCAGCAGGAGGTTCGCGCCGAGCTGGGCCATGCGCCAGGCCGGCCGGCGCGAAACGAGGAGGTGCCCTATGGCGAGGGGAAGGGTCAAGTGGTTTGACCCCAAGAAGGGGTACGGTTTCATCGAGGTGGACGGGAGCCGGGACGTGTTTGTGCACCACTCGGCGATCACCATGCCCGGCTTCAGGACCCTCGAACAGGGGCAGCAGGTGCAGTTCGATCTGCTCGAGGGCGACAAGGGACCGCACGCGACGAACGTGGTGCCCGTGTAGGCCGTTCTCGGCGCAGGCCGTCCTCACGCCCCGGCGCGGGGTTCGCCGGGGCGCGCGCTTTGCCCGGCCACGGCGGCCGGCCGACCGGTCCGCCGGGCGCGATCGGCCGCCTCCGCGACGGCGACGGCGGCCCGGCCCTCAGCAGCGGTCAGGACGGGCTGTGCGTCCCTGAGCACCCATTCGGTGAAGCTGGTCAGCTCCAGCTCGAGCATGTCGGGGCCTGGGATGGCGGCGGCCTCCACGGTGGTGAGGTGGGCCTCGTCCGCGCCGTAGCAGAGGCCCTGCCAGGGATCGTCCCAGGAGGCGAAGCCGCGGCGGCAGATGATGTGGAGGCGGCGGTCGCCGAGGGGGGAGATGCTGGCGCAGGAGATGACGCCGGTAGCGCCGGAGTCGAACTCCATCAGGATCGCGGCTGCATCGTCGAGGTCGTGGACCTGGTCGCCGTAGCGGCCGCCGGCGCAGTAGACGCGCTGGGTGGGGCCGAAGACGGCGTGGAACAGGTCAATGAGGTGGATCCCCATGTGGAAGAACAGCCCGCCGATGCAGTGTCGCTGGGTATGCCACGACCCCCACGGCCGCTCAGTGTAGCCGCTGAAGAGATAAGTCGCCAGGCCGAACACCGGCTCGCCCAGCTCGCCTGAGGCGACGACCTCGCGGAGGCGACGCGCGGCGCGGGTCAGGCCCAGCGAGTGCCCGACCATGAGCTTGACGCCGGCGCGGTCGCAGGCCTCGATCATACGGTCGCAGTCCGAGACCGAGAGCGCCATGGGCTTCTCGCAGAACACGTGCTTGCCAGCGCGCGCGGCCGCGATCGTCTGGTCGCAGTGCAGGTGGTTCGGGGTGGCGACGATGACGGCGTCAACATCGGCCCGGCCCAGCAGGTCATCAAGGGAGGGAGCGGGGCTTGCGCCCAGCTCCTCCTGAGCGAGGCGGAGGTTGGGGGCGTACGGATCGCAGGCGGCGACGACATCGGCGTCCGCGACGGCGTCCCGCAGCACGCGCGCGAGCTCGCGCCCCATGCCCCCACAGCCGATGAGGCCGAAGCGAAGGGCCATCAAGGGTCTCCTTTCGCCATCCTGAGGGGTAGGGGAAGCCGTAGTCTGGCCCAGACGAGGTCAAGCAGGTCCGGGCGTGGCTCTCCGCGCTGCGCCCTGCGCAGGAGTTGGAGGCGCATCGGATCCACGGCGTCGGCGCCAAGGGCGGCGGCGCCGAGCCGCTCGGGCAGCGAGCGGAAGCAGAACTCGTTGAGCACCACGGTGGGCGCGAGCAGCCGCTGGTCGAGGTGTGCGACGCGGGCGGCGAGGGCGTCGGCGTCGACGCGGACGGGCCGGCCGGCGAGATCGCGAACGCGGTCGCAGCTGGCGAGGGACCGCTCGACGACCGCCGCCGGCGCCTCAATTCCCAACAGGCGCAGCCGGCTCGCCTCCTGCCGCGCGGCGAGCCTAGCCTCCGCCTCCACCCGGTCGCGCTCCTCGGGGGCGACGAGGCCGAAGAGGCGGCAGGCGAGCGGCCGGCGGGCGTAGATGGCGCACTGACCGTCCTCGAGGAACATACACTGCCGCGCGGGCTCGATCCAGGAGAAGAACAACTCCTCCACCCCGCGCCTGAGCAGCTCCTCCCGCCGAGGCCTCGGCAGGCCCGTGAGCGCCTCGAGCAGGAACAGGTACTCGACGAAGAAGATGCCCGGGCTCTCGAAGCAGCAGCGCGCGCAGTTATCACACCGAGTCTCGGGGAACTCCCCGTAGACCTCCGTGAGCCGCGCGAAGAGCCCCTGGCGGCGGGCGGCGGCGAGGGCGCGCGGGAGCGCAACGTGGTCGGAGGTCCGGGATGGGGGGCGGCGGGCGCTCACGAGGTCAGCCGCCCAAGGCGTCTGCTCACCTCCGCGAAGATCGTCTCCTCGTCGAGCGTGCACAGCTCCCGGTCGAGCATGAGCGGCGCTCCGTTGACGAAGACGGTGCGCACATCGCCGGCCCGCGCCGCGTACACCAGGTGCGAGATCGGGTCGTGGGCCGGGAAGAGATGGGCCTGACGGAAGTCGAGGAGCACGAGGTCGGCCCTCAGGCCGACCTTGAGCTGCCCCACCCGGTCGCCGATGCCCAGCGCGGCCGCGCCGCCGCGGGTGGCCATCTCGAGCGCCCGGCGGGCCGGCACCGCGGTGGGGTCGCCCTCGTGCACCTTGTGGAGCAGCGCGGCGAGCCGGGCCTCCTCGAGCATATCCAAGTTGTTGTTGCTGGCGGCCCCGTCAGTGCCCAGCCCGACGATGGCGCCGGCCGCCAACAGCCGCGGCAAGGGCGCGATCCCGGAGGCGAGCTTCATGTTGCTGCCGGGGTTGTGGGAGATGCCGACCCGCTTCTCCGCGAGGGTGGCGATGTCGGCGTCGGTGAGGTGGACGCAGTGGGCCGCAAGGACGGGTGAGAGGTCGAAGATCCCCAGGTCGCGGAGGCGGGCGACGGGCGTCTGGCCGAAGTCCCGGAGGCTGTCCTGCACCTCCTGGGCCGTCTCGGAGACGTGGATGTGCACCCCGACGCCGGCGGCGCGTGCGCCCTCGATCACCCGCCCGAGAAGGTCTGACGGGCAGGTGTAGGGCGCGTGTGGCCCAAGCATGGTGACAAGCCGGCCCTCCCCGCGGCCGTTCCACTGGGCGGCGAACTCGATGGCGGCCTCCATGCGGTCGCGCGCGTCAGGCAGGAAGCCCAGCAGCACCCCGGAGACGTTGGCGCGGATGCCGCTGTCGAGGACGGCCCGGGAGGTGGCCTCGTAGTAGTGGTACATGTCGTTGAAGCAGGTGACGCCGCCCCGGATCATCTCCGCGATGCCCAGCAGCGCCCCCCAGTAGACATCGTCCTCCTCGAGGCGCATCTCGAACGGCCAGATCTTATCCTCCAGCCAGCGCATGAGAGGCAGGTCGTCCGCATAGCCGCGCAGCAGCGTCATCGCGCAGTGCGTATGCGTGTTGACCATGCCCGGCATCGCCACCATGCCGGTCGCGTCGAGGACATTGTCGGCCTTTATCTCGCGGCCCCGCTGGCCGGCGGGCCAGAGGCCCGCGATGTCGGCGCCCTCGATGAGCAGGTCGCCGCGGGGCAGCACCGTCCCCGCGTCGTCAACGGTCACGATCGTCGCGTTCTCAATCAGCCAGCTCGCCAAGCCCTCGTCTCCCTCTGTCTGCGATGTTCCGCCCCGGCCCTAGGGCGCCTCAACCGTGATGGCCACCACCTTGACCCAGGGCGCGTGGGGAAGCTCGAGCTCCACCGCGGTGCCCTCAGGCGCCTGGATCGGAATCAAGTGCAGATAGGCCGGCGTGGCCGCGTCGTCGGCGTGGAGGCTCCTCACGGCGGGCGCGTGGGCGCCCACAACATACCGGCCCGTGCGCTCCGTCCAGGAGGGGACGATGAGTGTGACGGGCTGCACGCCGCCGTCGGCCAGCCTGAGCCGCGCCTCGATCTGCTGCGCGCCGGCGGTGCTCGCGGCCAGCACCCAGAGGGCCCGCGCGCCGGATTCGCCCAGCGGGATCGTCTGCCCCGCACAGGCCACCACGCCCCCAAGGCCCGACTCGGCGCCTGGGAACCGCAGCGGGATCGGCGCCGCTGTGCTCTGCGAGTAGTAGCCGGCCGGGTAGAGGTTGGCCGGGGCGCCCGAGAGATCGGGCGGAAGCCACTCCGCGGGGAAGCTGCGGCCCCGGCCGTCGAAGTCGCCCCGAGCCCGCTGCGCGTCAGTCGTCACCGCGATGACGTTGGTCAGCTCTGACAGGTCGAGCGGCCGGTATCTGCCGCCCTGCACCAGCACCGGCATCACCAGCATGTCCCCTCGGCGGTGAGCCCGCTGCTGGGCCCAGCCCTCGCCCTCGCAGACGAGCTCCCACCTCAGCCAGTAAACGCCGGCCACGGGCGGGGCCTGCACCTCCACGCCCGCCGCCACCCGTTCCCCGGGGGCGGCCGAGGTGGGCAGGCGCGCCGTGCGCTCCCCCGGGGCCCAGCCCGGGGGCGCCTCCGGCCCATCCCAGCGGTGCCACGTGTAGGCGAGGTGGAACCGGTCGCTTGCCTCCCATCGGCGCCGCCCTGCGTTCGCGAGGATTACCGTGGCCCTCGCCGTCGCGCCCGCCTCCATCTCCACAGGGACGGAGGCGGACTCGAAGCGCACACCCCAGTCCCTCGCCACCACCTGGATCGGCTCCGCCCGTAGCAAGGCCCCTTGGCGGGAGAACCATCCCTCCTTCCCTTCCAGCAGGTCCCACCTCACCTGGTAGCGCCACAGCTCCTGCGGATCGCAGGGGGGGAGGGGCGCCCCTTGCTCGTCAACGGCCGCGACACGCACGCGGACCGTGACCGCTTGCCCCGGCGCGACGTCGTGCGGCAGGTCGGCCCTCCCGGCGGCCCAGGCGACCAGCTCCTGGGCCTCGCCGCGGGCGGCCGTCAGCTCACCGCGGTCTCGCACCCAGTGGTAGCCGAGAGACAACTGGCCGGCCCTCCAGGTCTGGGTCCCATCGTTGCGCAGGCGCACGGCGACATCTTCCGCGGCGCCGCTCTCGAGGGCCGACGGCAGAGTGGTGCTCAGGACCGTGGCGGCCCTCGCGGGCGGGTCGCCGACGGTGATCGGCACCTTCAGCTCGGCCACGGTGGTGGTGAACCAGGGAGACCGCAGGTACTGAAGCCGGCTGCGCACCACAGTGAGCGACCAGACGTAGCGCCCCGGAGGCAAGGGCACGCCCTGATCGTCTACGGCGGAGATCGTCGCGCGCACACGGCGGGCCTGCCCGGCGAGCACCTCCAGGGCCTGAGCGGCGCTCCGGCGCTGGACCTCTTGCCCATCCGCAAGCCGCACGATGCGATGGTCGGCGGTGACCCGACGTCCCGTGCGCAGGTCATCGGTCCCCGCGTTCTCGACCAGCAGCTCCAGCTCGCAGTCAGCGCCCGGGCGCAGCAGGGGCGGCGCCTGCCGGGCCCGCACCCGGACCACGGAGCCCTGGCCGCCGGCGAGGCGGGTGCGGAAGTAGCGGGTGCGGTCCACGTACTCCAGGCCGTGCTGGCGGCTGGGCGCGATCTCGGTGGCGTGGCCGAAGTCGTTCCAGCTCTCGACCACCACCAGCTCCGGCCGAACCGCGAGCACCCGCTGCCAGTCGGTGCGGTAGGCTCGCCCGTCCCGGCGGGGCCTGGTCTCAGCGACGACGCCCGGGGGAGGGTAATATCCAGGCGAGAGGCCGACCGCCGAGGGCCCCCCCGCCCCCGCGAAGCTCAGGCCGGCGCGCCCGGGCAGTCTCACATAGGCGTAGAAGTCCTCGACCCCGCCGGCTCTCCAGGCGGGGCTGCCCAGCCACACCAGCCGCGCGCCGTCGAAGTCGGCGGCGAAGCGCTCCGCGCAGTAGGAGGTGAAGGCGCCATCCCAGCCGGCCAGGCCCTCCGGCTCGCCCAGCAGCACCGGAGGGCCTCCCGCGGCGCCCTCGTCCGGCCGCGCGCCTAGCTCGGCCCAGAACTCCTGGGGCACGTGCTCGTAGAACTCGCGGACCATCCCATAGAGCAGCCGCCTGCCCTCCTCGGTGCGCAGGTCCACGCCCTGGAGCGCCCCGGTGTCGAGCATCATGCCGACGAGCGGGAAGCTGCGTCCATCGGCGCGCATCCACCTGAGCGCCTCGCCCAGCCGCAGCAGTCCAGTCCGGGCCCACGTGCGCCTGGACTCCTCGTCCCCGCGGTAGCGGGCAAGCAGCACCTCGATGCCGGCCCGGTGGGCCTCCCCGAGCTGCTCGAGGTGCCAGTCCACGCGGTTCCAGTGGTACCAGGGGCCAGCGCCCTGGCGGGGTTGATCGGGGGTCGTCGGGCCCTCGGGGCCCCAGAGCGGCGAGCCTCCGAGCGGGCCGGGCTCCGCACACCAGTCGTAGCGGTACACCGCCAGGAGCCGGCCGGCGTCATCCGCGGGCAAGGCCGCCTCGGGTGAGCGCTCCAGGGTGGCCTCCGGCCGCTCCAACTGCAAGATGCCTGCCGCGAGCCACTCGGCGGCGTCTAGCCTTCCGTCCACGAAGGGCGCCTGAGGCGCCAGGGGGGCGATGGCCAGCGCCCCCTGTGCGGGGCCCGGCACACCGCCAGGGGAGATCAGGAGCCGGCCCCAGCGCGTGAGATCGCCGACCTCTCCCGGCTCCCGCACTCCGGGCGCCCAACTGGTGATGCCCTCTGCCTCGCCCTGCATCCAACACACGACATTGAACCCGATCTCGCCCCCGACAGGCGGCTGGCCGCCGAGGAACTCCCAGGGGATGGCGCACTCGACCACATAGCCTTCGTCGGTGTCCCCGGGATCGTTCAGCGTGCCTTCCACCTGGACGGCGTAGCGGATGGTGCGGGGGCCCGTGGTCCAGGAGGGGTCGGCTCGCCACTGCCCATCGGCGTCGCGGGTCAGGAGCAGCATGCCGCCGGCCGCGCTGATCGCCAGCCGGTGCGCGGAGACGCCGCCAGGGCCTGGGATGGCGAAGCAGAACTCGATCGCGTCGTCCTGGTGTGGGGTGGACATGGGGGCGACGCTGGTGCCGGTCACCATCGGATCTGGCACCCTGGCGGCGAGGGAGAGGAACTGCCCGTTCCACTGAACATAGACGCGAATGCGCGATCCTCGCCGCTCTTCAGGCAGGCGCAGGGCGCCGGCCGGCCGGCCCATCAGGAGGACCGCCGCCAGCAGCCCGGCGAGCGCCGCGCCGGCGAGACGAGGCGCCGCGGTCATGGCTCTGGTGCTCATGGACTCCTCTCCTCCCGGGGGCCCAGCCGCGGGGGCAAGCTGGGCGACATTATACGAGATGGCGCCGCGCGCTGTAAAGGAAGCGAGGCGACACAAGGCGGAGGAGATGCCGCCGCCGCGCCGAAGCCCAGGCCCATGCCGCGCGTCGCCCTCCGGCCTATCACCACCGATGACGCGGAGATGTGCTTCCGCTGGGTCAGCGACCCGGACGTCAACCGCTACCTGGGGCTGATCCAGCCGGCCGCAACGGTCCAGCAGGAGCGGGCCTGGATCGCCGGCGTCCTCGCGGACAAGGCCCACCGGCGCGTATTCGTGATCGAGGACGAGGCCGGCCGGCCGATCGGGACGTGCAGCCTGCGGGGCATTGACCGGGAGGAGGAGACGGCCGACTTCGGGATCATGATCGGCGAGAAGCGGCTGTGGGGCCGCGGCTATGGCACCGCCGCGACCCGGGCGCTACTCCGGCATGCCTTTGGGGAGCTGGGCCTGCGCGAGGTGCGGCTCTCCTCCCATGCCAGCAACCGCCGCGCGCTGGCCTGCTATCGCAGGGCCGGCTTCCTGCCTAGCCGACACCGCCCGGACCACCCCCAGTTCGGCCGCCACGAGGTGCGCATGGCGATCACCCGGGAGCGCTGGGAGCAGCTCGACGAGGTGGGGTAGGGGAGGAGCCGTGCGCGCGCCGCGGCAACAGGTCGCCATCCGTCGGATGCGAGTCTGAGACCGATGCCGGAGCAGGGTCCTGCCCGAGGGCCCGACTGGGCGCGGATTGGTCTCTGGCTGGTCGGCGTGACCATGGCCTACAACATGGTCGAGGCCGGGGTAGCGCTCTGGGCCGGCGGCGAGGCCCAGAGCATCGCGCTCGTAGGCTTCGGGCTGGACAGCGTCATCGAGTTCGCCGCCGCCGGGGTGCTCTTCTGGCGCCTCGCGCTCGAGGCGCGCGGCGCCGGGCGGGGGGCCGTCGAGGCCGCCGAGCGCCGGGTGCGTCGCTTCGTCGGCATCACGTTCTTCGCGCTCGCCGCCTACGTGAGCGCGCAGGCCATATGGGTCCTATGGCGTGCGCGTCAGCCGGAGGAGAGCGTGGTGGGCATCGTGCTCGCGGGGGCTTCGCTGCTCATCATGCCCGCGGTGGCCGCGGGCAAGCTCCGCGCCGCCGCGCGCATCCCCAGCCCCGCGCTCCGCGCCGAGGCGAAGGAGACCCTCGCCTGCTCCTACCTGTCCTTCACGCTGCTGCTCGGCCTGCTCGCCAACGCCCTGCGCGGCTGGTGGTGGGCCGACCCGGCGGCCGCGCTGCTCATGGTGCCCTGGCTGCTCAGGGAGGGCGTCGAGGGGATCGCCGGCGAGTGAGCGCGTACAGCGGGAGCGTGTCTCCTGCCCCGCTCGCCGGGCGCGCTCACACCCGCAGGCTGACGGCCCGCGCCTGGGCCACCACCGTGCCGTCGGCCCGCACGGCCTCCGCCTCCGTCTCCACCGCGGGAGGCCGATCGCGGGTGATGCGGCCCCGCAGGCGCAGCGTCTCCCCGATGCGCACCGGCTGGTGGTACCTCACCTCCAGCCGCCCCGTGATGGCGTTGATCTCCTTCTCCCACAGCAGCCGCGCCATGGTCTCGTCGAGCGCGGTGGCGAGCAGCCCGCCGTGCACGATGCCGGCCCAGCCCTGGTGTTCGGCGCGGACCTCGAAGGTGGTGACGTAGTCGTCGCCGTCGAAGCTGAAGGTGAGCCTCAGCCCAATCGGGTTGCGCTGGCCGCAGGCGAAGCACATCTCATCTACATCGAGTCTCACTCCCGGCCTCCTACTCGAGCATCCACTCCGCCGCCCGGAACACGAAGTCGAAGTACGTCCGCACCCCGAGGAGGAACACCGCGCCCGCCGCGCACATCCAGACGAGGCCGATCGTGACCCCCGCGACGCGCACGAACGTCTTGCGCCTCACCTCGTTATCCAGCCGGTAGTAGCCGGCGGCCCGGGCAAGCATCTCCGGCAGGCTGCCCGCGGTCTCACCGGTGGCGGCCAGGCTGAGGGTGTCCTGATCGAAGGCACGGGTCTCCGCGAGGGCCCGCGCGAGCGGGACTCCCTCGCGCAGCGCGGGCGCGACCCGCATGAGCACTGGCGTCAGCTCGATATTGCCGGCCGCCATCGCCGCCTCCTCGGCGGCCTCCCCTGGTGACAGGCCGCCCCGGAGCAGCAGGCCGAGGGCGGCCGTGTAGCGCTCGAGCGCGGCCGCCCGCGCCAGCCTGCCGATGATGGGGAGGCGAATCACGAGCCGCTGCTGGAGAGCCTGGAACCAAGTGAAAGCGGAGAGCGCCTGCCAGATGACGACCAGGCCCACGACGCCCGCGCCAATGGGCAGCGACACCGTCGCGAAGTAGGACCAGATGGCCTTCAGCATGAGCTGTAGGTCCCAGCCCGCCTCCGGGATGGGCTGGCGGAGGGCGAGGATGGCGGGCAGGACGAGCAGGATGGCCGGCAGGCCGAAGAAGAGCGCGAAGAAGAGCCGGAGGCGCAGCGCGGAGCGCGTCCCCCACTCCGTCTCATAGGCGAGCGCGATCTGCTCGACCGCATCGGGCAGGAAACCGCCCGCCTCGGCGGCGCGCATGACGCCGATGTGCCAGGGCTGGAAGAGCCCGGGGTGTCGCTGCATCACCCCGGAGACGCGCTCGCCCCGCGCGGCCGCCTCGGCCATCTCCCGGGCCACCGGCCGCAGCCCCGCGGGGGCGCGGAGGGAGAGCTCCCGGCAGGCCTGCGCCACCGGCGCCCCTGCGCGGAGCATCGTGTGCAGCTCGCGGAAGAAGATGGTCATGCGCCGGACATGGGACAGGCCTTGGCGCAGGACGGGCGTCGAGCGCCGGGGCGACCGGGCCGTGGGGGCAGGGGCCGATGGACCGGGGGACGAATCCGCCCCGCGGGCGGGCCGCCGGCGCCCTCGGAGGGGCTCGAGCGCCTCCCAGCGGGATGCCGCGGCGGGCCGCTCCGGGGCCTGGGGCCTGGGTGTGATGGGTGCGAGCGGGTGCTGGCACCGGTAGCACCGCTCGCGGCGGACGCTGTTGTCGGCCCCGCAGTGGGGGCAGCTCTGCATGCGCATGGCGTCGGCCCGCCGACGGGGCGTGCCCATCATTATACAGCAACGCCGCCGGCCGGGAAGGGAGCCGAACATGGGGACCGCGCGAGTTGAGCCGATCAGGTGGGAGGGGGACGCGGTCGTCCTCCTCGATCAGACGCGGCTGCCGGGGGAGGAGCGGCATGTGCGCTGCGAGAGCGTAGAGCAGCTCGCCGAGGCCATCCGCTCCCTGCGGGTGCGCGGCGCGCCGCTGATCGGCATCGCCGCCGCCTACGGGATCGCGCTGGCGGCCCGCGGCGACCCCGCTGGCCGGCGGGAACGCGTCGCGCGGGCGGCCGAGGTTCTGCGCGCCACTCGGCCGACCGCCCGCAACCTGTTCTGGGCCATCGCGCGCATGGCGCGGCGTGCTGAGGAGGAGGCGGACGCCGACCAGCTAGCAGAGGAAGCGATCGCCATCCACCGGGAGGACGCCGAGACCTGCCGCCTGATCGGCGAGCACGGCTCCGCGCTCCTGCCGCGGGGCGCGGCGGTGCTGACCATCTGCAACACCGGCGCGCTGGCGACCGGAGGAGACGGCACCGCGCTGGCGGTAGTGCGCGCGGCCCGGGCAGCGGGCAACCCGGCGACCGTGCTGGCATGCGAGACGCGGCCCCTGCTCCAGGGCGCACGCCTGACCATGTGGGAGCTGATGCGCGACGGCATCCCGGCCACCCTCATCACCGATGGCATGGCGGCGGCGTGCATGGCTCAGGGGATGGCAGACCTGGTGATCACCGGCGCGGACTGCATCGCCCGCAGCGGGGACACCGCGAACAAGATCGGCACCTACAGCCTCGCCGTGCTGGCCCACCACCACGGCCTGCCCTTCTACGTAGCGGCCCCGATGTCGAGCGTGGACCTCGCGCTCGGCGACGGATCGCAGATCCCGATCGAGCAGCGCAGCCCCGAGGAGGTGCGCACTTTCGCCGGCGCGCGCATTGCGCCCGCGGGCGCCCCTGTGCTCAACCCCGCCTTCGACGTCACGCCAGCGAGTCTGATCGCGGGCATCGTGACCGAGCGCGGGGTGCTGCGGCCGCCCTACGAGCGCTCCCTGGCCTCCGGCTAGCGCGGGGCGCTCACGCGCCCAGCTCGATCCGGGTGCGCATCATGCGCATGATGTCGGTGCGGCTCACGATGCCCCGCAGCTGCCCGTCCTCGATCACCACCAGCCGGCCGCAGTTGCCGGAGGCCATACGCACCAGCGCCTCCCAGGAGTCGGCCCCCGGGGAGATGGTGTTGCCCTCGTCGAGCGCGGGCGCCACCTCGCCGGCGGCCGTCTGACTCCACCGCTCCCGGGGCACTTGCCGGATGTCGCCCAGGCAGAGCAGGCCGATCGGCCGGCCGTCGTCCAGCACCGGGAAGGCGGGGTGGTTGTAGGCCATGACGTACTCATCCACGACGCGATCGAGCGGGGTGTCGGCGGGGACCCACAGCACCTCGCTGGTCATCACTCGCGAGACCGGCACCCCGGAGAGCGCCTGTCGGAGCAAGAGCTGCTGGTAGCTCGACTGCGCCGCCTGGATGAGGAACCACCCGATGAGGGCGAGCCACAGCCCGCCCAGCCCTGCGCCCCCGACGAAGAGCATGATGCCCCCCACGATCATCACCGCCCCCAGCCCCTGCCCAAACAGGGCCGCGATCCGGGTCGCCTCCTGAAGGTTGGAGGAGGCCTGCCAGATGCCGGCCCGCAGGATTCGCCCGCCGTCGAGCGGGAAGCCCGGCAACAGGTTGAACATCGCGAGCATGCCGTTCACCCAGCCGAGCCACCAGAAGACCGTCCTGTACACCTGCCCGAACGAGAGGCTCCGCATAAGGTAGGCGAGCCCCAGGAAGAGGGCCGCCAGCACGAGGCTGGACAGGGGGCCGGCGAGGGCCATCTTGAGCTCGAGCTTGGCGGAGCGGGGCTCGTTCGCCATGCGGGAGACGCCGCCGAAGAGAAAGAGCGTGATGCCGGTGATCTCGAGGCCGTTGCGCAGCGCCACCACGGAGTGGGAGAGCTCGTGCACCAGCACGCTGCCGAAGAAGAGAAGGGTGGCGACCGCGGCGACGAGCCAGCGCGCGCCCATAGACAGGCCCGGCAGCCGGTCCCTCAGCAGGCCGGTGGAGAGCGCGAGCGCGACCAGGAAGAAGATGATGAACCAGGTGTAGTCCACCTCGATGCTGATGCCGAAGATGCGGGCGATCCGGAACGATCGGGTCATGGCAGTCACCTCCCGTGAGCTCAGAGGGACGGGCGACGCCCGTGCCGGGTGCAGGTCTCGGTGGGCGCCTCCTCGGCCTCGAAGGTGCGCTCCACGACTACCGGGCAGTGGGGGGTCGCCAAGGCGCCGGTGATGCGACAGATGGAGAGCGTGACGCGGCGGGCGGGGGCGCTTGGGCGCGACGGCTCGACCCGTCGGGGCGGTTCGCCAGGGACAGGCGTGGTGTGGATGTTGCAGGTCTCAGTGGGGGGTGTGGCGCCGGCGCTCAGGTCGTAGGTGACCTCGACGGCCGGGGGGCAGTAGGGGCCGGCGAGCATCCCGGAGGTGGGACAGATCAGCTTGGTCTCGATGCGGTCGGCCCGCGCGGGCTCAGGGGGCCGCGGCTCCAGCGCCTCAGGCGGCTCAGGCGCCTCCGCTACGCCCCTGTCACTGGGGCTGATCTCGATGATGCGCGCGGTGCGCTCCTGCTGTCCCACAGAGGCCATGATGGGCTGGGCCTTCACCATGAAGCGGGCCCAGACGGGTGCGGGCAAGGTCGCGCCCGCGATGCCGCGCCCGTGGGCCCGTCCCCCGGGGGCGGTGCTCTCGAACTTGTCGTTGCCCATCCAGACGGCCGCGCTGAGCTCATCCGTGAAGCCGATGAACCAGGCGTCGCGGTACTCGTTCGAGGTGCCGGTCTTGCCCATGGCCGGGAAGGAGAGCAGGCCCGAGATGCCCCGGGCGGTGCCCTGGGTTATCACCGCGCGGAGCATGTCCCGCATTGCGTCGGCCACCTGCGGGTGGAGTACGCGCCAGGCCTTCACGGTGTGCTCCTCGAGGGTGCGGCCGCGCGCATCCACCACCTTCTCGACCGCATAGGGCTCGGTGCGCATCCCGCGGGCGGCGAAGACGGCGTAGGCGGAGGCCATCTCCAGCGGGCTCACATCGCAGTAGCCGATGGCGAGCGGCAGGTAGTGCTCCATCTGCTGGTAGATGCCCATGCGCTCCGCGACATCTATGACCGATCCGATGCCCACCATGTCGGCCACGCGCACCGCGGAGACGTTGTACGAATGGGCCAGCGCCTCTCGGAAAGTGACCGGTCCGTGGTACCTGCCGTCGTAGTTCTTGGGCGTCCAGCTCCGGCCCGCCCGACCGGGGTAGCTCACGGGCCAGTCCTCGACGATGCTCTGTGGGGTGTAGCCCTGCTCGAGGGCGGCCGTGTAGACGAAGGGTTTGAAGGCCGAACCCGCCTGCCGGCCCCCCTGGACGGCCCGGTTGTACTGGGTCTTCTCCCAGCCCGCGCCGCCCACCATCGCCTTCACCGCGCCGGTGCGCGCGTCGAGGGCCACCAGGGCCGCCTGGTCGGCGTTGAAGCCTCGTCGCTTCGCCTCCGCGATCCCCCAGGCGACGGCCTCCTCGGCCGCCTGCTGCATCTCGAGGTTGAGCGTGGTGTGGATCGTCAGCCCGCCCTGGTAGAGCGCGTCCGCGCCATAGGTGGAGGCCAGCCGCCTGAGCACATAGTGCGTGAAGTAGGGCGCCCGGAAGCTGCTCAGCCCCAGCGGCCTGCGCTCGGCCCGCAGCTTGATCGGGGACTCCCGGGCCTCCGCCAGCTCCTCCTGCGTGATGAAGCCCTGGGAGGCCATGAGATCGAGCACCAGGTTGCGGCGGTCCCGCGCCCGCTCCTCGTTCTCGAAGGGCGAGTAGTACTCGGGGCGCCGCGGCAGCCCGGCCAGCAGCGCGCACTCCGCCAGCCCGAGGTCGCTCACATCCTTCCCGAAGTAGGTCTTGGCGGCCACCTGGACCCCGTAGGCACCCTCGCCGAAGTAGATCTGGTTCAGGTATAGCTCCATGATCTCCGGCTTCGTGTAGGCCCGCTCAAGCTGGACCGCGAGCACTACCTCGGCGAGCTTGCGGGAGAGGGTGCGCTCGTGGCTCAGGTAGACGTTGCGCACCAGTTGCTGGGTGATAGTGCTCGTGCCCCTGCCGTAGAGGATGCCGCGGACGATGCCCCGCGGGTCCACACCCACGTGCCGGTAGAACTCGCGGTCCTCCACGGCCAGGAAGGCGTCCTGGAGCTCCCGCGGGATGTCCTCGAGAGGGACGAACTGCCGGTTCTCGGTGAACACCGTGCCCAGCAGCTCTCCCTCGGCGGAGAAGACGCGCGAGCCCAGCCCGGGGCGGATGTCGCCGAGCTGCTGGGCCCGGGGGATGACCTTCGCGATCCCCGTATAGGTGCCCAGGAGCACCCCCAGGCCCCCGGCCACCGCCACCAGCAGCCCCAGGTTGGCGAACCGGAGGGCCCACCAGATGACATCTCGTAAGCCGACCCTGGGCCTCATCTCATCTCACACCAGCCGCGGAGCAGGACACAGGAGACAAGCTCCTGACCCTAGGGCTCCGCAGGCGGGGCCGCCAGGTCGCGCAGCCGTCCCCCCGCCGTGATGTCCACCTGCCCCAGCGCGCGTACATGGTCGGCCAGCGCCTGGCCGAGGGCCGGCCCCTCGGCCCTCGGCTCCAGCCCGTTGAAGATGCGGAAGTACCCCAGCGCGCCCTTCGCCAGCGAGCGCGCCATGGCCACCCGGTAGACCCCCTCCGGCGCCAGGGGCCGGCCGGCCACGCGGACGCCGACGACTCGCCGGCCCGCCGGGGCGTCGGAGCGGAAGTCCACCGTCAGCCCCGACACCTGCAGGAATCCGGTGCTGGGCCTCGGGAGCGAGGAGAGGCTGTGCTCGAGCGCGGCCAGCACCTGGCCGCCCGACATCTCGACCAGGACGACCGGCTCCTCGGGATACACGAGCGCCGACTCGAGGGCCTGCCGCGTCAGCTCCCCTGCGGGGATCAGCCGAGAGCGGAATAGGCTGGCCTGCACCAGTGCGAGGTCGGCCCTGACGGCGCCCCGCGCGGCGTCGGCGACCAGGTCGCCCATGGCCGTCTCCCGGGTGCGGACCTGCGCGTCGCGGGCATCCAGCGGCACCTTCGTCGTGCCCAGCGCCTGCGCCCAGGCCAGCCCGGCAAGCAGCACGATCGCCGCCGCCAGGTGAGTCTTCGCCATCCACCCCTTCATGATCCGGTCACCACCTCTCCGGCCTCGCCCGGGCCGCGCGGGGCGGGCCTGCTCGCGGGGTAGGATACCCCTGTTTCGCCCAGGGGCAACCTAGCTCGCGGGCGCCCGTGACCGCCGCGCGAGGTCCCAGCTCAGGTAGGCCTGGATGAGACCGTCCAGCTTGCCGTCCAGGACGGCCTCCGTGTCACTCGTTTCGTACCCGGTCCGGTGATCCTTCACCATCTGGTACGGATGGAGCACATAGGAGCGAATCTGGTGCCCCCAGGCGATGTCGGTCTGCTCGCCCCGGAGCTCCGCCATCTTCTTCTCCTGCTCCTCCCGCTGGCGCTGCAGGAGCCTCGCCTTCAGCACCCGCAGCGCGAAGGCGCGGTTCTTGTGCTGGGAGCGCTCGTTCTGGCAGGTCACCACGATGCCGGTGGGCAGGTGGGTCATGCGCACCGCCGAGTCCGCCTTGTTCACATGCTGGCCGCCGGCGCTGCTGGCGCGGAAGGTTTCCACCTTCAGGTCCTCGGCGCTGATCTGCACCTCGTCGGCCTCCGCCACCTCCGGCATGGCATCCACCGAGGCGAAGGTGGTGTGCCGTCGCCGCGCCGAGTCGAAGGGCGAGATGCGCACCAGGCGGTGCACGCCGCGCTCGCCCCTCAGCAGCCCGTAGGCGTTGCGGCCCGAGACGCTGAAGGTGACGCTGCGGCTGCCGGCCTCATCGCCGGGGGTGCGGTCAATCATCTCCCACCCGTAGCCGCGCTCCTCGGCCCAGCGCCCGTACATGCGGGCCAGCATGTCCACCCAGTCACAGCTCTCGGTGCCGCCCGCGCCCGCGTTGATGTGGACGATGGCGTCGTGATCATCGTACTCCCCGCCGAGCATGGCGGCCAGCTGCTGCTCGGCGAGGGTGCGCTCCAGCTCCCCCAGCGTGCCCTCGAGCTCGGCCGCCTCACTCTCGGCGCCCTCCTGCTCGGCCAGCTGGGCGAGGACGAGCGCGTCCTCCGCCCTCCGGAGGAGGGCCTGGAGGGGCTCGATCTCGCGGCGGCGGCGGGCGATGTCGGCGTGGAGCCGCTGCGCGGCCGCCGGATCGTCCCATACGTCGGGCCGGCCGGCCTGCTCCTCGAGCTTGCTCAGCTCGGCCTCGCGGGTGGCGAGGTCAAAGATGACCCCTCAGTTCCTGCGCCTTATTGAGGAGTTGCTCGGCGCGCTCCCGCAGCGCCTGCAAATCCGCCACGCAGCATCACCTCCCAATGGGCCGCGCCGGGCGCAAGGGCCCGGGCCGACCCGCGACTCGTCCCATGGTCCTAGGGAGCGACTCCCACGATCACCAGCGGCACCGCCGGCGTGCCTCGCCCCTGGCGAAGCAGGTTGTATAGCTCGGCTTCGTAGTAGGCGACCCCCGATGACATCTGGGCCTGTAGCTCCTTCATCGGCAGTATCTCAATGCCCACGTCTATCTTGTCCCCAATGAAGAATGCCATGTGCTTGACGAATAGGTCGTAGGCCACGAAGGCGTACTTGCCGAACTGCACCTCGATCTCTATGCGGTCCTTCACGAAGTCGGTCTGGTTGTACGAGAAGATGGGCTGTAGTCCGGCCTCCTCGATCTCCCGCTTCTGCTGTTCGGGCGGCATATGCATGGTCTTGCGGATTAGCTGGTGGTCCGCGGTGACCCAGTATGAGGTCCTCTCCTGGTGCCAGCCTTGGCTGAGGAGCAATTGCCTGAACGAGTCGTTCATGGCGGCGGGGCTGTAGAGCAGCCTGCCCAGCATGGTCTTCTCCTTCGACCGCTTCGTCATGCAGGCCTGGGCGTCCACTGTCGCGATGACGGTTTCGATCTCCTCCCATATGAGGGGCTTGTGAACCTTGATATGCTCCCACCCATTGAGGTGTGAGTACACGGCCACAGTCCTCATCGCTGCCCCCCGTTGGGCAACGAGGGATCGTAGATGGGTCTCTCCATGGGCCGCGTTCGCAGGGTGCCAGCCTTGAGCTGCTCGACGCGGTCCCGTGCTATCTCCACATACACGGGTTCGACGTCGCACCCGTACCCGACCCGGCCATGCTTCATAGCGGCCAGCAGTGCTGAGCCCACTCCCATGTAGGGATCAAGCACGCAGTCCCCAGGGTCCGTTAGCGCAAGCACGAGCCGCTCGATAAGTTCGACCGGAAACTGGCACGGGTGGATCGTCTTCTCAACATGGTTGGCCTTGACATTGGGTATCAGCCACACGTCGCCCGGGTTCTTCCCCAGCGGATTACACGAGAGCTTGCCTGCATTGGGCCCCTTGAAGTGCTTCTTCATCGGGTACTTGGGCGGCACGCGGATAGGGTCCAAGTTGAACGTGTAGCGGCTGCCCCTAGTAAACCAGATGATAGTCTCATACCTCCCCGACAGGCGACGAGAGCAGTGAAGGCCGTGCTCGAAATGCCAGATGATCCGGTTCCGCAGCTTGAGCCCATGTTCCTTGAAGATTGGATACAGCAGCACATCCAGGGGAACCACCTCACCGTCGGAGGTGATGTGATTCCCGACCTGCCAGCAGATGGAGCCCTCAGGGTGTAGCAGCCTCACGCACTCCCGGACGACAGCCCGCTGCTCATCCAGGTAGCGCTCCAGCGAGTTGCGACGTTCATATGGCTTCCCGATGTTATACGGCGGTGATGTAACCACTAGCTTGATCGTGCCGTCAGCGAGGCCCGGGAGAAACTCCCTGTTGTCGCGACACTCGATCACCGGTTCGGGTAGATCTGTCGGCACCTGGATCAGACGGGGCTGCACCCCCCATCTACGGGGTGACGCGGTAGGCCCACCGCTCAGCGGCAACCGCCTCCCGCCGGGATGGTGGTGACTCATGTGTGCTCTCCGGCCCCTGCGCATCCCGCTCCTCCCTCGGGTCACACCGACTCCCCGCGGCGTCTGTCTGCGGCCTCCTTCGGCACCGCCCCTCCTCGCCTCATCTCCCCCCCTTCCCACAGCACTTCTTGTACTTCTGCCCGCTGCCGCAGGGGCAGGGGTCGTTGCGGCCCACCTTGCGCCCCGTGCGCACCGCGGCCCGCCGCGCCCCGGCCTGCCGGGGCGGCGCCTTGAGCGCGGTGGCGCTGCCGCCCGCCGCCTCCCCGGCGGCCGACAGGCGGGCCTGCGCGGCCGCCGCCATCGCGTCCTCCTCCCCGGCCTCCACCGGCCGGCCCTGGGGCGTGGCCCCCAGCCCGGCCACCACCGCCTGCTCCGCCGGCGCCCGCTCGATCTGCACCCGGAACAGGTAACGGATAATATCCTCCCGGATGGTCGTCAACAGGTTCTGCCAGTAGTCGTAGCTCTCTTTCCGGTAGATGATCAGCGGGTCCACCCCCGAATAGCCGCGCAGCCCGATGCCCTCCTCCAGGTCCTCCATCGCCGCCAGATGGTCAATCCAGCGCCGGCTCACGACCCGGAGCGTGACCAGCCGCTCCAGCTCCCGCATCTGCTCGGGGCCGGCCTCCTGCTCGCGGCGCTCGTAGGCGGCGACGATGTCCTCCTGGAGCGCCTCGACCAGGTCCTCGTGGTGGCGCAGCGCCCGCAGGTCCTCCGGCCGCAGCCCGACCGGATAGACCTCCTCCAGCGACTGCCGGAGCGCCTCCAGGTTCCAGTCATCGGGGTGTACCTCGGGGCTGGCGAACTCCCGCACCCGGGCGTCCACGAACTCCCGCAGATGGGCGAGGACGCTCTCCCGCAGGTCCTCGCCCAGCAGCACCCGCTTGCGCTGCTCGTAGATCAGGGCCCGCTGGTGGTTCATCACATCGTCGTACTGGAGCCGGTGCTTGCGGATGTCGAAGTTGTGGGCCTCCACCTTCTTCTGGGCGTTCTCGATCATGCGGGAGGTGATGCGGGCCTCGATGGGCTCGTTCTCCGGCCAGCGGCTGAGGAAGAAGTCCAGGCGCTCGGGCCCGAAGAGGCGCATCAGCTCGTCCTCGAAGGAGACGTAGAAGCGCGAGGATCCGGGATCGCCCTGGCGGCCCGCGCGGCCCCGGAGCTGGTTGTCAATGCGGCGGCTCTCGTGGCGCTCGGTGCCCAGGATGTGCAGCCCGCCCAGGGACAGCACCTTCTCCCGGTCCCGCGCACACAGCTCCCGGGCCTTCGCCAGCGCCGCCTCCCGCTGCTCCTCGGACGCCTGGTCGGGCTCGACGCCCTGCTCCCGCAGGACCTCGTTCGCCACCTCCAGGGGGTTGCCGCCCAGCAGGATGTCCACGCCTCGGCCCGCCATGTTGGTGGCTATGGTGAGGGCCCCGGAGCGGCCGGCGTTGGCGATGATGTGGGCCTCCATCTCATGGTACTTGGCGTTCAGGACCCGGTGGGGCACGCCGCGGGCGAGCACCCCGGCAAGCTCGGCAGAGCGCTGGGCGTCCAGCCCGATCAGCTCGGCCAGCCGCCGCGCGTTCGGCGCCGCGGTGACATCGGGATCGCGGCCGAAGGCCCGCAGCAGCGCCGCCGTCCGACCCGCGGGGATGTCCTCCAGGGGCTGGTAGCAGATGATCTCGGCGCTGCGCTGCAGATCGCCCTTGCCCAGGTTGCCGTCGCCCTCCAGCCGCCCGAGCAGGCCCTGGATGTCGCCCGCGAGGCGGGCCCGCTGCGAGAGCCGGTGCTCGATCTGGCGCTGTTCCTCGGGCCGCGCGATCCGCAGCGGGCTCTGGTCGAAGCGCTCCACCGCGGTCTGGAGGTGGGCGACCTCGCGCTCCACCTCGGCGAGCCGGCTCCGCAGCGCGCGGGCCAGCTCCTTGCGCTGGGCCTCCGAGAGCGCCTCGGCCTGCATGAGCGCGTCCTCCAGCAGGCTGAGCTGGGCGAAGAGCTGCAGCCGCTCGGGCTTGAGGCGCTCGCTGAGCCGCTCCGACACCTCGATCGAGCGCGTCCCCACCAGCGTAGGCCGGCCCAGGCTCCGAAGCTGGAGAATCTCGGCGGTGATGCCGTGGAGCTTCGCCTCCTGGGTCTTGTAGATGACGTCCGGGTAGTCCTGTCGGATCATCGGCCGGTGGGTCGGCACCACGACGACCGGCATCCCGTAGACCTTGACGAACTCCGGCTCCTCAGTCTTCGCGGTGCCCGTCATGCCGGCCAGCTTGCGGTACAGCCGGAAGAAGTTCTGGTGCGTGATCGTGGCGGTGGTCACGTTCTCCCGCTCGATCTGCACCTTCTCCTTAGCCTCGATCGCCTGGTGCAGCCCCTCCGCGTACCGCCGGCCGTGCATCAGCCGCCCCGTGAACTCGTCCACGATGATGACCTGCCCATCCCGCACCACGTAGTCCACGTCCCGCTCGTAGCAGGCGTGGGCGCGCAGGGCCGCGTTCACGTGCTGGTACAGCTCCCGGTTCTCGGGGTCGGTCAGGTTGGCGACCCCCAGCAATCCCTCCGCCTTGCGGAAGCCCTCGTCGGTGAGGGTGACCGTCTTGCTCTTCTCGTCCACGATGTAGTCGGTGTCTCGCTGGAGCCGCGGGATGATCCGGTCCACCCGGCGATACAGCTCGGTCGGCTTGGTGCCAGCGCCGGCGAGGATGAGGGGTGTGCGGGCCTCATCAATCAGCAGGCTGTCCGCCTCGTCCACGATCGCGTAGTGCAGGTCCCGCAGCACCAGCCACTCGGCGTGGTCCACCGTGTTGTCGCGGAGGTAGTCGAAGCCCACCTCCGTGTTGGTGGCATACGTAACATCACAGGCATAGGCGGCCCGTCGTTCCTCGGGGTACATGTCGTGCTGGATGACGCCGGCCGTCATGCCCAGCATCTCGAAGATAGGGCCCATCCAGTCTCGGTCCCGGCGGGCCAGGTAGTCGTTGTGGGTCAGCAGGTGCGCGCCCTTGCCCTCGAGGGCGTTCAGGTAGAGGGCGGGGACGGCCACCTGGGTCTTGCCCTCGCCCGTCTTCATCTCCGCCACCCGGCCCCAGTGCAGCACGATGGCGCCCACCATCTGCACGTCGAAGTGGGCCATGTAGCGCTCGCGCTCATAGCGGACTCCCTCGGCCCGCAGGCGCTCCTCGTGGTGGTCGGCCTCGGCGAGGGGCAGAATCGTCTCCTCCGGGGTGAGCCGGCCCTCCCGAAACACGAGGAAGCGCACCTGTCGGCCGCCCAGCACCCGCCAGGTCGCCTCCCGCACCAGCGCGTAGGCCTCCGGCAGGAGGTCGTCCAGGGTCTCTCCCCGGGCCAGCCGGTCGCGGAACTCGTCGGTCTTGGCGCGCATCTGCTCGTCGCTGAGCTTCTGCATCTCGGGGCCGAGCGCGTTGATGCGCCCGACGAGCGCGCGCGCCCGACGCAGGTCCCGCCGCGTGGAGTCGAAGATGGCAGAGAGTAACGACATCTGTCCCCTGAGTGCAGGGAGGCCGCAGCCGGCCTCCCGCCACACGATTATACCACGCGGCGCGCAGCCTGTCAGGCGCAAGCGAGCGCGGGCCGAGCCTGAACCGGCGCCCGCGCCGCCGATCACCTACCACTTCGGGCCTCAGGGCCCGAGCCCGCGCCGCCCCGCAGGAGGCAGGCCCGCTGGCGCAGAATCGGCGGCCTCGCCGGTTCGCAGCCTGGCAGCGGGGGAGGAGGCCCGATGGCAAGTGGCCCAACGATCACCCTCATCGGCGCGGGGAGCCTCACCTTTACACCCAAGGTGCTGCGCGATGTCATCAACCACCCGGAGCTGCGGCCGCTGACGCTCCGGCTCATGGATATTGACGCCGAGCACCTGGGCACCATGTCGCGGCTCGCCGAGCGGCTCTTTGCCCGCCTGGACAAGCCCGTCTCGGTCGAGGCCACCACCGACCGCAGGGAGGCGCTCCGAGGCGCCGACTACGTGATCGTCTCGGTGGAGGTGGAGCGCTACTCGCTCTGGAGGCAAGACTTCGAGGTGCCGAAGAAGCACGGCATCCGGCAGGTCATGGGCGAGCTGGGCGGCCCCGGGGGGCTGTTCCACTCGCTGCGGCAGATCCCGCTCCATGTGGAGATCGCCCGCGACGCCGCCGCGCTCTGCCCCGCGGCCACCATCATGGTCGAGTCCAATCCGCTGAATCGGCTCTGCCTCGCCATGCGGCGCCACTCCGAGTGCGGCCCCATCGTTGGGCTCTGCCACGGGGTCGAGATAGTGCAGCACGCCATCGGCGAGCTGCTGGGCTTCGCCTGCGAGGACATCCAGACCACCGCCGCGGGCATCAACCACTTCACCTGGGTGCTCGACCTGCGCCTGAAGGCCACCGGCGAGGACCTCTACCCGCGGTTCCGGGAGGCGCTTCAGACTCACGATCCGGGCTGGGAGCCCTTGTCCCGCAAGCTCCTCGACGTCTTCGGCTACTACCCCTCCCCGGGCGACGCCCACATCGGCGAGTACCTGCCCTACGCGTGGGAGCTGTGCGGGCTGAAGGGCCCACCCCTGGACCAGTGGGAGCAGGGCGCGCCGGAGCGCTGGGCCTACCTCGACCGGCTGGCCCGAGGGGAGGAGGCCGAGGCGCCCTCAGAGGCGGAGCAAGAGCAGGAGGAGCTCAAGCTCAGGGAGTTCTTCGGCCCCCGCTCGTGGACGGATACGCTCGCCTTACCGATCATCGCCGCGCTGGAGACCAGCACCCTCCGGCGGATGGCGGCCGTTAACCTGCTCAACGAGGGGGCGATCATGAATCTGCCGCCCGATGTGTTCGTCGAGCTTCCGGCCCTCGCCGACGGCTCCGGGCTGCACGCGCTGCATATAGGCGAGCTCCCGCGGCCTCTCGCCGCGCTCTGCCGCCGCGATATCGAGCAGATGGAGCTCACCGTCGAGGCGGCGGTGACAGGCCGGCGCGACCTGGCGCTTCAGGCGATGCTGCTGGACCCGGTGGTGGACAGCATCGCCGCCGCCGAGCGGATCCTGGATGAGATGCTCAGGTCGCAGGCGCAGTACCTGCCCCAGTTCGCCTGAGCCGGCGGCCAAGGACCTAACCTGCCAGAGCCTCCGACGGCCCCGGTACGGCGCGCCCGTTGACACGTCCTGTTTTTCACACTAGTATGTTTCACACGGGGTAGAATGTCGGGCGAGGGCAACCTTGGGGACCGCGGGAGCGTAGACATGAGCAGAGCGGAGGGCAGACCGTCGGTCTCCGAGCTCTTCTATGGCTCGGTGACCATGGGCGAGCGGGGGCAGGTGGTGATCCCTGCGGCGGCCCGCAAGCAGCACGGTCTGCAGCCCGGTGACAAGCTGCTGGTGTTTGCCCACCCGCACATGTGCGGGTTGATGCTGGCGCGGCTAGAGGACATCCGGGCGCTGCTGGCCGAGCTGGAGCAGTGGCGAGAGCTCGTCTCCGGCATGGCCGCGGATGCTGACGACTAGGCCGCCGATGAGGGCAGGGAGAGGGAGAGATCGCATGTGGCGATGGGCGTCGCTGATGTTGCTCTTGCTCGCGCTGGCGCTGGTCTTGGGGCTGGCCGGGGGGTGTGGGCGCTCCGC
>CAYLPT010000140.1:0-2527 GCA_964385645.1 uncultured bacterium
GGCCGTGGCCGACGCCGAAGCGTCGGCGAAGGCCCGTGCGCAGGCCGTGACCAGCGCTTGGGCCGCCGCCTCGGCCCAGGCCTACTCCCAGGCGCGGGACACGGCGCAGGTCGTCAGCCAGCGGATCCGCGAGGTCGTCCCGTGCGTGACCGTGGTCGGGGAGATCGGCGGCACGGTGGAGGCCGTGGTCACCGCGGTGGCCAAGGCAAGCGCGGTGGCCCAGGCGGCGGCGCAGGCGGCAGCGCGGGCGGAGGCGTGGGCATCGGCCCAGGCCGAGGCCGCGGCCCAGGCCCAAGCCCGGGCGGAGGCCCAGGCCCAGGCGTGCGCGTTCGCCTACGCCCAGGCCGAGGCCGCGGCTCAGGCCGTGGCGAAGGCGCGGGCGCGGGCGGAGGCGGAGGCCAAGGCGGCGGCGAGCGCGATCGCGGTTGCCTGCTCGTCAGCTCAGGCTCAAGCCCAAGCCTGTGCCGCGGCGTACGCGGAGGCCCAGGCGGCAGCCGCCGCGGTGGCGAAGGCGATCGCCTCGGCCAGGGCGTCGGCGGAAGCGGAGGCCCAGGCGATCGCGAGCGCCTGTGCCACGGCCCAGGCCTCGGCCCGGGCGGCGGCCCAGGCGGTGGCGACGGCTCGGGCCAAGGCGGAGGCCGAGGCCCAGGCGTGTGCCCAGGCGTGCGCCCAGGCCCAAGGATCGGCCCGGGCGATGGCGAGCGCGGTGGCGGCGGCCGAGGCGTCCGCCCAGGCCAGTGCCCAGGCGGCGGCGGGCGCCTACGCGAAGGCCCAGTCCGCGGCGAACGCGATGACTGCCGCGGTCGCGTCCGCGGTGGCGGAGGCGAAGGCGCAAGCGGCCGCCGCAGCCCAAGCGGCAGCGAGGGCTCAGGCCGAGGCGGAGGCGGTGGCGGAGGCCGTGGCCCAGGCCGCGGCGTCAGCCCAGGCCTCGGCGTCCGCGGCCGGGGCGGCCGGGAGCGCCGCGTACGCCCAGGCCTACGCCCAGGCAGAAGGGTTCGCCGGAGCGGCGGTCATCGCCCGAGCCCAGGCGTGTGCCCAGGCCTCTTCCCAGGCCCTCGCCGCGGCCGAGGCGGCGGCACGGGCCTATGCCCAGGCTCAGGCCGCGGCGGCAAGCGGCGTCCAGGCGGTGGCCCAGGCGGTGGCCGAGGCCCAGGCGGCGGCGCGGGCGTGCGCCGCGGCCCATGCCCAGGCCGAAGCCCAGGTGGCGGCCGGGGTGGCGGCGATGGCTGGGGCCCTTGCCAGGGCCCAGGCCGCGGCGTTTGCGGCCGCGGAGGCGGCAGCCTCGGCGTACGCGCAAGCGGTGGCGTGCGTGGAGGTTTACGCTGAGGCCCAGGCCCAGGCCCTCGCGCGGGCCCGGGCGGCGGCGCTCGCCCAAGCCCAGGCCCAGGCCCACGCGGCAGCCTACGTCCAGGCCGCGGCCACGGCCCTCGCCCGCGCGGCGGCCGCCGCGTACGCCTCGGCGTCTGCGTTCGCAGGAGCCCAGGCATCAGCCCAGGTTTGCGTGCGGGCGCTCGCGCAGGCCGAGGCGGAGGCCTACGCCTCCGCCCAGGCGTGCGCCCTGGCGCTCGCCCAGGCCGAGGCGAGCGCGACGGCAGCGGCCGAGGTGCGCGTGCGCGCGTCCGCCTACGCGGAGGCGTGCGCCCAGGCATCGGCCCAGGCCGAGGCGATGGCCCAGGCCTGCGCGGGAGCCGCAGCGACGGCGTCCACGTCGGTGGAGATCGTCCCCAACATCGAGGCCAACATCCGGACCTTCATCGACCCCACCTGCCTCCGGCCGACGTGCGAGCAGTACGTCCCCACGACCCCGGGGTGCCCGCCCACGCGGGAGCTCTCCTGGGACTTCGGACAGGTGACGGCGGGGAGCAGCGTCAACACGACGAAGAGCTTCCCGGCGGACGTGACGAGCGCGGTGACTTCTCTGGGCGTGGTCGACGCCGCCCGGGTGAGCTCCACGTTGCCCCCGGGCCTGACGTTCGACCTGATCCTGGCTTCCCGGCAGGGCCGGCTCTCGGGCACGGTCCCCCGTGAGGGGGGTCGGTGGACGGTCGTGTTCAACCTCCTGGATAAGAACAAGTGCGTGGTCGCTCGGCTCACGATCAGCATCTACACCGGGACGACCACGACCCAGTGCCCGGCCTTCACCGGGCTCAAGTGGGACTTCGGCGAGGTCAACACGGGGCTGCACGTGCTCACCGCGCGGTCGATCCCGAGCGCCGACCTCGCCAAGTTCAAGTCGGCGGGGATCACCAAGGTGACGCGGATCTCCTCGAACCTCCCCAGCGGGGCCGAGCTCAACCTCGACCTCGGGAGCGGGCTTGGGGTCCTCACCGGGAACCTCCCCACAGCCGGCGCAAGCTACGAGGTCCTTTTCGGGCTCTACGACGGGAGGAACTGCGAGCTCTACCGGTACTCCGTCTCGCTCCGGACCCCGACGGCCCGCGTGCCCGACCTCGCGGTCCAGATCACGCGGATGGCCGTGGAGAAGGTGTGCGAGAAGGACTACAGCCACCTCGTGACCGTGTACTGG
>CAYLPT010000141.1:0-8967 GCA_964385645.1 uncultured bacterium
CCACAGCAGGGCCCGGAGGCGGGCGAGGGCTAGGCTGTCAGGGCGCGACGAGAGAGGCGGCCAGGGCGCGGGCGCGCTCGAGCTCGCCCTCGGCGAGGGGCCCCTGCATGCCGGTGACGTAGAAGCTCTCGGGGTCAGCGGTGAGGTCGAAGCCGAGGCGGCGGAGCGCGCCGGCGAGCCGGCGCGCGGCGCTGCCGGCCAGCCGCCCCGAGAAGCGGGTGTCGAAGGCGAGGGCCCGCTTGCCGGCCCAGTCGCGGCCGCGCAGCCCCTGGATGAACGCCTTCGCGGCGGGGGACATGCTCCAGGCGCGGGTGGGGCTGCCGACGATGAGCAGGTCGGCGTCGGCGACATCCTGCGGCCCCGCCTCGGCCGCCCGCCTCACGCAGATGCGCGAGACGCCGGCAGCGCCCTCGAGCGCCTCGGCCATGCTCCGTGCGACGGCCTCGGTGTTCCCGAAGTAGGTGTCGTAGACGATCAGCACCCTCACGGCTGGCCTCCCGAGCCTGCGGCCAGCGATATGTTCGGGGACGACCGCTGCCGCCCTGTCGCGGGAAATGAACAGGCTGGCTGCGGGGCCGCTTGACGGGGCGAGCGGGGGGCCCATAATTGCGAATGAGAATCATTATGCCCACGGGACGCGCAGGCGGAGACCGTCTGAGGATGACCCGGCAGCGGCAGGCCATCCTCGAGGCGCTGCGGCGGGCGGAGACTCACCCGACGGCGGACGAGGTTCACCGCATGGTGCGGCGGGTCCTGCCGCGGGTAGGCTTGGCGACGGTGTACCGGGGCCTCGAGGCGCTGTCGCAGGCGGGGCTGATCCGCAGCCTGGGAGCGGCCCAGGCGCCGCGGCGATACGACGGAGAGGTGGGGCGGCACTACCACGTGCGCTGCCTGCGGTGCGGGCGGGTGGGGGATGTGGAGATGGCCGCCCCGGCGAGCGTGGAGCGGGCGGCGCGGCGGGGCACCGGGTTCCAGATCGTGGGCCACCGGCTGGAGTTCCTGGGGATCTGCCCCCGGTGTCGAGGCGAGGACAGGAGAAGGCGCGGCCCGAGGGAACCGCGGGAGACAGGGCGCACAGGAGGATAACGGGATGCGGGAGATGACAGCGGCGAACCTGCGAAGCGCGTACGGCGGAGAGTCCATGGCTCACATGCGCTACCTGATCTGGGGCCGCAAGGCGGAGCGGGACGGGTTCCCGAGCGTGGCGCGGCTGTTCGAGGCGGTGGCGCACGCGGAGCAGATCCACGCGACAAACCACTTCGTGAGGCTGCACAAGGAGGCCGGCGACCACTTGGTGGCGGCGATGGCGGCCTTCGGGCACGGGAGCACCTCGGACAACCTGGTGGGCGCGATCGGGGGGGAGACCTTCGAGGTGAGGGAGATGTACCCGGCCTATCTGGAGATCGCGAAGCTGCAGCAGGAGAAGGCGGCCGAGCTTTCGTTCACCTATGCGTGGGAGGCGGAGAAGACGCACGCCGCGCTGTTCACCCGCGCGAAGGAGGCGGTGGACGGCGGCTCGGACCTGGAGCTGGGGACCGTGCACGTGTGCGATGTGTGCGGCTGGACGCATGAGGGAGACTTGCCGGAGGAGTGCCCGATCTGCAAGGCCAAGCGGGACCGCTTCACGAGCTTTGCCTGACGGGCGACGACACCCCCTGCCGGGCCCCGCGCGGCGCCCGGGGAGAGGACGAAGACGGTGTGTGGTACACAGGAGGCGACGCACCTGCCGCTGATCGGGGAGAAGGCCCCTTCGTTCGTGGCGGAGACCACGCAGGGGAGGGTCAACTTCCCCGAGGACTACCGGGGTAAGTGGGTGATCTTCTTCTCGCACCCGGCCGACTTCACGCCGGTTTGCACGACCGAGTTTCTGGCCTTCGCGGCGATGGCGGAGGAGTTCCAGGAGCTGAACGCCGAACTGCTCGGGCTGTCCATTGACAGCACCTTCAGCCACATCGCGTGGCTGCGTACGATCATGGAGAAGATCGACTACAAGGGCATGAAGGGCGTGGAGGTGCGCTTCCCCGTGATCAGCGACCTCACCATGGAGGTGTCCCGCAAGTATGGGATGCTCCAGCCCTCGGCGAGCACCACCCAGGCGGTGCGGGCGGTGTTCCTGATTGACCCGGAGGGGATAGTGCGGGCGATCCTCTACTACCCCCTGAGCAACGGCCGGAACGTGGAGGAGATCAAGCGCCTGCTGATCGCCATGCAGCGCAGCGACGCGCACAAGGTGGCGACGCCGGCGAACTGGCAGCCTGGGGATGAGGTGATCATCCCGCCGCCGGGCTCCTGTGGGGCGGCCCGGGAGCGGGTGGAGCGGGCGGGCGAGGGATACCGCTGCCTGGACTGGTTCCTGTGTCTCCGGGGCGACCCCGGCAAATAGGCCCCCGGCGCCCCTCGTGCCGGGGAGAAAGGGAGAGACTGCGATGCTGAGCAGCAAGGTGCGAGACGGGCTGAACGCGCAGATCAACGCGGAGCTGTACTCGTCGTACCTGTACCTGTCCATGGCCGCCTACTTCGAGTCCATCAACATGGGGGGGATGGCGCAGTGGATGCGGGTGCAGGCGGAGGAGGAGCGGGGGCACGCGATGAAGTTCTTCGACTTCATCGTGGACCGGGGCGGGCGGGTAACGCTGGGCGCGATCGAGGCGCCGCAGAGCGAGTGGGACTCCCCGCTGGCGGCCTTCCAGGCGGCGTACGAGCACGAGCAGAAGGTGACGGGGATGATCAACGGCCTGGTGACGCTGGCCCGCGCCGAGGGCGACCCGGCGACGGAGGCCTTCCTCCAATGGTTCGTGACCGAGCAGGTGGAGGAGGAGAAGTCGGCAGATGAGATCGTCCAGAAGCTCTCCCTGGTCAAGGGCCTGCCCCAGGGACTGCTGCTGATGGACCGGACGCTCGGCGAGCGGCGGGCGGGAGGGGAGTGAGGCGGAAGATGGCAATCCGCTACAGCGCCGACGAAGTCCTGGAGATGGCGCTCCAGATCGAACGCAACGGCGCCCGCTTCTACGAGCAGGCGGCGGAGCGCGCTCCCGACGAGCACAGCAGGAAGCTGCTGCTCGAGCTGGCGGCGATGGAGAAGGAGCACGAGCGCACCTTCGCCTCGATGCGGGAGGACCTCTCCGAGCAAGAGCGCAAGGAGATGGTGTTCGACCCCGATGGGGAGCTGCCGCTGTATCTGCGCGCGTGGGCCGACCGCAATGTCTTCAGCGTGAGCGCGGACGTGGCGGCGCAGTTGCGCGGGGCGAGGTCCATGCCGGAGATCCTGCAGGCCGCCATCGGCGCGGAGAAGGACTCGGTGGTCTTCTACACCGGCCTCAAGCGACTGGTGCCCGCGCGCTTCGGGGCCGGCCGACTGGACCAGATCATCGAGGAGGAGATGGGGCACATGGCGACGCTGGGCGACCTGCTCCGCTGCCTGAGCGCCTGAGCCCACCCCAGAGGAGCATGCATATGGCCGGCCGCTATGACGCGGTGCGAGTCGCCGACCGGGTCTACTGGGTCGGCGCGGTGGACTGGGGCCTGCGCGACTTCCACGGCTACGCCACCCACCGGGGCACGAGCTACAACGCGTACCTCGTGCTGGCGGACAAGGTGACCCTCATTGACACGGTCAAGGGGCCCTTCGCGGAGGAGCTGCTGGCGCGCATCGCTTCGATCGTGGAGCCGCGGGCGGTAGACTACATCGTCTCGAATCACGCGGAGATGGACCACTCGGGGGCGCTGTTGCGGCTGATCGAGGTGGCGCGGCCCGACAAGGTCTTCGCCTCGAGAATGGGTGTGGAGGCGCTGCGGGAGCACTTCGGCCTGGCCGAGGTCGAGGCGGTGGCTGATGGAGGCCGCCTCGACCTCGGCGGCCGCAGCCTCACCTTCCTCGAGGCGCGGATGCTCCACTGGCCCGACAGCATGTTGAGCTACCTGGCCGAGGAGCGGATCTTGTTCTCGAACGACGCCTTCGGCATGCACCTGGCCTCGAGCGAGCGCTACGCCGACGAGCTGGACCCGGCTGTGCTCGAGCAGGAGGCGGCGAAGTACTACGCCAATATCCTGTTGCCCTACTCGAAGCTGGTGCCCCGGCTGATTGAGAAGGCGGCCGGGGCCGGCATCACCCCCGAGGCGCTGGCGATGATCGCGCCCAGCCACGGCCCGATCTGGCGGCGGGAGGTGGGCACGATCGTCAACTGGTATGCCCGGTGGGCGGCGCAGGAGCGGGGATCGAAGGCCCTGGTCGTGTACGACACCATGTGGGGCAGCACCGAGAAGATGGCGCGGGCCATCGGCGAGGGGCTGATGGAGGGTGGCGCGAGCGCCAGGCTGATGCCGCTGCGTGCCAGCCACCGCAGCGATGTGGCTACGGAGGTGCTGGATGCGGGCGCGCTGGTGGTGGGATCGCCGACGCTGAACGGCGGGGTCTTGCCTACGGTGGCGGACGTGCTGACGTACCTGAGGGGGCTGCGGCCGCAGGGGATGGTGGGGGGGGCCTTCGGCTCCTACGGCTGGGCCGGGGAGGCCGTGAACCAGATCGAGAATCTGCTCGCGGAGATGAAGGTCGAGCGGGTCCAGGATGGAATCAAGGTGAGGTACGTCCCGGACGAGACCGCCCTGGAGCAGTGCCGCGGGCTCGGCCGGGCCGTCGCGTCGAAGCTGCGGGAGGCCCGCGGCCAAGGGAGCGGCGCGTAGGCAACCCTTGCCGCTGGCAGCCAGGAGGAGAGATGCCGCCCAAGGTAGTGCTCGAGGAAGCCGGACTTCGGGAGTGGCTCGGTCGGGTGGCGGGCAAGACGCCGCTGATGGCGCCGGTGCGCCGGGGCCGGGTGTCCCACGACTTCGCCTGGGTGACAGACCCGGGCCAGGTATCGCTGGACTACGTGCGCACGGTGATGCCGCCGAAGCAGGCCCTGTGGCCCACGCGGCAGCCCCTGGTGAAGTTCGGCGAGGAGGGGGGCGGCCGGGTGGACTTCGCGCCCCAGGCGCAGCCCGTGGCGGAGGGGGAGCCGTTCGCGCTCTTCGGCGTGCATCCCTGCGACCTGACGGGCATCGGGCTGCTGGACTGGGCGATGGGCCAGCGCGACCCCTACCCGGATCCGAGCTGGGTCGCTCGGCGGGCGGCCGCCACGATCGTGACGCTCGACTGCCTGCCGGACGAGTACTGCTTCTGCGCCCTGGTGGGCTCCTCGGACACGCGGGAGGGCGCCGACGTGGCGCTCACGCCGCTGGCTGAGGGCTTCCTCGGCGAGGCCCTGACGCCGAAGGGCGACGAGCTGCTGAGGCTGGCGCGGGGGGGGAGAGAGCCGACCGAGGCGGAGGCGGCGGAGGCGGCGCGCTGGCCGGAGGAGAAGGCGCGGCGGACGCGCGTGAAGCTGGGGGCGGAAGTGGGAGAGCTCGCCGACCTGCTGGGCGCGCGCTACGAGAGCGAGGTGTTCGAGGCCACGGCGCGGCGCTGCTATAGCTGCGGGACGTGCACCAACGTGTGCCCGACCTGCTTCTGCTTCGACGTATGGGACGAGCTGGAGTTGACGCTGGCGGGCGGGATGCGCAGCCGCCGGTATGACTCGTGCCAATCGCTGAACTTCGCGCTCGTCGCCGGCCCGCACAACTTCCGCGGCGAGCGATCCGACCGGGTGCGCCACCGCTGGTTCCGCAAGTTCGTCTACTTGCTGCGGGAGCACGGCCGGCCCTTCTGCGTGGGCTGCGGCCGGTGCTCCCAGGCGTGCACGGCCGGGATCAGCCTCGTGGATGTGATGAACGCGGTGCTCTCGGAGGCAAAGGAGGCGGCGACGAGATGACGGAGACTCGGGAGGCAGTGGCGCCGGACCGGGAGCTGTGGGTCCCCGAGCCGGCGGCCATCGTGAACACGCGGCAGCTGACGGAGCGGGAGAAGGTCTTCACGCTGCAGCTTCCGGGCGGGCGCGACCTGGGCCACCAGCCGGGGCAGTTCGTGCAGGTGAGCCTGTTCGGGTTCGAGGAGGCGCCGATCTCGGTGTGCTCGGGGCCGGAGCAGCGGGGCTCATTCGAGCTGTGCGTGCGGGACATGGGGGGGCTGACCCACGCCCTCCACCAGCTCGGGCCGGGCGACCGGGTGGGCATCCGCGGGGCCTTCGGCACAGGCTTCCCCCTGGAGGAGATGGAGGGCAAGGACTGCCTGATCATCGCGGGCGGGATCGGGCTGGCGCCGCTGCGCTCGCTGATCCAGAGCATCGTCGCGAACCGGGATCGCTACCGGCGGCTGGTGATCCTCTACGGCGCGAGGACGCCAGAGGAGCTGCTGTTCCGGGAGGACCTGGAGACCTGGGGGGCGGATGAGCGCAACGAGCTGCTGGTGACCGTGGACTACGGCAGCGAGGGCTGGGAGGGCAACGTCGGCGTGGTGACGACGCTGCTGCCGAAGGTGGACCTCAAGCCGACGAAGGACTTCGTGGTCGCGCTGGTGGGTCCGCCGGTGATGTACCGGTTCGTGTTGGCCGACCTGCGGGCGCTGGGAATGGCGGACGAGCACGTGTATGTCTCGCTCGAGCGGCGGATGCGCTGCGGGGTCGGCAAGTGCGGCCACTGCCAGGCGAGCCATCGGCGGGTGTGCGTAGACGGGCCGGTGTTCCCCGCCAACGAGTTGTGGCAGATGCCCGAGAGCATCTGACGGGCGAGGGCCGACGGGCCGTCCGAGGGAAGATCGGGTAGAACGAGCATCGCCAGAGAGGGATCGCTGTGGAGAGCAAGCCAAGGATCGCCTTCTTCGACTTCGCGTGCTGCGAGGGCTGTCAGCTCACGGTGCTGAGCATCGGCGAGCCGCTGCTGGAGCTGCTCAAGCACGTCGAGGTCGTGGAGTGGCGGGAGGCCATGTCGGAGAAGAGCGACGAGTTCGACATCGCGGTGGTGGAGGGCTCCATCACGCGGGACTCTGATGTGCCGCGTCTGAAGCGGATCCGGGATAGGGCGAAGGTGCTGGTGGCGCTGGGCTCGTGCGCCGCGCTGGGCGGGCCGCACGTATCGGCGAACCGCTTCCCGCCCCAGGAGCTGCTCAAGATCGCGTATGGCGGGTCGCCGGCGGCGCCCACGGAGGCGGGGGAGGTGCGGCCCCTGAGCGCCGAGGTGCAGGTTGACGTGCCGATCTACGGCTGCCCCATCAACGCGGACGAGTTCGTGACCGCGATGAAGCACCTGCTCCTCGGGCGGCCGTACCGGCCGCCGAGCCAGGCGGTGTGCGTCGAGTGCAAGCTCAACGGCTACGAGTGCGTGTACGACAAAGGCCTGTTGTGTCTCGGGCCGGTGACGCGGATGGGCTGCAACGCGATCTGCACCAGCCGGGGGCACCGGTGCTTCGGGTGTCGGGGCCTGGTGGACGAGCCCAACGTGAACGCCGCCCGAGACGTGCTCGAGGAGCACGGCAGGAGCGTGGAGGAGGTGGTGGGGCTGCTGCGGATGTACTCGATGCGGGCGGAGCCCGTCGAGGCGCTGGCGCAGCGCGCGGCCGAGGGCATCACAGAGCCGAAAGGGCATGAGCCATGGAGATTCGGGTCGAGCACCTGACCAGGGTCGAGGGACACGGAAACATCATCGCCTCCATCGCCGACGGCGCGGTGCGCCGGGCGATCTTCGAGGTCACGGAGGCGAACCGCTTCTTCGAGGCCTTTCTGCGCGAGCGCGACTATCACGAGGTGTGCCACCTCGCCAGCCGCATCTGCGGGATCTGCGCGCTGAGCCATAGCTGCGCCTCCCTCCAGGCGGCGGAGAACGCACTGGGCATCAAGGTGAGCCAGCAGACGCTGGCCCTGCGCCGCCTGATCATGGATGCCGAGACCATCTCCAGCCACGCCCTCCATGTCTACTTCCTGGTGGCCCCAGACTTCCTGGGCCTGCCCAGCGTGATCCCCCTGATCGCTCAAGACCCGGATACCGTGAAGCTGGCCTTCCGCGTGAAGAAGACGGGATACGAGCTCGCGGAGATAATCGTGGGCCGGCACACGCACCCGGTCTCCGTGGCGCCCGGGGGGTTCATGTCCTACCCGACGCCGCAAGCCTTCGAGGAGATCCTGCCCCGGTTGGTCGCTCTGCGGGACGACCTGGAGGTGACGGTGGAGCTGTTCCAGGGCCTCGAGATCCCGGCCTTCGAGCGGCCCACCCAGCACGTGTCCCTGCGCCAGCCGGACCACTACAGCCTGTATGCGGGCGAGATCGTCTCCAGCTCGGGACACGCGGTGGCGCTCGACCGCTACCAGGAGGCGATCCAGGAGGTGGTCTGCGACCACTCCACGGCCAAGCACGCGCGCTGGCGCGGAGACCTCTACCGGGTGGGCGCGCTGGCCCGGGTCAACAACAACTGGGAGCAGCTTCACCCTCGGGCCCAGGACGCCATGCGCGCCCTGGGCATGAAGCCGATCTGCCACAACCCGTTCATGAACAACGTGGCGCAGCTCGTCGAGCTCATCCACTGCCTGGAGGACGGGATCGCTCTGGTGGAGGGATTCCTCAGGGACGGGATCGTGGATGAGGGCGACCCGGTGGTCGAGCCCCGGGCGGGGCGGGGCGTGGGCGTGGTGGAGGCCCCGCGGGGGCTGCTGATACACGATTACACCTTCGACGAACAGGGCAAGTGCCAGCGGGCCAACTGCATCATCCCCACCGCGCAGAACTACGCGAACCTGGACGCGGAGATGCACGACTACGCGGCCGCGGTGGCCGACCGGCCGGAGGCCGAGGTGCGCCTCGGGCTCGAGATGCTGGTGCGCGCCTACGACCCCTGCATCTCCTGCTCGGTGCACTAGCGAGGGGCGCCTACCGGACCCGCATGAACATGCTGCCGGGCAGGCGGCGCACCATCCCCTTGAGCTCTAGCATCAGCAGCCCCGCGCTGGCCCGCGCGGGCGAGAGATGACACTCGTGGATGACCTCATCCACGTGCTTCTGCTGGAGCGAGACGGCGTCGAGGATCGCGCGCTCGTCAGCGGTTAGGTCGCTCCGGGGCGGGGCCGGGGC
>CAYLPT010000142.1:0-5222 GCA_964385645.1 uncultured bacterium
CCCCCCGCCCGCGGCCAGCAGCGCCCGGCCGCCCTTCCTGCGGACCAGCCGGAACACCGGGCTGAGGTGCGGGTAGGGGGAGGTGAACTCCCAGTCCTCCGGGAGCGAGGCTATCCGCCCGCGACTGAAGTCTCCGTTCGGGATCAGGTTCTCGCCGCGCGCCTGCGCTGACTCAGCACCCATCATTTGCTCACCCTTCCTGCGTTCTCCAGTTCTCTCCGCGTGCCCGGAAGGAGGAGACCGCGGGGCGGCGAACCGGGCCCCGCCGGGCAATCCAAGATGAGTCTCGTGTTCCTGTTCGCCATCCGCCCGACTGGCACCGCCCTCCTCGGGGGCGGTAGTGCGTTCCACTGGCGCCGCGGCGGGGCAACCTGTCGCGACGTCCATGCCGGGAGCGGGCCCTGATGTCCTGGCGAGGGCTGGTCGTCGGACTGCTCCTATCGCCCCTCTGCGTCGCCTGGGTCGTCCAGTGCGAGGTGGTGTGGTGGAACGGCTTCCCCTCCGACCCCGCGCTCCCCTCTCACCTGGTGGCGATCCTGCTCTTCGTGGTGCTCCTCAACGTGGTGGTGCGCCGCGTTGCCCCCCGCCGCGCGCTCTCCGCGGGCGACCTCTGCGTCGCCTGGATCGTCATGGCCGTCATCACCGGCCTGTGCTCCATGTCCCAGATCCCCTGGCTCTTCCCGGCCATGGCCCACCCCTTCTTCTACGCCACCGGCGAGAACCGCTGGCAGGAGCGTCTGTGGCCGCACTTGCCCACCCACTTGACGGTGCGCGAACCGGAGGTGCTCAGCGGGTTCTACCTCGGCGACGCCAGCCTCCTGCAGCAAGGATACCTGCGCGCCTGGCTCGGCCCCCTCGCCGCCTGGTCTCTCTTCCTGCTGGTGCTCTTCGGCGTCACCCTGTGCATCGCGGCCATCTTCCGCCGCCGCTGGACCGAGGAGGAGCGCCTCGCCTACCCCCTGCTCGAGATCCCCCTCGCCCTCATGCGCCGCGGCGGCGATCTGAGCCTCCTCAGGAGCACTCTCTTCCAGGTCGGCGCCGCCCTCGCCGGGGGCCTGTGCCTCTACAACGGCCTCGCCTACCTCAACCCCGCGCTCCCGCCCCTGCGCACCAAGGTCATCGAGATCGGCCAGTTCTTCCCCTCTTCCCCCTGGAACGCCATGGGCTGGACGGTGATGGGCTTCTATCCCTTCGCGATCGGAATCGCCTACTTCCTGCCCACCGACCTCGCCTTCTCCCTCTGGTTCTTCTTCATCGTCCGCAAGCTCCAGCCCATCGCGGTGGCCGCCTTCGGCTACGCCGGCCCCGACCCCACGCGCCGCCTCGAGCAGAACCTCGGCGCGGTGCTCGGGCTCTTCGCCATGATCCTCTGGGGAGCCTGGCCCTACCTCCGCAAGGTCGTACGGACCTCGGGCTCGGAGGCCGGCGACGAGCCGCTCCCCTACTGGCTCGCGCTCGCCGGCATCCTCGCCGGCAGCGTCTTCCTCATCTACTTCGCCTGGGCCGCCGGTATGGCCCTCGCCATCGCCGTGCTCTACATCGTCATCTACCTCGCCATCTGCACCACCATCACCTACCTGCGAGCCCAGGTCGGCCCGCCGGTGCATCAGTTCTACGGCATTGGGCCCAACCACGCCCTGGTATCCGCCTTAGGGCCCCTGTCCATCCCCACCTCGACCCTTGCCGTGTTCCCTCTCTTCGGCTTCATGAACTGGCTGTGGAGCTCACATCCCATGCAGCAGCAGCTCGACTCCTTCCGCCTCGCGGACCGAGTCGGGCTGCCCCGCCGCTCGCTCACACCCCTGCTGCTCGCCCTCCTCCCCGTCGGCCTGGGGCTGGCTTTCACGTTCCTGCTCGCCTTCTCCTACTCGCAGGGCAACCCCAGCGGTTGGTGGGCCCGCACCGGCCGCACCTACATGTACAACTACTTCGACGCCTGGGCCGAGTCGCGCCACGGCCCGGACATCGTGGGCACCGCCTTCATCGGCGGCTCCCTCGTGATCACCCTCCTGCTCGCCCTCGCGCGCACCCGCTTTGTGTGGTGGCCCTTGCACCCCGCTGGCTACGCGCTGGGCATGGCCAACGGCACCGACTACGTCTGGATGCCCGTGCTCATCGCCTGGCTGGTCAAGGTCGTGCTGCTGCGCTACGGGGGCCTGCGCATGTTCCGCCGCGGCGCGCCCTTCTTCGTCGGCCTGGTCATCGGCGAATACACCGTCGGCAGCATCTGGCAGCTCATCGGCCTCGCACTTCGTCAGCCCATGTACGGATTCTGGGTATTCTGAGGCAGGGCGCCTCGCGCCCCCGCCTCCTACCACGGAGAGAATATATGATCGCCATCCGCCTCCTCACCTGCGCCTCGCTGCTGGCGGCGCTCGCGCTCCCGCTGCCCTCTCTCGAGGCCTCCTCTGCTCCCCTCGACGTCCGCCTGCGGCCGGTACGCAGCGAGATCCTCATCGTCGAGGCAGGCGAGCCCGCCGCCGCCATCATCGCCCCGGAGAACGATGACTACCTCCGGGTCGCCCAACGCCTCGCCCAGAGCATCGCCGAGCTTACCGGCGCTCACCTGCCCATCCTCCGCGGGGCCGACCTCATCTCCCCCGAGACGCGCCTGCTGCGCCCAGAGTGGACGGACAGGGACCTCATTGTCCTCGGCGCCTTCTACAACAACCCGGTGCTGGAGCTCCTCTACGCCGACTACCTCGACCCCACCGACGCCTACTACCCAGGCCCCGGAGGTCACGCTCTGCGCACCATCCCCGCCGCCTTCGGCCCCGGCGTCGTCGTGGTGCTGGGCGCCAGCGACCTCGAGGGCGCCCGCGCCGCCGCCTCCTCGTTCCTGCGCAAGCTGTCCTGGGACGCCGAGCGCGGCCGGCTCACAGCCCCCCGCCTGCTGGAGGTCCACGCCACTGGAACCTGGGCCGAACAGCTGGCGGCCGCCCGAGCTGAGCTCCCCGAGGACTGGCAAGGCTATGTGGACGCCCGCTTCCGCTTCGGCGAGCCGGGCTTCGTGAACTTCGGCATGGGGGAAGGGGTGGCCAGCCGCAGAGCCTGGTACGGCAATGCCTGGGCCTTTGTGGGCAGCCTCGGGCTCAACTACCAGCTCACCGGCGATGAGCGCTACGCACAGGCCGCCGCCCACGGGGTCCGCCGGCTCCTCGCGGTCGAGGATCCTTTCCACGGAGAGCCCGCCAGGTACGGCGGCGAGTGCTTCTACGACTACCAGATCCCCCTCTTCCTCGCCGGCTGGGAGGTCATAGACGACTCGCCCTGGCTCGCCCCCGAGGAGCGCGACCAGGCCGTCAGGCGCGTCGCGGAGCTTCTCCGCGACAGCATGAGCATGTACTTCTACATGGCCTGGGCCAGCGATCGCTCCTCACGGCTCTGGCCCACCTCCCGCCACCAGATCGCCGCCATGTGGATGTACGACCGCGCTCAGCGCTATCTGAGGCGGAAGACGTACTACCCCTACTCCGGCGAGACGGCCGCCCTCGTCGCTCAGTGGGAGGCGGACTCCGCCGCCTACTTCCACATCTCCTCCCACACCCCGTACTACGACGACGACTTCAGCGCCGCCGACCAGGCCGCCATGCTCGCCAGACAGGCCCTCGCCTCCGGCGACCACACCTACTTCGACACCGGCGCCCTCCGCCAGGCCGCCGACCTCATGCTCCTCTACGGATATGACACCATGGGTGGCGCGGGCGGCTACGAGCTGCTCTTCCGCCTTGCAGACTACGTCTACGGCGGCAACGCCTACACCACGTTTTTCCCCGACCTGCCCTCTCCCCTCACCCTCGCCGAGGGAGCGCATTTCCCCCTGCTGGGCATGAACCTCCGCGGCTGCTACTGGTTCAAGTTCCCTGCCCTCCTGGGCCCCCGCTCCGGCCGCACCCTCGGCGACGACTCCGTCGCCGTCGCCCCCTACCCGAAGCTCCTGTATGACAACATGCACCGCGGCGCCTACTACTTCCACCGCGACCTCGTCCGCAACACCTCCCTCCCCCTCGACGATATGTTCTTCAAGCTCGGCCTCCGGGCCGGCGACGGCACCCGCGCGCAGGCCCTCCTCCTCCAGGGCGCCGCGGCACCCGCCGCCCGGCCCGTGGCCAACGTCGGCGCCATCCTCGCCTACCACGAGGCGGGTCACACCTTCCTCGCCTTCAACCCCGCCGGCGGCGCCGAAGTCTCGAACCTCCGCGTCTCCCGGGGCCGGGAGCGCGAGCAGGTCGGCTACGCAGCCGCCCTCCGCTCCGCCGTGGACATGCCCCGCCACGCCCTCATCACCGCCGAAATGCCCGACTACCACGGCGTCGACTGGGCCCGCACCATCCTCTGGGAGAAGGACGGCTTCTTCGCCGTCCTCGACACGGTTACGGCGCGCCACGACGGAGAGTTTCACCTCGCCACCGAGTGGGCCACCCACGCCTCCGACACCGTGGTCTCCGACGGCGGGGCCCGCGTGCGCCGCGGACAAGCCGTCTTCGCCGTCCAGAACGCCGACGGGGCCCGCACCAGCGCCCACGCCATGGGCTTCCGCCAGGAGCGCTGGATCGAGCTGCAGGCCGGCCAGCGCTACCACTTCCTCAACCTCCTCTCCGTGGATCAGCCTGACCGCAGGCAGGCCTACAACGTCGCCCGCGCCGGGCCCACCTCCCTGCTTGTGCGCGGGAAGCGGGACAGGCAGCCCGTGCTGGCCCTGGTCGGCGTCTCGGGAGCTGACCTTCCTGGGCTGCGCGTCTCCGCCGCCGGGTTCCGCATCGGCCGTGACATCATCTTCCTCGCCTCCGCGAGGGAGCTCTGCGTGGGAGGTGAGAGCCTGCTCCGCGCGAGCCACCCCGTCCACATCGAGGTCGAGCTCCCCTCCGGCCGCGCCCGGGTCCAAGCCGAGGCGCCCGGGACCCTGTTCCTGGGCGGCAAAGAGCGCCGCTATGGCGCGGGCGACACGGTCCTCCTGCTTCCCCAGGCCGCTCAGTGGCGCCGCGCGATCGCGGACGCGCTCGAGGCGCTGCCCACAGCCCCACGACAGCCCGACCAGCCAGGGTTTGCCGAGGGCGGGACTCGCGAGCTCGCCTCCCTCGACCTGCCCTCGCTACTGGGCCAGGAGGTCGGCGTATCCGCCTGGACCCCGGCCCGCATCGGAGGCCGCGACGCCCTCGTCGCGGCGCTCACCACCGGCGAGGTCATCGCCGCCCATCCCGCCCGGCCCCCCCAGCCTGCGC
>CAYLPT010000143.1:0-4009 GCA_964385645.1 uncultured bacterium
GGACAGGGGAGCCCGCGGGGGGCGGAAGAGGGCGCCGGCTGATGGGGGAAGGGTGCCTGCGGCCGGGGGAAGGGAGGTGAGGAGGCGATGTGCGCGACGTGCGGGTGTCTGGCGTCGGGTGCTCCGGCTCCGGAGGCAGGCAAGTACAAGTGCCTGGAGTGCGAGAAGGCCGGCAAGCCCCAGCAGGTGACGGTGAGGAAGGCCGAGCCCATGCCGACCTGCGCCGTCCACGAGGGCGGCAAGTGCCACTGGGTGAAGGTATGAGGAGGGCCCGGCCGTAGGGGCGCCCCCGAGCGCGCAGGCTCGGGGGCGCCTGTCTTCGCCCTCCCCTAGTTGCCGGGGATCCGGCCGCCAGCGAGGCGCTCCGCCTCCGCGGCGGCGCGCAGCAGCTCGTCCGCGACCGCGCGGGCCAGGCCCGTGTTGAACCTCACGCCTTCGGAGGTCGGGACCCAGGCGCCGTCCGCGGTCTCGTTCCAGATACGGATGTCCACAAGCATCTCACCATTGCGGGGAGCCAACACCACCCGCAGCGCCCTCGCCGCCCTGGGGGCCCTGGGGAGTGCTCCGTGCGGGACCGCCGCTTGCCCCGCCTCGTACACGCGCGCCGACGACACCGGACGCAGTCCCTCCACCATGCGCGCCTCCTCTTCGCGTCTGCCACGCGAAGGCAATATCGTCCGTCTACCGCGCCGCCGCCCAAGCCCACCGACCGCGGGATCCCCTGACTCCGCGGCCCGGCTGTAGCTGCCACCATTCCCCAATGGGTTGTTCCATGTTCGGGGGCAGGGCCCTAGGGCGATGTGCGCGGTGGTGTGACGCGGTAGAGCCGCACGCCGTAGGCCGGGAAGTCGTCCTCGAACCTCCCGCCCCAGGCCTGGAGGGTGCGGTCTTCGCCGAGGACGGTGACGGTGGCGGCGCCCTCGGTGCCTCGCAGGGAGTCCACGGTGAGGGTGGCGCGGGCGGGGCGGTTGCGCATGGCGACGGCGAAGACGTAGGTGTCGTCGCCGTGGCGCTTGGTCATGGTGGCGATGGGGATGTAGGGGTCGCTGCTGGTGGCGGTGGCGCCGTCGGGCACGGTGGGCGAGTTGAGCACCGGCGCGAGCTGGTGGATCTGGTGGTTGATGTCTCTCACCGCCGCGCTCATCTCCGGGTCGGCGAGCAGCGCGGCCTCGATGAACGTGGGCTGGAACTGGTGGACGAAGTAGATGATGCCCTGGGAGCCGTGGATGAGCGACATCCAGGCCATGGCCTTGACCTGGTCGGGGGTGGCTTTGCGGTCGGGGCTGCCGATGTGGGTGCACTCGATGATGTTCCAGACGATTTTGTGGGGGCCGCCCCAGCGGCGGAGCCGCTCGACGCCCTTGGCGACATACCACAGCCACTCCTCGCTGTGGGGCCGGTCGAGGCCCGCGACCGGGTAGATGTCGAAGGAGGCGATGTCGCAGCCGCGCAGGTACTCGGGGTAGTCGGAGAGGCGGCGCCAGGTGCCGGCCCACTCGTCGTTGGCGACGCCCTGGCCGAGGTTGAGGAGCACGGGACGGGAGGGGTCGCGTTCGCGCATGCGGTGATAGTCGGCCACGATGTGCGCCGGAGGAGTGGGGGGTCCCCACCCGCCCTGGCCGTCGGGCTGGCAGTTGTCCGGCTCGTCGGGCTGGAGCCAGCCGATGATGGTGGGGTCGTCCAGGCGCGCGAGCGCGGTGTCGTTCTGGTCGCAGATGACCCTCATGTCGGCGGCCCGGAGGGCGTCGAGCTGCTCGTGGGTGGGACCTCTCCAGAGGCCGAGGTAGAGGTTGACGCCGAGGTCCCGGTATTCGGGGGCGCGGGCCGGGTCCTGAAGCCAGACGCCGATGGGGAAGAACTCGGGGTCGCTCGGGGGCCCGTTCTCCCAGGTGTAGGCGGGCTGCGGGGCGGCGTCGGCGCGGGTGGCGAGGTCTACGGCGCCGGCGAGGGCGAGGCAGAGCAGCATCAGCATCACCATCGGCATCACCTCCGGGGGCGGGCTCAGGGCTCCAGGGGGAGCGCGACCGGCTGGCCGCTCTGTGCCGCGCGGTAGATGGCGAGTACGACCTCGAGCGCCCGGCGGCCGTCCTCGCCGGTGACGGGAGGGGGCTGGCCGGCGCGGAGGGCGTCGGCGAGGGCCTCGTAGAGCGCGACGTGTACGTTCGCCTCGGCGTGGCGCTTGACCCACTCACGGGCGGGCAGCCCGGCCGCGGGCTCGGTGAGGAAGACCTGAGAGTCGCCGCCCCAGAAGCGAAGGCGAGCCTGACCCCTGGTGCCGAGGAGGACGAGGTCCCACTCGGCGCCGCCGCCGAAGAAGCACGAGCAGCCCTCCACCAGCCCGATCGCGTCGTTGTCATAGCGGAGCACTGCGACACCGAGGTCCTCCACCTCCACCTGGGTGCAGAAGGTGCCGGCCTCTGCGCTGGCGCGGCGGACCTCGAGGCCGGTGATGGCGCGCACGAGGTCGAGGTTGTGGATGAGGTTGGTGATGATGACGCCGCCTCCGCTGGACTGCCGCGACCGGCGCCACTCGGTCTGCGTGCGGCCGGAGAAGCCGCCCGTCCAGTATGATGCTTTCTTCTCCGAGAGGGCGCTCACGCGCGCCGCAATGACGCGGCCCAGGGCGCCGGTGGAGAGGAGCTCCGAGATCCAGCGGGCGCCGGGCAAGTAGCGCAGGGGGAAGCAGGTGGACAGGGGGACGCCAGCGCGGCGGGTGGCGGCGATCATCCGGTCGGCGTCGGAGAGCGTGGCGGCGAGGGGCTTCTCGCAGAGGACGGCCTTGCCGGCGGCGGCCGCGCGCTCGGTCAGGTCGGCGTGGGTGTGGGCCGGGGTGGCGATGACCACGAGCCCCACGTCCTCGCGGCCGAGGAGGTCGTCGGCGCTGGTCGTGTGCGGGATGCCGTACTCCTCGCCCAGGCTGCGCGCGGAGGCCTCGATGACGTCCATGCAGGCGGCGAGGCGCACGCCCCCGGCGGCCTGGATGGCGCGCGCGTGTGTCGGGGCGATGTCGCCACAGCCGATCAGCCCAATGCCCAAGGTGGTCATGCCGTGGCTCCTCTCAGATAGTCGGCGAAGCGCGGGACCTCGACCATGGCGTCCTGGCCCGGCTCCTCGTACTCGATGGAGAGGAACCCCCGGTAGCCGGCCTGGGCGAGGATGCCGGCCACCCTGCGGTAGTCCACCCAGTCGCGGCGGTCGCCGAACCGGGAGGTGGGCTTGGCGTGGGTCATGATGGCGTGGGGGGCAGTGAGCTCGAACTCGCGGTACGGGTCGCGGGAGTAGTTCCCGAAGTCGAGCAGGGCGCCGACCCAGTCGGAGCGCACGCCCTCGAGGATGCGCAGCAGGCCCTCGGCGGTGGCGGTGAGGCCGCCGTGGTTCTCGAGCGCGATCATCACGCCGACCCGCGCCGAGTGGTCGGCGCACTCCCGGAGGCCGGCGATGGTCCAGGCGAAGGCGTCCTGCTCGTCGGAGCCGGCGGGCGCCTCGCCGGCGAAGACGCGGAGGCAGGGCGAGCCGAGGTGGGCAGAGATGTCCAGCCACTCCTTCACGAACTCCACGTGCCGGGCCCGTTCCTCGGGGGTGGGGGGGCAGAAGGTTCCGCCGATGGCGGTGCCGGCGAGCTCCAGGCCGCGGCGGAAGAGGTGGCGCTTCAGCCCGTTGAGATACCCGGGGCTGGTCTCGGGGAAGTAGTACTGGGTGAGCTCGACGCCGTCGAGGCCCATGTCGGCGCAGATGTCGGCATAGCGCTCGAGGGTGAGCCCCTGCTCCCGGAAGTAGGTGTTGAAAGTGTAGCCGGCGCAGCTAAGCTTCACGTGGCGCCTCCGCAAGGGGTCGCTGATCGCCCGACTTCGCCCCGGAGGATGGGGAACCTGCCGCCCGGGGCGCGGGCGGCGAGCGCTTGCCCCTCAGCAGCGGAGGGCGGAGCGGAGGGCGTGCAGGACCTGGGCGGGGGAGGCGGGCTTCAGCAGGTAGTCGCTGACGCCCAGGGAGCGCGCGGCGCGCTCCTCCT
>CAYLPT010000144.1:0-18857 GCA_964385645.1 uncultured bacterium
GGCCGCCGGCGTGAGATCGGCCCGGGCGCGCCTCGGAGGGGAGCCTTCTGCGGCGCCGGTACTCGCCTGGGGAGCGCCCGTAGTGGCGCAGGAAGGCCCGATGAAGATGGCTGTCGTCGGTGAAGCCGCAGTCGGCCGCCAGCGACCGGGCCGAAGCGCCTCAGGGTCCCTCCCACACCCCTAGCTTCTGGCGCAGGTCGGCCGGAATGCCCAGGCCCTTCGCCGAAGGCGCGGTCCCGATCGAGACGATCCGCCAGGTTCCCCAGCGCCCGTCGAGGATCACCTCGGCATCGTCCGTGACAGCATTGAGCGGATGGACCTTCGCGGCTGCCCAGTGGCCGACGACTCTGATGCTGTAAGGCTCACAGAGCATGTTTGATCGGTCGTCGGGCCGCAGAAGACGCCGCCAGATCCCCACCTCGTCCGCCGAGAGGCCCTCGGGCACCTCGGGGGTCTGCCACCCCACGGGGATGGCCGCATAGACGCTTCCACCGGGCGTTCCGAAGTCGATCACCGGTTCGGCTGTGCGCAGGCTCACTCGCTCTCCGAAGGCCCGCCCTATGTCCTCAACCGGGATGAACCCAGTGCCGCCGCGGAAGACCAGACGCCCCGATGCTCGAGCCCATGTGTGGGCCTTCGCCCGCCAGGTGACCGTGAGGCTGGACAGGTCGTCAGATACCGCCAAGCCGGCGCCCAGCCATTGGCAGAACTGGCGCACGGGCACATACCATGCGCCGCCCACCTCTATCGGGGGCGTGAGCAGAAGGAGACCGCCGGGCGGAGGACCCCAGGTGGCGGGCGTCGGCCATGCGGAGGCCACCTCACAAAGGAGTCGCCTCGCCGATCCGCTCAGAGGGTCATCATGGGCATCCGCTACGGCGGCTAGCGCCGGGTACGCCTTTTCCGGAGACCCCCTTCCGGGATCGCAGAGCAGACCGCTGGCTCCAGCCCACAGAGACGGCGGCAGGCCTGCAAGTGCGGCGAGCAGATCGCGTGGCGCACTGCGCGCAGTCTCCGCCAAGATCCGGGCCAGCTTCTCGGCGGCCGCCCCGTCCGATGTGGGCACCCAGCCAAGTATCCCCTCCAGCAGGCGGGTGTCGGGCCGTCTGCCGTAAGCGTAGCCGAGGAACGCGATCGTGTCCTCGTGGTACCCCGGCCGGCTGCCCGGAGGGCAGTACTCCAGCATCACGGTGCGGCTCGAGTCAAGCCCCAGGCCGAGCCAGTACATGGAGAACGCGACCATGAAGCGAAACCGATCAGTCGACGGCAGTTCGCTGAGCAGGTCCCGAAGGGCCGTCTCACCGTCGCTGCCGAGCTGTTGCGCAAGCTCCGTCCCAGCCTCCTGATCACGGCCGTCGGTGTACGACATCCGGGCCACGAAACGGTAGACCATCTCGGCCGTCCGCTCAGACCGGCCAGGGACACGCGTGGGAGCCCAGTCGCGTCGGAGCACCTCGGAAGCCGGAGATGTGGCGCCGCCGGTCCCTGTAGTCGCCGCCGCTGTGCCCGCTGCCAAGACGCACATCGCGGCCGTAACGGCCACTCGCCAGGAGAGCGCGCGGCATCTCATGGCTCGCCCTCCCGCAGGAGCTGTCCTGTCATCTGCTGCGTTGGACACCCGTCCCCTGTTTGGGTTTCGCTGCCGATGTGCAGGCGCCTCAGCGCCGTGCCGTCAGGAGAATGGGGGATCCCGGGGCCCCTCTCGTCCTCGTCCGCCGGTTGTTCCACGAATGGCGTGACGACAGGAACGCAGTTGGAGCAGAACCCCTCTTACAGAGCCGCGTTGGCCGGCAGCTCCGCCACCTGGGCCTGTAGGTCCTCGGCCTCGAGGTGGGTGTAACGCTGGGTGGTGGTCACCCAGGCGTGGCCCAGCAGCTCCTGGACCGCCGGCAGATTGGGCCGGGCGCGGGTGAGGGCGGCCACCGCGAAGACCCGGCGCGCCCGGTTCGTGGACCTGCCGCTCACGATCGCCGAGGGCCGAGAGGTAGTCAAGCCGGAGGTGGTGCAACTCCTGGAGGGGTGGCTGAGGCTGCGGTCACAGGCCGATCCCAGGCTCGGCGAGGAGGACGCGCTGTTCGTAACCCTCGGGCCGCACGGGCCAGAGCAGTGGGCTCGCCCGCAGCGCACCGGCCCGGGGGCCCGGCTGCCGAAAGGCGTCTGCGCACCCACGCGGTGCGGACGATGCTGAACCGCCTCGCCGTCGCGGCAGGGGTTGACCCGAAGCTGGCAACCCCCCATCGCCTGCGCCACCACTTGGGGCTCCGCTCGGCCATGGCCGGCTTACCCGCCACCGCGCTCATGCGGGCCATGGGCCGCCGGTGCCCCATCATGAAGGCTCGCTACTCCGAGTTCGCCGACTCCGAGCGGAGGTGGGCGTTCGCTCGCGCCGACATCACAAAGGGCTTGGCGCTTCCCAGCGGCCGCTTGTCCTTGCCTGGTGGCCTCGTTCTGCCGCTGACAGCCTCCGCTGGAGATGGTACAATCACCGCGGCAGACGGGCTGACTGCGACCTGCCGAGATCGAGTCAGTTCGTCAGGGCCCCGACTCGGGGCGGACAGCGCGCTCCGCAGCGCCCCGCGGGTGGCCCGGCGAGGGGTCTGAGCGCCGACGATCTTCCCGAGCGGTACGTTGCCGGACATCAAGGTATCCCAGGTCACATCGCAGAGCAGGTGGCCCTCGGCCACACCAGCCGCGGTGCTGCTCTGGCTGGAGTCCAACCCACGACCACGCCGCGCGCGGAAGCTCGCGCATGGTCCGGGCCGGCCCGACGGGCAGCCAGTCAATGAGCGACCCACCGCTGGACGCGTGGTACGGACTCACCAGGAGACGGCGCCGCCCTGCCACACAACCATGAAGTCTCCGATCGTGAGCGCCTTGCCCTCATGCAGGTCGCAGCGGCCCTAGTCCAGAGATGGCGGGGATTCGGAAAGTGGAAGGCGCCGCGGCCTTTGAGTGCAGCCGCGCGCAGGTTTTGGAGGCGTCGGTCAGCAACGGTGTCGGCGAAGTCAACCATGTCGCGCTGTGCTTCGTCCGGGTCGTCGTCGGGCACGGGCAGGAACCGCTGGCTCGTGGCAGCAAGCCCACCACCCCGGCACCGCTCGGAGACATCCTCGCCCGCGCCCACTTCCCGATATGCACCGCAGGCGAGCCAAGGGCCGCACTCCAGGGCCGGACCGTCGCTGGGTGTCGGCCGTCGTCGGGCGATGAGTGCCTCCTGGCGCTCGCGCACCCGGGGGGTCGTGAGGTACGTATGCCCACGGTTGGGCGCCGGATAGGCCGGCCATCCCGTCTCGTCGCCTGCAACAGGGGGTGGCGCGAGCGGAGCGAAGAGGAGGATAGAGGCGGTGTGAAGGTGCCGGTGCGGGAGCAGATCTCGGGCACGGGCGGGAAGGGAGTCGGCATGAACCGTCGAGAGTTCCTGACGATCGCGGGAGGGGGCTTGGTGGCCGCCTCGTTGGGGGCGGGCCTGAATCGCGCCTCGGTCGGGCGGGCCCCGGAGTCAGAGGCCGCACGCCCGTTGGATCTCGGGTGGGCGAAGCGGCGATGGAGCGATCCGCTCACCGGGACGGAGGTCGTCTGTCTGTCGCCGGAGGAGGAGCTGCACTTCCGAAACCCGTACTTCCGGATTCCGATGTTCACAAGGGATGGGAAGTATGCGGTGTTGTGGGCCTATCCGGAGCCGGCGACCGGGGAGTCGGGTCTCTGGTGCATTGACCTGAGGAGCGGACAGACGCGTGTCTACCACTACGGGCGGGAGCGCCGGATCGCGAGCCTGTCATCCTGGGCGACGAGCTACGGCTCTCACCTGATGCACGTCCTGGTGCGGACCGAGCGCGGGGTGGAGATCGAGCAAGTAGACCTCGACTTTGGGGATAGGCGGACTATCACGCCCGCGACTCCGCTAAGCTCAGTCTACGACGCAACCGCCTCGGCCGGGGACGAGTTCATCTACACGCCGATATCGCACCGGGAGGTGCCACCCGGGGTTGGGTTGAGCGAGTGGGTCGCGCTGCTCGGCTCAGATCCGGGGCTGAATGAGATGTACCGGGTGGACCTGGAGACCGGGGCGGTGGAGCTGCTGTTTGACACCGAGCGGTGGTGGCTGGGCCACCCGAACCCCAACCCGCGGCGGCGCGATATTCTGATGTTCTGCCAGGAGGGGTTCATCTGGACAGAACGCCATCCGCGGCCGCCGGACTTCGAACGGGTGCGTCTGTACGACCTCCAGCGGAAGGAGTTCGTCACATTCCCGGGGCTGCAGTGGCGTTCCCCGGCACATGAGATCTGGTCGGCGGATGGGGAGCGGATCTGGACCCATGGCTGGCCGGCGGGCCATCACTGCGTCTCGGTGACGGAGGTGAGAGCGCGGCGGACGACGACCTACGTGCACGCGAACTGGGCGGGGAGGACAGCGCACATTCATCCGGCGCCGAACGAGCGGTTCGTGGTTGGGGATGGACAGCCCTTTGGGCTGAACAACCAGGCGGACATCGAGGAGGTGGTCAAGGCAGGGGACGTGGACGATCCCTGGGCCTTCGGCGGGTATGGCTCGGCATCACCGGGGGAGGTGATCTGGAAGTACGAGTTGCCGGCCGAGAGCTTCTTCCGAGACGAGCACTGCCACCTGAGTTACGACGAGCTGGCGCGGCTGATCGAGGAGAACCCGGGGGGCGCGGCCCGGGCGGTGCCGCTGTGCCAGTATCGCAGCAGGGTGCGCCTCCTGAGGAGCGCTGCGAGAGAGGAGAGCAACGCCCACGTCACGCCAGACTCGCGCTGGGCGGTCTTCCAGTCGGCCAGCGAGGAGGGGCTGTATGAGGTATGGGCGGCCAGAGTGCCCGGAGTCAAGTGAGGGGTCGTACACCCGCGCTGTCCAGGCGCTCGGCCGGCGCCGGGAGGCCTACACGGCCCGTCTCGTGTACACCGCGGTGCTTAGGGGCTGTGAGGGCGGAGAGCCCGCGGCTCCGTGGCCGGCGCCGTAGCACCTGTGCCCGACGCCCGGGCGACCGACTCGGGTGCCGAGGCCAAGGGTGAGGGGGCCGGCCAGGAGTCCGGCCCCCCGCGCACCGACGCGGAAGGCATCGCGCGTTTCCGAGAGCAGGCCGACGCTGCCTTCGCCAGCGGGGCCGTCAGAGAGAAGAAGCGCTGGGTGCGGGCATGGGTGGAAGGCGCCGAGGGGTTCTTGGCGCGTCGCCTCCGGGCAGCGGCCCCGAGCGAGAAGCGCAAGGCAGGTCTGGCCCCGCTGGCGGCTCGGCCAACACCCCCCTGCTCGATCTGATATTGACCGTCGCGGTCGCTGCGGGTGAGCCACGCAGGAGGTGCCAGCAATGCACGGACAGAGACACGGTGGCCTATACCTGAAGTTGGGCCCGCCGCCGCCCGGCGCGGTGCGCTGGACGCAGGGATTCTGGGCGGACCGATTCGAGCTGTGTCGCGAGGTCATGCTTCCCGCGATGAAGGCCGCCCTGGAGGACGCCGGAAACGGTGCGGCGCTAAGCAACTTCTACATCGCGGCAGGCATGAGCGAAGGCGAGCGCGCTGGTACTGACTGGTCCGATGGCGACTGCTACAAGTGGCTGGAGGCGGCCGCCCACGTCTACGGTGTGACGCGCGATGGGCGGCTCGACGAGGAGATGGACGGGCTGATCGAGGCGATCGGCCGCGCCCAGGAAAGCGACGGATACATCAGCACGCCGATCCAGCTCACAGGGAGGGAGCGCTGGCAGGACCTGCACCATCACGAACTCTATAACATGGGGCATCTGATGACGGCGGCGTGCGTCCACCACCGCAGTACCGGTAAGGAGACCTTGCTCGGGGTCGCGCGCAAGACCGCGGACTACCTACACACCGTCTTCGCCTCGCGGCCGGCGGCTCTCGCCCACTTCGGGTTCAACCCGTCGCAGATCATGGGTCTGGTGGACCTGTACCGCACCACGGGGGAGCCGCGATATCTGGAGCTGGCGAGCACCTTCGTGGAGATGCGGGGGTCCGCCCCCGGCGGGTCGGACCTTAACCAGACGAGCGTGCCGCTGCGGCAGGAGACGGAAGCGGTCGGGCACGCGGTGGCCGCGATGTACCTGTGGTGTGGAGCAACCGATGTCTACACAGAGAGCGGAGATCGAGCTCTACTGGCAGCTATCGAGCGGCTCTGGCGCGACGTCACCGAGCGGAAGATGTACCTCACCGGCGGCGTCGGAGCGCTCCACCAGGGTGTCTCGCTCCGCGGCCACGCAGTACACGAGGCCTTCGGCCGCGCCCATCAACTGCCCAACGCAACCGCCTACAACGAGACGTGCGCTAACATCGCGAACGCGATGTGGAACCAGCGCCTGCTTAGTGCGACCGGGGACGCGAAGTATGCCGAGGTGATGGAGCTGGCGCTCTATAACAGCATGCTTTCGGGGATGAGCCTGGACGGGTTGCGGTTCTGCTATACTAACCCACTTCGGCGGGCGGCGGGAGCTTGGTTGCAGATGCACGACTCGCCGGAGCGCTGGAGCCGCTTCCCCTGCTACTGCTGTCCCCCGCAGGTGCTGCGCACGATCGCCGGCCTGCACGAATGGGCCTACAGCCTGTCCGAGGGCGCAGTCTGGATCCACCTATACGGCGGCAGCACGCTGGAGGCCCGCATCGGGCGGCGCGGGTCGCTAAGTCTGCACCAGGAGAGTGACTACCCGTGGTCGGGGGAGGTCCGCGTCATGGTCGAGGCAGCGCCCGCGGGGAGCTTCGCCATCCTGCTGCGAGTGCCGGCGTGGGCCACAGCTGCACAGGTGCTTGTCAACGGGGAGGCGCCGACCGCCCGCGCCGAGCCTGGGGCATACGTCAGGCTCGAGCGCCAGTGGAGGCGCGGCGACGAGGTTCTTCTGTCGCTGCCGATGGCGCCCAGGCTACTGGAGGCCCACCCGGCAGTTGAGGAGACGCGCAACCAGGTAGCGGTGATGCGCGGGCCGGTCGTGTACTGCCTGGAGTCGCCCGATCTGCCGGCCGGCGTGCGCCTCGACGGCGTGCGGGTCCCGCGCGACGCGGCCATGTTCGAGAAGCACGACCCACAGTTGCTGGGCGGCGTGACAGCGCTGGAGGTCCAGGCCGTGTACTCGCGCTCGGCGCTCTGGGCGGGCGAGCTGTACCGGGCGGTCCGCGCCGCGCGAGGGCGGCCGCTCCGTGTGCGGATGATCCCTTACTACGCGTGGGGCAACCGGGGCGCGGGCGAGATGACGGTCTGGCTGCCGATGGGCTGAGGGTCAAATCGGACACCCGCGGCGCCGAAGGAGCGACGGGGGTGAGAACGACGACGACGGCGCCTCTGATCCTCTTAGCGCGCGGGCCTGGATCTGCGGAGCTTGGTGAACAGGTCGCGGAAGATCGGGTTCCGATAGACGTAAGTGGCGCAGCGAATCAGATGCCGCGCGTGATCCACGCTCCACGTCAACTGATCGGTCAGGATCGGGCTGTGGACCAGTTCGGTCGGGACCCACGAGGGGTCTACCAGGTAGCCGATCGCGGAGATATCCCATAGCTCCTTCGCCCAGGCGAAGTGGTCGGCGTGGTGGGAGGCGAAGATCTCCGTGAGGTAGTCGCCGATCGCCCCCTGTCCCTTGACGTAGCGCTCGATCTCGGCGACAGTCGTCAGCAGGTGCGAGGAGACGCCTGCGCAAGGTATGTGCACGAGGGGAACGCCGCAGTCGAAGATGAGTCGCGAGGCCGCGGGGTCTTGCTGCAGGTTGAACTCGCTGGCGGTGGGCCAGTGGAAGGGTTGGCCCCCCAGCCAGACCACCACTGTGCGCTCGACGAGCCTGGGCTCCATGAGGAGGGCGGAGGCGACATTGGTGATGGCGCCGAGGGCCACGACGTAGAGGGGGTCGGGATCGTCCGCCATGGCGCGTCGCACCAGTTCGCGCGCCGCATCGCTCTCGGACGGGGTCTCGCCGTCTGGGAGGTAGTCGGTCGCGCCGCGGAAGACGAAGGACTCGGGCAAGACGTCAAGCCGAGACAGCAGCCGCAGGATCTCCTGGTAGCTCTTCTCCATGCCGTCGCCCGGGCCGGACGACTTCTCATTCAGGAACGGCGCGGCGAGGATGGCCTCGACCTCCAGCTTCTCGGGCGACAGCAGCGCGTAGACCACGGCGAACTGGTCGTCTATCTCGTTGTAGGTGTCGGTATCAACCACCACCCGCACGCGGCCGGTGGGCGGGCGCAGGCGCTCGTATCGTGTGGCAGGCGCCAGATCCGGAAAGGTTGGCACGGCGACCTCATTCCTGGGCACGGAGGGGACCGGGGCTCCACACTCCGCGCACGCTCATAGTCCCTGCCATCATATCATCGGCGCGCGCGCTCGTCAACGCGTTGCCAGCCGGATCCGCCCGCCACGGACTTGGGCAACAGCCGCCGCGCTCTCGGGTGCCTGCTCGCGTCCCCTTCGCCGACTCGGAGCTTGGGTGGGCATCCGCCAGGGCCGACGCCACGGACGGGGGCTCGTCCGAGCCCCTGCCGGGGCCTCTGGTGCGTCGGGGCTTCAGTCCCGACGCCGCTTCGGCCCCGCTGTTGTCCTACGCGCAGCGAAGACCCGTTCGGCTAGGCGGCCCGGACGCCCGCCTCGGGGGCGCGATCAGGGCGGCTAGCCGCCCCTACTGCGGAGCGCGCTCCCGGGCCAACACGCGAGCCTGGACGGCTGACACCAAGCGGCGGTAGCCAGCCCCCGATTCCGGTATCTCCAGCTCCGCGCCGTCGCGCAGGCGAACAGAGGCCCCTTGCCGCCCTCGCACATGCTCCGTGACGGATACTCCTTCGATCTCATCCCACCCATGCCGGCTGACGTCCCCGCTCCACCACGTGACCTCGAGGCCACGCTCGTCCCACCGGACCGACGCGAGCACGGTTGCGCGCACGTACACAGTGTTGTAGATCGCCCTCAGCAGCCCGCCTGCGCCGGGCGCGAGGTACTCGCCCCTCGACGGCGGGTGGGCGAGGGCAAGGGCGGAGAACTCAGCCCGGCCTCGCGCGAGGGCCTTTCGCACCTGCCGCCACCCTGGTCCCTCTGGTGAAGGAGCCGCCGTTGCCAGGAGGGCGGCCGCGGCGAAGACGCCGGCGCCCGCGAGCGCCGTCCCGCGCGTCGCCGGCATGACGGCCGCCGTCACGATCCAGCCCAAGGCGAGTCCCGACAGCCAGAGCAGGCGGAGCCCCGGAGACCGCCCCAGCGCTGGCCCCCACCTCTCCCCCACCAGGATGACCAGGAAGCCGGCCACACAGAGGGCGAGCGCCGGCCCCAGCAGCAGCGACGCCGCGAGCGGCAGGCCGGGCTCCGGGTGGAGGTCCAGGAGCTTGCGCGGCTGCGACGACTGGGTGAGTGCGTAGGCGGCTCCGAGCAGACAGGCGATCGCCAGCACTCCCGCGTAGACGAAGGCCAGGATGCTCGCGCGATAGCCGCGGTGCGCGAGGGCGCTCCATCCCCGGAACGCCCAGGAGTCGAGCGCCTTCGTCGCCTCAAGGCTGCGCAGGCGTCGGCCGAGGTAGGCCTCGATCGGAGAGCGGAGCACGCTCAGCACGAGTAGGGAGCTCACGAGCAGAGCGGCCCCCCACGCGATGGTGGCGCGGTCGCTGGCCCAGAGCGCGATCTTAGCGGTTGCGGCGAGAGCGCGCACCGCAGTGCTCCCTCGACACGGACTGCCTCTTCTGCCGCGCCCTGCCCCGCCCCTGCTGACACCCGGCGCCCGCTCTCCCCGCCTGTGTCCGTGGTGTAATCAGCCCTCCAACGACAAGGCGGCCGCATGGACAGCGAACACGAGGACCTGGGATGCGCGCCCCCGCTCCAGTGGGCGAGACGCGTGCCCCGGCACAAGATTAAGCTGCTCTACGAGACCGACGCAAAGGGCATCTACGACTGCGAGCTGGTTGATGAGGCTGGAGCGCCTGATCGCGGGCCCGCGCCTGCGCGAGGACCTGCTGGACGCGGCCCTGATCGAGGAGCGCCGAAGCGAGCCGACCCGGCCGATGAAGGACGTGCCAGGCGGAGGGGGGTCCTCGCACGCGCAGTCTGTGCCATAGTGGCACAGCTGAGGCGTTCAGGGCAGGAGAGCGGTGATGGGGAGAGTGAAGGGCAGGCACGACGGTTCGGCCGTTGTGCTCCAGGAGAAGGTGGACATTCCCGCCAACACCGTCGTCGAGGTGCTCATCCCGAAGCCGCAGAAGCAGTCGCTCACGGCCTTGCTGGATGAGCTCGATCGCAGGCCGGTGGGCGAGGTCATGTCACTGGGCGAAGTGGTGGCGCTGGTGCGCGAGGTCCGTGCCGCTCAGCGATGAGGGTCCTGTTGGACACGAACGTCGTCGTCTCGGCGCTGCTGTTCCCCGGGGAGGCGCGCTGCTGGAAATGGGAGGAGCACGTGCTGCTGGACCTCTAGGCTCGTCTCCTCAGCGAGCGACTCGCGCCGGGCAGAGGGTCAGGGACGACTTGACCGCTGCCTCACCCAGCGGGACGTGGAAGATGAGCGTCGTCGCGGGCTCCCACTCGCCGTAGCCGGCCGAGTACCACCCCTGGAGAGTCGGCCTCTCCCGCCCGGTCACCACCTCCCACCTCCCACTCACGCTCTGCTCGATCACGCATCGGGAGCCGTCCTCGCTCACTAAGTGCGCCTCCCGCTCCGACACGATCTCCACGCCCAGCCCGAGTCCCACCTGCCAGAGCTGCCGCCATGGGCGTGGGCGCCGCCGGGAGTGATCGAATCGGTCCTCGACCACGACTTCCCGGGGCGGCCGGAAGGCGAACCGGCGGGTGTGCCTCCCCTCCGGCTGGTCCTGATAAGACAGGGCATAGCTCTCCCCGTCTGCCCGGCCCCACTCCAGTAGCCGACACTCCTGTGTCCGGAAGCTGCCCGGGCCCGCGAGCGCCACGCTGTGGGCGCGGGGTGAGCGCAGATACTGCCGCCGCGGGTCCCACTCATGGTAGCTCAGGAAGCCCGAGTCGCGCAGCTGCTCTCGGCCGAGCCCGAAGAGCACGAAGGACAGCCCGTCGTAGTGACAGTGGGGCGAGATCCTGGCCGCACAGCGAAAGAGGGCGTAGGTGTCCGCGTCTCCCGCCGCCCGGAAGATGGCGTAGCCCGCGCGCTCGCTTACCACCATCTCAGCGTGCGGCTCCTCGGCCGGCGCCTCGCGTCCCCAACGCGACTTGAGCACCTTGCGCCAGTCGGCCGGCGCGCCGGGCGCGCTGTCCCCGACCGCTGGCATCGTGCCGTCTGGCTTAAGCAGCCACGGCCAGGCGCGGGCGACGCGCTCGCTCGCCTCGCTAAGGGCCGGCGCGGCTCGTCCGTTGGCTCGCAGGAACCGCTCGATGGCTGCAAGCCTTAGCAGCACGAACCAGTGATAGGCGGGGCTCTGCTCCAGGTGGAAGCCCTCGGGGCTGAGGTTGTCGGTCAACCAACGGTCAAGCCGCGCCAGGGCCGTGCGCTCCCATTCGCCGGCCTCCCGAAACATGGGGAAGGTGAGCGCGGCCGCCAGCAGCGCGCCCGTCGCCTCCAGCCCGTGGTTGGAGTCATGTCGGTAGTTGCGTTCATCGAGCCCATACTGCACGTGCTGGTAGACGCTCGCCAGCAACAAGCGCGCGAACTCGGGGTCGAAGGCCTCACTCTGCCGGTAGTGCTCCCAGAACCAGGCGAAAAGGCGCAGCCGCTTGGCGGTCGCGTGGTCGTGCCATGACCAGCGGCTGGGCGCGCCCCGGAAGGGGTTGTGCTCGATCCAGTCGGCGATCACCGAGGCGACCGTCTCCAGCCATCCTCTCTCGGGCTGGCCGTAGTGGGCGTGGACGAGCGACGCCACCCACTCCATGCCCTGGAGGGTGGAGAGCCAGTTGTAGTCCCCGCGCGGGTTGGCATCCCACCGCGGCGGGAGCCCGAGCTTCTCCGGGGGAAAGCGGCCCGACACCCGGAACTCACCCGACCGCACCGCCTCCGCCTGAGCGATCATCGCAGGAGTCAGGCGGGGTGCGGTGGGCAGGAAGTACGTCTCGGCCAGCCGCGGCAGGGCCCGCCAATCCCCCGGGCCGCCGACAGCCAGCCCACCGAGGCGCGCGGCGATCTCCGGGACCTCCGGTCCAGAGTAATGCCGGGGCGGCCCGCGGCGGAGAAGGCGGTTGATTCTTTCCGCCCAGATGCGGCCCAACCAAGCTCTCCTGGCCAGCGTTCCCATGCAGGCAGCGTGAGCGTTGCCGGCTAGGGAGGACTTCGACCCCGGCAGCCGCAGACCCCTGCCAGAAGTGGATGCGTGGCCGTCCCACAGCGGCCTACGGCCTGGCCGGTGGAGACTGCGGTTGTCGGATATCGCCGGCCTGACGGAGGATTCGCGGCCCCGCTCACCCTCGAGGAGCTTGAGCGCGTTCGAGTCAGTGGCGATGACCAGGGCGTCTGTGCCGTCCGTGGCGTGGTGACCGCAGCACTACTCCCGTGCGAGTTCCCAGCCGAACGCGACGGTCTCGCCAGCGGCAATCCGAGATCCGACCCGGGCACACAACTGCCGCACCGCGCCCGAAGTGGAGGTGAGGTAGACGACGGGCGACAGATCCCATGTACCCTCAGCGGCGTGCAGACTCAGGGTGTACCGCTCGTCACCCAGGCTCATGTGGACGCGGCCGCCGACGATCCGGTAGCGTGTGTCCTCGCGCCCGTCGGAAATGAGGAGCGGAAACTGCAGCCACACCTCCTCAATTGCCTCGACAGCGGTCACCCGGTACTGAACGCGCAGCTTCCGGCGGTCAAGCGCCAGCGCCTTGACGACCCTCACCGGCCCCTCCTCCTGCCGGAAGACGAGGGCCGAGGCGTCCGCTGTCACCTCTGCGTTAGTCGTCCAGTCGGGCCCCCACCAGCGGCCCGCGGACCGTGCGAGAAATCCCTCATAGACGCCCCGCTCGGGGACCAGACGCCGCCTCGCCACCGCCTCGACCTCGGCGCCCCCGGAGCGATAGCTCGGGTTGGCGAGCGGCCGCCGCGAGGAGCCGCCCAGGGACAGGTTGATCGGGCTCAGCGCGGCCGCGTACCCACCGGCGAAGGAGTCAGCGTGCCGTCGCAGCGCCAGCCCCAGGGAGGACCCCTCTCTGACCACGTGCAGCCAGCCAGCCTCCCGGTCCCACAAGACGGAGTTGCCCGGCGGCGGTAGGGGCGTGGCCCCACCACCCTCCAGTACTCGCGCCGCCCGTGCCAGATAGCAGAAGCCCAGCCCGTTGTACATCACCACGTTCGAGTAGCTTTCGAAGCCCACCCGGAAGGTGTTCGGGAAGTGGTTGGGGGTAACCGAGATGGTACCGTCGGGCTTGGCGAATCGCAGCCACCACGCGAGGTGTTCCTCCGCGGCCCGGCCCCTTACCGCCTGCAGGAAAACGAACGCGCCGCAGGTCCAGAACTGATCGCGGCTCCGCTCGGCCATAGTGAAGGAGCCGTCGGCGGCGATGAAGCGGTCGCACCACACAGCGGCGCGGTCCCGCACCACCTTCATGCGCCCGACGATTTCGCGAGCCTCCTGCTGGCCGGGCGGCGCGCGCCCGGCCAGCCAGATCGAGTCCGACAGCAGACAGGCGACGTACAGGTGATACGCAATAGGGTGGGCATCCCGAGGTGCCGCGTCGTTGATGAATCCCAGCTCCCCGACGGCCTGCTCGATTTGCGCGAGCCTCTCCCAGGCCTGGTTTGGGTCCAGCTCGGCAAGCCCCATTAGATACAGATTGACGTCATAGCACAGCGCCATGGCCAGGCCGTTCGTGTTGCGCGGCCGGTGGCCGTGGTCCAGCGTCCTCAAGGTCTCGGCCAGCTCGGCGCGGACCGCGGGCGCGAGAGACGGGCTCAGCTCGTCATAGGCGAGCAGGCTGTAGTAGGCAAGGAACAGCGCCGTGAATGTGCTGTCGTCAGGGTGAGGGTCGCGCACGCGCTCGAGCGACCGGTAGACCATCCGCAGCGCGAGACTCTGGTAATCGGCTCGCTCCGTCCATCGGTAAGCGCTGGCCGCCGCGACGGCGAGGCACGCCGGCCCGTAGCCCTCCGGGTATATGGTCTCATGCGGGTCCGAGAGGGCGCCTGTTGCCTCGTCCACCAGCCGCGCCGCGCCGTCTACATAGCCGATCACGGCCTGCTGAAGTCGCGCCAGGAACGCGTCGGCGCGGGCCGCCGCCATCGCCGCCGAGTCCCCGGCCGCGGGCCCAGGGGATGCGGCCCACACCAGCACGACCCAGAGCCAGAGCCTGAGCAACACGGCAATTCCACCGCCCGCGCGGGGGCCGAACACGGCTACGACCCGCTCCCCGACGGCGCCCCTGAGGACAGCCCCGCGGTGCCATCATGGAGATACGGCGCGATGTCCACATCGGCGGCGGCGAACACCGAGATCAGCTCTCCCTCGGGCTCGCTGAAGCGCACCACCGCGGTCCACCGGGGTTGCTTCTCACCCTGGGCTCGGGATATCCATCCGAGGTAAGGGTCAGTCTCGCCTCTGTGGAGGGTTACGCTCGGGGCGGCCTGTGACAGGATATGGTGGGCGAATGCGGCGTCGGGCTTGCTGAGCCTCACGACGCTATGCTCCGAGCCGGCGTGGACATGCGCATCCAACTCCGGCGCATAGTGGAAGAACAGACTCGCGCCGCTCCCCTGGGCGCGGCGGAATCTGTCGCAGACGATGAGAACGAAGTCGTCAAGGTAGTAGCGGAGGGTGCGCTGGAACCAGTGGCCCTCCGAGGTGCGGAAGGAGGCTGTGACCTCGAGTGCCTCGGGGCTCTCGGTGAAAGAGTCGAGCCGCGTCTCGGCGATATCGCGGGTGGACAGCTTGTCCGTGAACATGATCGTAGTATGAGACGCTGCTGACCGATAGTAGTCCCCAATGGGGCCCGCGCTGAGGCCGAAGTATCCGGAGTCCTCGATGACGCAGTGACCGCGCAGCATGAGCTCGAAGTTGCCCGTGTCATCCTGGAAGTGGGTGTCCCTGGTGGAGACGCCGAAGTCGAATCCGAGATAGGCGTCGTCCTCATTTCCCGGCTGGTTCTCCACAAAGAAGAAGTATCCCGACTCGGGGAACACGGCGTACTCATGCCAGGCGGTGTCGGGGTCGCCGGCGCGCAGTGCGCGCGCGAGGAGGTCGCGCTCGAGGGCGGGGAGCTGGTCAAGGGACACCTGCACCCGCCCAGAGGCCCAGGTGTCGCCGAACCCCCACAGCCGGCCATTCGGCTTGACCAGCAGCCGCGCGACGGCCGCCATCTTTCGCACCATCTCGGCGAGGTCCGGCTGTGGATGGCCTGCCTTATCAAGCAGCGCATTGACGCGACTGGCAAGGTCGAGGACGATGAACTGGTACGCTGCCGACCCCTCGTCCAGGACGCCGTTGCGACAGACCTTGCTGCGGATCCAGGCCAGCGGCCTATCCACTGCGATAGACAGCAACCGGCCGGAGTCCGCGAAGAAGTCGAAGATCACGGCCATCCCCAGGAGAGCCCGGTTCTGGAACATACCGTGGTTCGACCACGTGGAGTAGAACCCCCACTCGGACAGCAGCCGAGCGTGGCGGTGGATGTCCGCGAGTATCGTCTCGAGCTCGGCCGTGAAGTCTTCACGGCTCGAAATGCTCGCTGCCAGCGCCATGATAGAGTAGAGCCGGACCGCGACCGCGTGCTCCCCCCATGTGTAAGGGCTATGGAAGGTGTCAACGCTGCTGTGCTCCCTCCAGTCCTCATAGAGACGGAGGGCGGCCTCAATGTAGCCACGATCGCCCGTGTGGTCATACCCGCGCACGAGGTACCTGATCATGAGGAGGGTGTTGACCTCATGTTGATCTGTGGCGTGCTCGTGCTTTGACCAGAACCCCTCGCCGGGTTCGAAGGTTGCCACATGGTAGTCGAGGGGATACTCGCCGGCCTACAGGAACCGGCGCGCGATCTCGAGCGGATTGCCGATGGGGGGAAGAGCGTAGAGGTCTGCTTCCTCCGCGAAGAGAGCAGCGCGCTCCGCAACCCGACGACGCAGGGAACCGAGGTCGGGCGTCCCCTCCGTTGTGAGGTACTGAGGAGCGAGGACGGGCGCGAGAGCCGGGTGGTCGAACTCGGGCTCGACCAGGACGACCTTGGTGGACCACAGCGCGAGCACCGCATCTTGGTGCAGCGCCTCGCCTGCTGTGATCGCGCCCTGCAAGTAGTACGTGCCCGCCTCCATGTTCTCAGGGACACGCGCCGCGAGGTGTTGCACAGCGGTCGGCCTCTGAAGGCCCAGGCTGGCCAAGGGCGCGCTGAACAGCAGGTGATCCACACCGCGGAACCTGGTCCTATCTGATAGAAAGAGGAAGAAGTGAGTATCGGGCTCCGGCTCCTGGGGCAGCGTGAAGCGAGCGGTGGCGCGCAGCTCGCCGCCAATCATGAATACCGGCCGGTGCTTGGTCACCGTGATCCGGGGCCGGGCCTGAGCCCGGGGTGTGGGGCCCCGTGGCGACTCCGAGAGGCTCACTCGCAGGTCCGGCTCCCCGCGCTGCACGGTCAGCGCCACCGCGGTATCGTTCTGAACCCAGGAGACGTAGATGCGCTCGGTCTCCACTTGCGCGGCGAAGGTCGCGGTGTCGCTTGCCAGTTGCCCGCGCTCCAGCGTGAACAGCGTCACGAACGTGGCTTCGCTGCCCGCGTCCCGGAAGCCGAGGGCCCAGTTGGGCACGAACTCGCTGCCCTCGGTCAGCGCCGTCCAGCCCTGGAGTCGCGGCTCCTCCTGCCCCTTGACCATAATGGGGGCCTGGGTCTCGTGCGTCGCCAGGCGGCGTACGTGGAGCACACGACCGGTATCGCCGATCGTGGTGACAAAGCCATCGCCCCTCTGCTCCAGCTCAAGATCCGGGTGGAAGTGGAACCACTGGGTGTACTGGTGCTCGTTCGGCGAAGACAGCTCATCGAGTACCAACAGCCACTCAGCAGGCGAGAAGAGCAGCGTCCGCCGGTGCTGCACGGCGTCGAAGTGCGTGATCTCAGCCTCGAGCACGCGCACGGCACCGGACTCGCTCCATCGCCTGATGGCGGAGCTGGGCACCGGGGCTGTGTTCCGTGGGATGGCGTAGTCGCGCTCATCTATCTCAACGGTGTTGTGTGCGCGTGTACTCACCACATATTGGCGTCGCGGGTCGTCATACCAGTACCTGAACCTGCCCGAGTCCACGATGAGAGGCTGCCCAAGCTCGGTCCACTCGAAGGTCAAATCATCGGCATGCTTATGGACCCGCGAATGGCGCCCGGCGTGCAGCACAAGGTAGGATGCGGACTCCCACTCCGCCGGCGGTGTCCAGGCGCTTCGGAACACCGCGTACCCGCCCTCTCGCGCGACCCAGGACACCGCCTCCGGTGGAGCGCCCTGCTCTCCCCTCGTCAGCACCCACAGCAGCGCAGCGCAGCGGCTGGGGCAGTCGAGGGACAGATAGCGCGAGGAGGGGACCAGCAGGACGGTGTCGCCGAACCCGGCTATGTGGCCCGTGGGGTGCGTCAGCCACGCGAGCGCCTCCTGGGCCAGCCGGTGCCTTTCTCGAAGCTTCGGCGTGTCCACCAGTCCTTGGTTGAGGGCCACCTCCAGGGTGCGCAGTAGCACTAGCTGATAGCCCGGCGAGTGCTCAAGGTGTACGCCGTCCCTGGAGAAGCTCGACAGCAGCACGCGCTCTGCGGTAGCCTCGGCGTACTCTCGGTACTCCGGGAAGTTCCTGAGCTCCGGCAGGTTTTGGCTGAGCGCGAGCAGCCCGAGCATCTGATAGAGGCCGTGGTTGTAGTCGCCGGCGTACTTGGCCGGATCCCGAAGCTCCCGGCCGTGGCGCACCGCGGTCTCGAGCAGCAGCCACAGGTCCTCGTCCGACACCGCCTCGGAGGGCGCGGGGAGTCTTCCACTCCCACCGGGGAAGCGAACCCCGGGCCGCGCGGCATGCTGGCTAGATCCCGCGGTGCACCGCGCCGCGGCATCTACGAGGACAGCGATGATCGGCGCCCGGAGGCCGACTGCCATGTCGTGCCAGGCGTAAGGGTTGTCGAGCCCCTCTATGACGTTCTGCCGATGCCAGTCCACCACCACGCCGACCGCGAACCGAAGATAGCGCAGCTCCCCGCTCTCTGCGTAGGCATCCACCACACTCTCCAGCCAGCGCAGGTTGTTGAGGCTGTAGCGCCAGGAGGTGTTGCCGTACGGGTCCGCATCCCATGGCACAGGCACGTTGATCGGGAAGGAGGGATACTCTCTTGACCCCATACCCTCGGACATGAGCCTGTCTGCGCGGCCGACCTGCGATCCCCGCGGCGCTGGCCACATGTGGATACGAGCCACCTCTGGCAATCTGCGCCGGAACTCCCGGTAGGCCGCCATCGCACCGTTCAGACCAGCCGCGTCATAGCCGGCCAGCACGGCCGCCGAGGCCGGGCCCTCCTCGCCGAACACGCGCACCAGGTCGTCCCGGGTGACGACGACCTCGGCCCCCGCCGCGCTGAGCGCCACCGCCAGCAGGCACGCGACGGCGGCCAGCCGCCAGGCGAGCCCCAGGCCGCCGCCGATCGTGCCGGGCCGGCGCGGGTCCACCCCTCTCATCGTACGGTCCTCCTCACATCACACGCGGCCGGTGCGCGACGTCGCCCGGCCGCCCGTCAGTCCACCTCTGCCGCCGCGGCCTGCGGCTGGGCGGCGGTGACCTCCCGGACATAGACCGCGCGCCGCGGCTCCCGTCGGCTCCCCTCCTCGTTGTAGGCGGGGATGACCACGGAGACCGCGAGGGCCTGGCGGCCCTCGGCCCGTCGCGCCTGCCTGTCGAGCTGCGCTGGGGCCTCGGTCACGGTTCCTGCCCGTGTCTGCGCTGCCCTGATGTGGCGTGCGGTCAGATCAGCGCTCCACGAGGACGCG
>CAYLPT010000145.1:0-24584 GCA_964385645.1 uncultured bacterium
GCGCCGGCGGCGCGGGGCGGGCTTCGGCCTCCGGCGCAGCGGCCTCCTCCTGCGGCTGAGGAGGATGGGCGGCGTCGCTGTGGTCCCGTGCGGCCAGGACGAGCCTCATCAGCGCGGCCGGGGAGGAGGGCGGGGACAGCGCCCGCGCCCCCGTGAGCTCGATGCCGACGGCGCCGCTTCCTTCGGCCAGCTCGGGATCGGCCGTGCCGCGTCGGTGGCAGAGCTGGCGCGCGATCTCCTGGGCGCGAGCATCTCCTGCGCACCATACCATGAGATCGGGCTGGGTGCGGTTGACGAGCTCCCCCAGCAGCGTCCGGTCCCGCTGATGCAGCGCCGACGATACCAGCCGCCAGCGATACCGGTCCACCCGCACCTGGTGGCCCGCTATGGTGATGACGACCTGCTCCTCCTCGTTCACGAGGCCACCCTCCACAGGCAAATGGTTCGTCGGCGCCAGGCCGGCGACCTTCCGCGCAGGAGGCGTTCCGCCGGGCCGGACAGAAGGCCCCCCTGAGGCGTCGGGGCCCGGGAGATGATGCCATGAAGAGCGCGACCGAGTACCTCTGGTTCGAGACCGCGCGGGAGCGGGAGTACGTCAACATCACGGAGGAGGTCGCCAGGGTGGTCCGCGAGAGCGGGGTGCAGGAGGGCATGGCGCTCGTGTCCGCCATGCACATCACCGCGGGCGTCTACGTGAACGACGCCGAGCCGGGGATCATCCGGGACATTGACGAGTGGGCAGAGCGGCTCGCCCCCCAGGGCCCTGGCTATCACCATCACCGCACCGGGGAGACGAATGGCGATGCCCACCTCAAGAGCCTCCTGGTGCACCACCAGGTGGTAGTGCCGATCACTGCCGGCGAGCTCGACCTCGGCCCGTGGCAGCAGGTCTACTACGCGGAGTTCGACGGCCGACGCCGAAAGCGCGTCGTCGTCAAGGTGATGGGGGAGTAGGGGAGGAGGCGCGTGGCGGACTCGAGCCCGCCGAGGCGGAGTGAGGGGGAGCCGTCGCCGACCCTCTGGCGGTGGCCGGCGGTGGGGGCGCTGGCCGCCGCGGTCGCGCTCGCGGCGGGGCTCCGGCTCGTGCCTGGCCCGCACATCACGGACGATGCGTACATCACCTACACCTATGTCCGCAACCTCACCTCGGGGCTGGGCTTCGTGTACAACCCAGGCGAGCGCGTCCTGGGCACGACGACGCCGCTGTACACGCTGCTCCTCTCCGGGCTGTACATCGCGCTCGGGCGCTTCGGCGCCAGCATCAGGGGCATCAGCTACGCGCTGAACGCCCTTCTCGACGCCGGAAGCGCGGTGCTCATCGCCTGGCTGGGCCTGCGGCTGACAGGCTCCCGCGCCGTGGCGGTCGGCTGCGCGGCGCTGTGGGCGGCCTCGAGCGTGGCCATCGCGGTGAGCCTCAGCGGCATGGAGACGCCGCTGTATGTGCTGCTGATCCTCACCACCCTCGCTCTCCTGTTCACTGGCCGGGCGGTCGCCGCGGCTCTCACGTGCGCCCTGGCGGCGCTCACGCGGCCCGACGCGCTCCTGCTGGCGGCGGTCGCGGCCGCGCATCTGGGCATCGCTCGATGGAAGCGGCTCCCCGGAGCGCTCGGCGTCGGACTGCTGACGGTGGCGCCGTGGCTGGTCTTCAGCGCGCGCTACTTCGGGAGCCCGATCGCCACCTCGGTGGTCGCCAAGAATGTCGTATATATCATCCCGCCGGGGGAGGCCTTCCGCCACTTCGCGCGGCACGCCGCCGCCCTGGTGGGCCTCGACCTCCACGGCCCGCGGGCCGCGCTGGCGGCGGCCGGGCTCGGCGCCATCTGGCTGCTGGGCATATGGCGCGCCGCGCGCCGCTCCCGCGACGCACTCACCATCGGCTCCTTCGCGGCGCTGTATGTGGCCGTCTTCGGGCTCGCCAACAGGCCCATGTTCCGGTGGTACTTCGTGCCCCTGGAGCCCCTCTACCTCGTCGGCCTGGGGGCCGCGCTGCACTGGTTCGCCGGCGGCGCGCGCCGCGCGCCGGCCTGGCTGCCGCGCGGCCTGGCCGCGGCCGCGGCGGCGGCCGCGCTCGCGGGACAGCTCTGGAGCCTCAACCTGATCCCCGACGACGCGCGCGCCTGGCTGGCGCCGAAGCGTATCTCCATGGAGCGAGAGCAGCTCTACGCGCGGGTGGCGCAGGAGCTGAACGAGAGTTACGCCCTCCACCCCGGGGTCACCGTGGCCACGCCAGAGATCGGCGCCTTCGGGTACTGGAGCGAGGCGCGCATCCTGGACACGACCGGGCTGGTATCACCACAGGCGATCACTTACTACCCAATAGACGCGAGCCTCTCGCCGGAGTGCAACTACGCCATCGCGCCGCGCATGATCCGGGACCTGAGGCCGGAGCTCGTCGTGTCCCTCGAGGTCTTCATCCGCCACAGCCTCTTGCTCGACCCGTGGTTCGAGGCGAACTACGTCCCGTCGGCGCGCTACCCCACGGACGCCTTCGGCAGCAAGGGGCTGCTGGTGTACCGGCGATCCGACTGGCGGCCAGGCGCGGCCGCGCCGGGGCGCGCGGAGATCAGAGGGGGAGCCCGCCCTCGACAAGCTGCCCCTGCTTGAGGACAAGGGGGTGGCAGTCGTGAGCCTGCCGCCAGCACGCGGTGCTCACCGCGGCGCTGTCGTAGGCGCAGACGGTGGTAACCCCAAACTCGCGCAGCAGCACGGTGGCCCGCCGCTCCCACTCCCACCACTCCTCCGGGTCGAAGAGGGCGATGTAGCGCGGCGAGTGCCCGAAGACGCGGACGCGGTTGGCGCCAATGGGGAAGTCCTTCGCGAGCGCGCTGGCCGCGAAATCCACCTGCCGCGCGGCGGTGAAATCCGCCGGGGGAAGATAGAAGCCCATCGGCTCCAGGAACAGGACGCGGCTGAGGTCCAGGCTGTTGCTCAGCCGCGCCGCGCGTCCCTCGAGGTCATCCCTGACCGCGGCGAGCCAGCCTGGCGCGCCGACGCAAAGGCACGCCTCCCCGGCAGAGAGCCCGGCACAGGCGAAGAGCGAGGCCGCCTCGACCACCTCGCGGTCGGTGTAGGGGAGCAGGCACAGGTGGCTGCCTGGCGACACCGAGGCGTCCACCAGCCCGAGCGGGCACTCGCCCGGCAAGATCTCAATTGGTTGCTCGCTATGCAAGCCGAGCTGGTGCCGCGGGTAGTAGGCGAGGCGGCCGTCCTCGAAGCCCACCGCCAGGAATAGCTGACCGACCTCCCGAACCGTGCCGAGCGTCCCCACCGGTATCCCAGGTAGGGATACCTTCGTGCGGACCCTTTCGCCAACAGTCATTCTCAGCTCCGAACGAGGCCCCTCAACCTGTTGCCACATGCTTGGCGACGCCCACGCGCGTGAGCGCCGCCGTGTGAGCTCGCCGCTTGTCCCTTCCCGTCATTACCTCACTTCCTGCGGCCTCCCCTCTCCCTTGCTGTGCAAGATGGGCCAAAACGCGCACAAGAGCCCTCAGCAGCAGCGATCCTCCGCTCGCGATCCATCCTTCAGCTCCTCCAGTCCGTGCGGCGCGGAGTTGTGCGCCGGTGAGCACAGGGCTGGGACAATGTGCAGAGCTGGTTACAGGTCGCCGGCCTCTGCCCCTTGCGCCGGAGAGGGATCGCCGCTAGGCTGTGGGCGCAGACGGTCAGCGGCGTCTGAACGCAACGAGCGGCCCCCGACGGCCTCCGGCAGCACGCGCGGGGGCCGTCAGCGTTTGTGGCGGCCGACTGGGGGGAGAGGGCAGGGACATGGGAGCTGAGAACGCGTCGGCGAGGGGGAGCACAGGCATCGCGGTGGCGAGCCGCGCCGCGCCCTCCGCGGCGGGGCCCACCACAGGCTCTGTCGGACTGGGGGAGGGAACGAACCTGCGGCTGCTGCTGGAGTTGAGGCGGCGGCTCAAGTCGGCCGCCGAGCGGGAGCTGGCCCTGGGCCGGGAGCGGATCCGGCTGCTGCGGGGTGAGCTGCGGCACGGGCAGGCGGAGCTGCGGGTGTGGGAGCGCATGCTCGAATGCCGAGCCCAGGAGCTGGCCAGGGAGGCGGCACGGGTGGCGGCGGCGAGCCGCCGGGCGGCGGAGACCTGCAGCCGGCTCGGCTCCCTCGAGCGGGAGAACGAGGACCTGACGCTGCAGCTCCGGCGGGCCGAGGAGGCGGCGATCGCCGTGCGCGCGGCGGTTCCGGTGGAGCGCCACCCTGGCTCCAGCATACTCGCCTCCTTTGTCGCCGCGACGCAGGCCCTGGTGCGAGAGCTGGGGCACGCGGCGCGAGACCAGTCGGCCCTGCGGGCCCGCGCCCGCGACCTGCTGGAGGAGGGTGAGATCCTGGCTGCCGAGGCAGAGGCCCTGGCGGCCTGCTTCGCCTCTGTGGAGGAGATGGTCAAGGCGCTCCGGCGTCGCATCGCCGAGTCGGTGGACGGCGCCTCGCCGCCACAGGAGGCGCTGGCCTCCGAGGTACCCGAGGAGGAGGGCGTCTCAGGCCCGGCGCAGGAGGGCATTCCCGCCGCCGCGCGGCCCTAGGCCACCCGCTGCCGCCGCGGCTCCGGGGCGGCGGCGCACCCGGACCCCCGCACGCGCTCGGCGGCGAGGCGGGCCCGGAGGGCGGAGCAGAAGTCGCTGACCGCGCCCTCCAGCGCGCGCAGCCGCTCCTCCGCGCGCCGGCTGCGCAGGTGGGCCGCGACCCCGTACAGCACGCCTCCCGCCCCCAGCGCCAAGGCGGCTGCGACCAGCCAGGCCGCCATCGCCAGCCCGGCGCCGACTCCTTCGGTCATCGCCATCACCCCTCCCGCCCGGCAAGATGGGGACGCCTCGCGCGCCCCGAGGGCCCATGCCCCGTCTCACGCCGCGGCCCCACCAGAGGGAGGGAGGTCCGTGTTCGCAGGAGCGCCGGATGGGCTAAGGTGTGAACACGATCTCAAAGATGCGAGGATCTATGGAATATGGCTCGACGGCGCTCAACAGACAGAGGACGAACCATGGTTGAGGCCGGACCAGGAAGGCACGGGTTGTCAGAGGCGAATCACAGCAGGAAGGGGGGACGCTTGTGCGCGTTCCGAGCGACGCACCCCTCTATCCCATGCGAACGGTGGTCAGGCTCACGAATGTCGAGGCCCACCGGATTCGCTTCTGGGAGAATCGGTACGGGCTGGTGGCGCCGGCGCGGGATGAGTCGGGGCGACGCCTGTACTCGAGGGAGGAGATTGACCGGATCCGCCAGATCGGCGAGCTGGTTGACCAGCACGGCCTGAGCCTGGCGGCGATCCGTCGGCTCCTGCGGGAACGAGTGCCGTAGCAGCCCGTCCACTTCCTGGGAGGCAGCATCAGGGGGGTCTGCTCCCATGGAGTGGGATCTGCTGTCTGACGTGACCAGCCGCGCCCTGGCGGCCGCCCTGCGGGGCGGCGCCGCTCGCCAGGCCGCCCTGGCCCACAACATCTCGAACCTCGATACCCCCGGCTTCGCCCGGGTCGAGGTCGAGTTCGAGGCGGCGCTTGCCGCGGCCCTCACCCGAGCTCGGAGGGCCCCGAGTCGCCCGCAGGCTGGGGAGCTGGACATCGCCCCGCGCTATCGCCGCGACCTCCGCTCGCCGGCCCGCGCGGACGGCAACAATGTGGACCCGGACCGGGAGATGGTGGCGCTCGCGCGAAACACGCTGAGCCAGCGGGCGGCGAGCCAGATGCTGGCCTCGCGCATCCGTATGCTGCGGGCGGCCATCGGCCAGGGTCGGCGCTAGGAGGGGTGAGGTGGATTCCTTCGAGATCAGCGCGTCGGGCTTGTCGGCCCAGCGGGCGCGCCTGGACGTAGTCGCCAGCAACATCGCCAATGTGGAGACCACGCGGACGCCCGCGGGGGGACCCTACCGGCGCCTTCAGCCTGTGTTCGCCTCCCGCGCCGACAACCCGGGCGGGGTGGACATGATCGGCCTGCTGGCCGACGCGCGCCCCCCGCGGCGCGTCCACCAGCCGGGCCACCCCGACGCCGACCCAGAGGGGTTCGTCGCCTACCCGAACGTGAACATCGTCGAGGAGATGGTGGATCTCGTCTCCGCAACCCGCAGCTATGAGGCCAATGCCGCCGCCTTCCAGGCCGCGAAGGCGATGGCCCAGGAGGCGCTCGACCTCGGGCGCGCGTGAGCTGGAGGGAGGGACCGCGATGCGCATCAACCCAGTGACGCCGAGCACATCCGCCGCCCTCGCGGGCCCTGGCGCGGCCGGCTTCGCCGAGGCGCTGCGGATGACGGCGGAGGGGCTGACCGACCTCCAGGCGGCGGCTGACCGGGCCGCGGAGTCGGTGGCGGTCGGGAACCTGAGCCAGCTCCACGAGGCCGTGCTCGCGGTGCAGCGGGCGAGCCTCGCGCTCGAGTACGTGATCGTGGTGCGCAACCACGTTGTGGACGCAGTCAACGAGCTGCTGCGCACCCAGGTCTGATAGGAAGCCTCCCCGGTGAGCGAGAGGACGGACATCCTTCGCAGTTGGCGGCAGGCCTCGCCCTCGCAGCGCGCGGGGCTGGCGGCGGTGGCGCTGATCTGCATCGGGCTGCTCGCCCTCACCGTCGCGCTCGCCCGCCGGCCCCGGTTCGCCGTGCTCTACGCGCGCCTGAGCGAGGAGGACGCCGCCAAGGTGGTCGGCCGGCTCCGGGAGATGAAGGCCCCCTACCGCGTGGCGCCCGGGGGGACGGTCGAGGCCCCGGCCGAGCGCATCGCGGAGCTGCGCCTGGACCTTGCCGCAGACGGGCTGCCGACGGGCGGGCAGGCCGGCTTCGAGCTCTTCGACCGGACGCGGGTGGGGATCTCGGAGTTCGGGGAGCGGCTCAACTACCAGCGCGCGCTCCAGGGCGAGCTGGCGCGCACCATAGCTCATCTCGCCCCGGTCGAGCATGCGCGGGTGCACGTCACGCTCCCCCGGGAGCGCCTCTATGCGCGAGAGCAGGAGCGCGCCACGGCCTCGGTCGTGCTGGGCCTGCGAGGGGGCGCGGCGCTCACGCCTGCCCAGGTGAGGAGCATTGTCCACCTCGTCTCGGGGGCCGTGGAGGGGCTGGAGCCGGACTCGGTCACCATCCTCGACACCGAGGGGCGGCTCCTGTCGAGCGCGGAGGGCGGGGGTCTGGCCGCGGCCTCGACCCACCTGCAGCTCCAGCGCGACTACGAGCGCCAGGTCGAGCACGCGGTGCAGTCCATGCTCGATGGGGTGCTGGGGGCGGGCCTCTCGGTGGTGCGGGCGAGCGCGAGCCTGAACTTCGACCAGGTGGAGCGGGAGAGCGAGACCTACGAGCCGGCCGAGGCAGGGGTGGGCGTGGTCGTCTCGCGGCGGGAGACCCGGGAGAGCTACCGGGGCCGGGGCAGCCTGCGGGCGGTGGGCGTGCCGGGGGTGAGCTCGAACGTGGGCGACCTGCGGCCCGGCGCCGCCGGCGACGGGGCGGCCGATGAGTACGAGCACTCGGAGCTGACCGAGCAGTACCTCGTGTCGCGCGAGGTGCAGCGGACGCTGCGGCCGCCCGGGCAGGTGGAGCGGTTGTCGCTGTCGGTGTTCATATCCGAGGACGCGGATCTCGGACCGGTGGCCGATCTGGAGGGCGCGGTGGTGGCGGCGGCGGGGCTGGACCCCGCACGGGGCGACCGGGTGGTCGTCACGCGCCTGCCCTTCCGTCCGCCCGCGGAGGAGCAGGGTGAGGTGAGGGCCATCGCGGTGAGGGAGTTCTACTTCCGGGTGGCCCGCGACTTCGTGGCCATCGTGCTCGCGGCGCTGTTCTTCTCGTTCGTGGTGCGGCTCGCGCGCCGGCCGACTGGCCGCGCCGCCCAGCCCGCGGCCCCGCAGCCGGCGGCCCCGTCCGACCAAGGGCCGGCAACCGAGCCCTCGCTGTCGCTGAACGATTTCGACCCCGACCGCGGGGCGGCCGTCCTGCGCCAGTGGCTTGCCGAGGACGAGGAGGGTAGGGACGAGGGCGACGCGCAGCCGGAGCAGGCCCTCTCGGGCGCGCACTGAGATGGAGCACATCAAGGTGCGGACGCGGATCATCAAGGCCCACGAGATCAGCGAACCCCTGCCCCGGTGGACGCCGCCGCCGCGTCCGCCTGGGGGCGGCGCAGCGGCGGGCGGCCCGCGCGCAGGTCTGGCGGCCACGTCCGGTGTGTCCCGGCCGGACCCAGAGGAGTTGGAGCGGCTGCGGACCGCGGCGCGGGAGGAGGGCTTGGCGGAGGGGATGCGGGTGGCCGAGCAGGCCTACCGGGCCAAGCAGGCCCGTGTCGAGGCCGTGGCGAGCGCCCTGGATCGGGAGCGGCGCGAGTTCTTCGACCGCATCGAGCCGGAGCTCGTGCGGCTGGCGCTGGCAATCGCGGAGAAGGTGATTGGGCAGGAGGTTGAGCTGCGCCCGGAGTTGGTCGTGGACCTGGTGCGGGGGGCGATGAAGCGGCTGCGGGACCGAGAGGCGCTCCGGGTGAGCGTGAACCCCCGCGACCTGGCGCGGGTGCGGGAGGCGCGAGAGGACCTGCTGGCAGCGGTGGACGGGGTGCGCAAGCTCGACATCCTGGAGGACCGGCGGGTGGATGTGGGGGGGTGTGTGATCGAGTCGCCCAATGGCACGCTCGATGCGCGCATCAGGACCCAGCTCGAGGAGATCGGTCGGGCGCTCGAGGCGGCGCTTCCTGAGCCCGCCGCCGAGGCGGCGGATGGCCCTTGACCTGAGCCGCTACCGGGAGGCGGTGAAGCGGACGGACGCGCTGCGGCTGAACGGGCGGGTGGCGCAGGTGGTGGGTGTGCTGGTGGAGTCGGTGGGGCCGGCGAGCCGGATCGGGGAGATGTGCCTGCTTCACACCAGCCGCCACCGGCCGCCGGTGCCGGCGGAGGTGGTCGGCTTCCGCGGCAACCGGGTGCTGCTGATGCCGCTGGCCGGAATGGGTGAGATCGCGCACGGGTGCGAGGTGGTGGCCACCGGGCGATCCCTGACCATCCGCGGCGGCGAGGAGCTGCTGGGCCGGGTGCTGGATGGGCTGGGGCGGCCGCTGGATGGACGGGGGCTCATCGTGTCGGGCAGGGACCTGCCCGTGCATCAGTCTCCCCCCCATCCGCTGCGTCGTCAGCGCATCCGCGAGCCGCTGGCCCTGGGCGTGCGGGCCGTGGACGGGCTGCTGACCTGCGGGCGCGGGCAGCGGATCGGGATCTTCTCGGGCTCCGGGGTCGGCAAGTCCTCACTGCTGGGGATGATCGCGCGGCACTCGACAGCGGACGTGAACGTGATCGGGCTGATCGGCGAGCGAGGGCGGGAGGTCCGCGAGTTCATCGAGTCCAGCCTGGGCCCGGAGGGCATGGCGCGCTCGGTGGTGGTGGTGGCGACCTCCGACCAGCCGGCCATCCAGCGCCTGAAGGCCGCCTTCGTGGCGACCACCATCGCGGAGCACTTCCGCGATCAGGGCAAGCATGTGCTGCTGACCATGGACTCGATCACCCGCATCGCGTGGGCGCAGCGGGAGATCGGCCTGGCGATCGGCGAGCCCCCGACGACGCGCGGCTATACGCCCTCGGTGTTCGCGGCCCTGCCCCAGCTCCTGGAGCGGTCGGGGGCGGCGGAGCGGGGCACGATCACCGGGCTCTACACCGTGCTCGTGGAAGGGGATGATCTGAACGAGCCGGTCGCCGACACCACCCGGGGGATCCTCGACGGGCACATCGTGCTCTCCCGGGCGCTGGCCGAGCAGGGCCACTACCCGGCGATTGATGTGCTGGGCTCGGTCTCCCGACTGATGCCCCACATCACCACGGCCGAACAGCAGCAGGCCGCGCTTACCATCAGGCGTCTGCTGGCCACCTACCGGTCGGCCGAGGACCTGATCTCCATCGGCGCCTACTCGGATGGCGCTAACTCCGAGATTGACCGCGCGAAGGCGATGATCCGGCCCATCCGTGCGTTCTTGATCCAGCGGGCGGACGAGCAAGCGCCCTGGGCCGACACGCTGGCCTGGCTGCGGCGGCTTGCCGGCGAGGCGGAGGCCTTCGCCGGCCGGAGCGACAGTGAGTGAGGGCCTTCCGCTACCACCTCGCGGTGCTGCTCAAGCGCGCCGAGCATCGGGAGCGCGCACTCCAGCTCGACCTGGCGCGGCTGCAGGAGCGGCTCGCGGCGGCCGATGAGCGGCTGGCCGCGCTGCGCGCGGCGCAGGAACGCCTGCGGGCACGCTGGCGTGAGCTCCACGCCGCCGAGCTCGACCTGCGCGCGCTGGAGGCATTGGGCGCGGAGCTCGGCCGTACGGACGCGCTGCTGGCGCGGGCGGCCCAGGCGCGGCGGGAGCTGGGGGCGTTCGCCGAGTCCGTCCGCGCGGAGCTGATCGAGGCGGCGCGGACCTGCAAGGTGTATGAGAACCACCGCGGCCGGCTTGGCAAGGAGCACTACCGTGCCGAGCTGGCGGCCGAGACGAAGCGGCTGGACGAGCTGGCGAACGCGCGCCGCCGCGGGCCGCAGGCGCCGGAGGAGGGTGGGGGATGAGGATCCCTCCGCAGCCGGTCGGGCTGGCGCGGGTGCAGCAGCGGATCGCGGCCATCAGGGCGCGCTTCGGCGCCACCGCGGGGGGAGCATGGCCTGCTCTGGGCCTGGGCCGGGCGCCCGCGCGCAGAGAAGAGATCGCCGGTCTGCTGGGCGCGGCCGCCCAGCGCTACGGCCTCGCCCCGGCGCTCCTGCGGGCTGTGGCCCAGGTCGAGTCCGGGCTGCGGCCGGAGGCGGTCTCGCCGGCGGGCGCGCTGGGGCTCATGCAGCTCATGCCGGCCACGGCGCGGCGCCTCGGGGTGAGCGACCCCTTCGACCCTGCGGCGAGCGCGGAGGCGGGGGCCCGGTATCTCAGCGAGTTGCTCGGCCGGTTCGGGGGAGACCTGCCCTCCGCGCTGGCGGCCTACAACGCGGGCCCGGGTGCGGTGGAGCGCTATGGGGGTGTGCCGCCGTACGCGGAGACGCGACGCTTCGTAGCCCGCGTCCTGGAGCTGCTGGCGGCCTCCCCGCCGCCCGGAGAGTGAGCGCGGCGCGGCCGCGCTAAAGCAGGGCCGCGAATCGGGCGATACTGAGTTATGGCGCGCCCGCCCTCGCCCTCGGCCTCGGCGGGCCGCCGACCCAAGCCCGAGGAGGGCACGCGCGGCGGGATGATCCACACGCTACCGGCACTACCCACCGGTCTCGCCGACACAGCCGGCCCTTGTGCAGGGCGGGGTCTCCGGAACCCGCCGGACATCGGGGCTGGAGACAGGTCGCCGACGCCTCTGGGCCATGGCGATCAAGCGCTCCTTCCATACGAGCTGGGCAGCCGCGTGCCGAGCGCGCACCCCGGGTTGGACTTCGCGTGCGCGCTGCTTGCGGCCGTGGACGCGGCGGCGCGAGACACGCTGCCGCCCCGCGGGGCGCCCAGCGGCGGCCGCTCTGCAGGGCGGGGTCCCCGAACCCCGCCGGACACCGGGGCCGGAGGCGAGCTCCTTCCCTTCGCCATGCCGCAAGAGGTGGCGCCTCCGCCTGTTGGCGGTGATGCCTCCGAGCCGGAGACCGAAGACGCGCCTGAAGCCCGCCCGCAGTGGGAGGCCCCGCACCCAAGCGCCCCAGGGCCTCCGCTCGGGCGGGCTCCCTCCCCGGAGTCGGCCGTGGCGGTCATGGCGCCGCCGGAGTTCGGAACCCATCCCGCGGGCGACAGCGAGGCGCGGGCGGCGCGCGCGAACATGGGCCGCGACGGTGCGCCGGCGCATCGCCTGCCTCGCGGGACGCGCTTGGTCGCTTCGCCAACCCTCCCGAGCCCGAGCCTGCCCCCGTCCGCCTCCGCACGAGCGGGCAGGACGGCCGACCCGCCCTCCGGGAGCGGCCGCCCCGGTCTCGCCACCCGGGGGCTCGGGCCACTTCTGCCTCCGCCCGCCCGGGCCGAGGGCTTGCTTCCCCCCGTGCTCACTACACCCTCGGCCCGGGCACCTTCCTCACCTGGCAATGTGAACGCCACGGAGCGCGGTCCAGCGGGCCAGGACACACCGGCGCCGCCCTCCCTCTCAGGGCTGTCGGCAGGGGCGCGCCGCGAGTCCGCTGTGCAGCGAACCGCGGCCACGCCTGCGGTGCGTCCCCAGCCGGCCGAGACCGCGGCTCCACCGCCGTCGGAGGCGCGCACCGGCGCGCGTGACCAAGGCGACGCTCTCGTGCCGCCGGCGGCGCCCGAGGTTGTTCGCGCAGGTGCGCGGCCGCGCCCCGCGGCGGCCGAGGGTGGTCGGGCCCCGGTGGCTGCGCCGGCCACAGAGGAGGCCCCGGAGGCGGCGCGTGTGGTGCGCCCGCCGCTTGCGGACGCGATTCCGCAGCCGAGGCCCTTGCGCCCGGTGGGGCCGCCGCCCAGCCCAGACGATCAGAACCCGCCCGCGAGAGAGGTGGAGCGGGATGCTGAAGGGCCGCTGGCCGCGGCGGCGCCCCGGCTGGAGCGCCACGCGACTTGGGCGGTGGACTGGACGCAGGGCCGGCCCGGGCAGGTCGCGCGCCACGCTCTTCAGAGCGCGGCCCTGCTCGCTCAGCTCCGCGCCGGCGTGGTGGCGGCGCGGGAGCACTCCCGGGTCCTGGTGGAGCTGCAGCCGCGCGGGCTGGGGTCGCTCGAGATCGCGGTAGAGAGCCGGGACGGGGAGTTGCGAGCCCACTTCCACAGCACCAGCGCGCAGGTGCACGCGTGGCTGGAGACCAACGCCGCGGCGCTGCGCGAGCACCTCAGGGGGGCCGGCGTGTCACTCCAGGATCTGACGCTGTCCACATCGGCGGAGGACGGCGGGCGCGGTCCGCGGCGGGAGGCCGACGCGCCGCAGGTCGCGCCGGCCCACGGAAGGCCCCCCGCCGGCCGGCCTCGTGCCGGCCTGGGCCGCTGGCGGCCGGACGCGCAGCAGCTCGTTGACTATCTCGCGTGAGGTGACCCCCATGGTGACATCGGTGGCGAGCAGCCCGGCGGCCTGGCAGCCCAGGCAGTGGGAGCAGTCGCTTCAGGAGGCGCTGGGCGCGGACGCGTTCTTGCGCCTGCTGATCACACAGATTCAGATGCAGGACCCCCTCGAGCCGCTAAGCGCGCGTGACTTCATCGCGCAGCTCGCGCAGTTCAGCAGCGTCGAGCAGCTTCAGGCCGCTAACCTGCGGCTGGCGATCTTGCAGCGCGCGGAGGCGGCCTCCCAGGCGCTGGGGCTCATCGGGCGGAGCATCGAGACAACTGACGGCACGGTCTCGGGCGTGGTCGAGGGGGTGGTGTTCCGCGACGGGCAGCCGAAGCTGCTGGTGGCGGGACAGGAGGTGGACCCGGGCGACGTCTCCCGGGTGTGGTGAACGAGCTACAGAGGATAACGGCACGATGATAGCGATCTTCACTGGTGTGGCAGGGCTTCAGACGTACCAGCGCGCGGTGGACGTGATCGCGAACAACATCGCGAACGTCAATACGGTGGGGTTCAAGGCCGCCCGCGCCTCCTTTGCGGAGGCGCTGGCGCAGACGCTGCGCGCGGGCAGCGAGACCGGCATCAACCCCATGCAGATCGGCCTGGGGGTGGGGCTGGCGAGCATTGACAACCTCATGGGACAGGGCAACCTGAAGTCCACGGGCCGGCCCACCGATGTGGCGGTCCTGGGAGACGGGTTCTTCGTGCTCAGCGACGGAGCGCGGATCGCCTTCACGCGCAGCGGCCTGTTCCAGCTCGATGGCAGGAACCGCCTGGTGCATGCGAGCAACGGCATGCGGGTGGTCGGGTGGCTCGCAGACGCCAGCGGGGAGATAGACACCACGCGGAACGTGGACGCGGCAACCGAGATCGTGATCCCCATAGGCACTCGGCTGGCCGCCCGGCAGACGGCGAAGATCATCTATCAGGGCAATCTGGACGCCAGCCAGGACCCGGCCGATCCGGTCGAGACCTCGTTCACAATCTACGACTCGCTGGGCGCGCCGCACCAGCTCACGATCACCCTCACCAAGTCGGCCGTGAACGCGAACGAGTGGACCTGGAGCGTGTCGAGCCCCGATGGGACCTGCGCGGATACGGGGACGCTCACGTTCACCGAACAGGGCGAGTGCCAGAGCGACGCGATCCGCTTTACGCTGACGCTTAGCGATCCGGGCGGCGCGACGGCGAACATCCCTCTCCAGGCCGACCTGAGCGCGGTGACGCAGCTCGTGGGCGCGACCAGCGCGCAGGCGGTGAGCCAGGACGGGCTGCCCGTCGGTGCGCTCCAGAGCTTCAGCATTGACGAGCTGGGCGTTGTGACCGGGATCTACAGCAACGGGATGGCGGAGCGCCTGGCGCAGATCGCGCTCGCCGGGTTCACCAACCCCGCCGGCCTGTCCAAGCTGGGCGGCGGGCTCTACGAGCCTTCGCCGAACTCCGGGCAGCCGATCGTGAAGCCGCCCAACGTCGGCTCCAACGGCGCCCTCGCCTCCGGGTTCCTCGAGATGTCGAACGTGGACCTGGCCCAGGAGTTCGCCAACCTGATCGTGACCCAGCGCGCCTTCCAGGCCAACTCGCGGGTGGTGACCACCGCCGACGAGATGCTGCAGGACGTGCTCACCCTGAAGCGCTAAGCGTGCAGCCGCCCGCGGCGCGCCGGTCCACAGGAGACGAGCTTGATCGAGGTCACCCGCCTCAACGGGGCGCCGATCCTCGTGAACCCGGAGCTCGTGCAGTTCATCGAGGCCACCCCGGACACGGTGATCTCGCTCACCACGGGCGAGAAACTGATGGTGCGGGAGCCCGCGGATTTGGTGGCGGCCCGGGTGCGCGCCTACCGACAGGAGGTGGGCGCGGCGGCCGCGCCTCGCGGCGAGCCGCCCGAGCCGGCGGCGGAGCATCACCGCGGGACATGAAGAGCGCTGCTGATGGACTTCACCACTCTCCTGGGCCTGGCCGTCGCCTGGGGCGCGCTGGCGGTGGCTACGATATGGTCTGGCGGCAGGCTGGCCGCGCTGGTGAACCTGCCCGGAGTGCTGATCGTATTGGGGGGCGCGCTGGGCGCGACCATCGGGGGCCTGCCTTTCCACCATCTCGCGGCGGCGCCGCACGTGCTCGCGCAGGCCTTCCTGGGCCGGCCCGTGAACGCCGCCGAGGTGATGCACCTGATGGCCGGGCTGATCCGCCGGGCGCGCCGGGAGGGGGTGCTCGCCATCGAGCCCGAGATCAGGGCGGTGCCGAACGACTTTTTGCGCACCGGCCTGCAGCTCGTGGTGGACGGAACCTCGCAGGAGCTGCTCCGGGAGCTTCTGGAGACCGAGATGGATGCCATGCGCGCGCGGCACAGCGCCGGGCAGAACGTGTTCGCCACCCTGGGCGGGTTCGCGCCCACCTTCGGCATGATCGGCACGGTGATGGGCCTCATCCAGGCGCTCGGCAGCCTCGAGCGGCCGGAGGACATTGGCAAGCAGATCGCGGTCGCCTTCGTCACTACGCTCTATGGCGTGATGGTCGCCAACCTGATCTGCCTGCCGATCGCTAACAAGCTGAAGGCCAAGAGCGATGAGGAGTTCGCCGCCTATCAGGTCGCCATCGAGGGGCTGATCGCGCTCCAGTCGGGTGAGAGCCCGCGCGCCGCCATGGCGCGTATGCGCTCCTATCTGCCCCCGCGCGCTAAGCAGCGCCTCGAGACCCCTCAGGGGGAGACGCCGGCGTGAGACCCCGCAGGCGCGCAGACCACGATCCCCGGGACTCCGGGGGCCTGCGCTGGCTCGTCACCTATGCCGACATGGTGTCGCTGCTGCTCGCCTTCTTCGTCATGCTCTACTCGATGTCCCAGATCAGCCTCGAGAAGTTCTCCCGCGCCGCGGCCAGCCTCAGGGAGGAGTTCGGGCAGCGCCGGGAAGAGGCTCAGAGATCCCCACGCCGTCCGCCGCCGCACCCCCGCGAGCAGCCGCTCGAGGAGGAAATCCAGAGCATCGAGGATGAGATCATGGAGTATATCGCCGAGGCCGATCTGGGGGATCTTGTTCGCATCGAGCGCCAGCCCCGCGGCCTGGTCATCAGCGTACTTAGCGACAACGTGCTCTTCAGCGCCGGGGAAGCTGAGCTGCGGGCGCCCGCCCTGCGAATTCTCGACAAGATAGCAGGCCTCCTCACAAACATAGACCACCACATCGCCGTCGAGGGCCACACCTGCGACCTTCCCATTCGTACTGCGCGCTTCCCCTCCAATTGGGAGCTGTCGGCCGCCCGCGCCTGCACGGTGGTACGCTATCTCACCGACCGCTGGCGCATCCCGCCGACTCGCCTCGCCGCCACCGGCTACGCCGACAGCCGGCCCGTCGCGGCCAACACCTCGGAGGAGGGGCGGGTGCTCAACCGCCGGGTGGATCTGGTGATCGTCGGCCGGGAGGCCGCGCCGCCTGCCGCCACCCAGGAGCCCCCGCGCTGAGCCGGCCGCACTTAGCGCGCGCGGCCCTAAAGGTGCCGGCGCGCGCCTCCGATACACCCTCAGGAGGGCTGCTCAGGTGATCCGCGGGCTCTACTCGTCGGCCAACGGCCTGCTTGTCCATGCGACGATGAGCGACGTCGTCGCCGGCAACCTCGCCGGGCTCAGCGTCCCGGCCTACCGCCGGGAGGCCGTCAGCATCGCCTCCTTCGAGTGGGCGCTCGAGCATGCCGCCGCTCCCACCCTCTCGGCCGGCCCCAGCGGGCCGGCCCGGGTACTCGTGCCCAGCAGCCGCATCGTCCTCAAGCCCGGTCCGGTGCGACACACCGGCGCGCCCCTCGACCTCGCGCTGGAGGGACCTGGCTACTTCTGCGTGCAGACCGCGGCCGGGGAGGTCTACACGCGCGCGGGCGCGTTTCGGCTCGACGCCGCAGGCCGGCTGACTACCGCGGCCGGCGACCCGGTGCTTGGGCAGGCCGGGCCGGTGCAGGTGGCAGGGGGCGAGGTCGTGATGGCCGAGAACGGCGACGTCGTGGTGGACGGCGCGCGCGTGGACCGGCTGCGGCTGGTGGACTTTCCCCCGGGGGCGGAGGTGGAGCGCCTGGGCGGGCTCCTGCTGCGGCCCCGAGGGGGCGCACAGACGCTGCCCGCGGCGGCGACCCAGGTGCGGCAGGGCTATCTGGAGGAGGCGAACGTGGAGGCCGTCAGCGAGATGGTCGCCCTGATCTCGGCCCTCCGGGCCTTCGAGGCCAGCCAGCGCGCGCTCCAGGCGAGCGACCGAACACTCGATCGCGCCATCAACGATATCGCCCGCGTGTAGCAGGAGGGTGGGCCATGATGAGATCGCTGTGGACTGCTGCCACCGGAATGACCGCGCAGCAGACCAACATTGATGTGATCGCGCACAACCTCGCCAACGTGAACACGGTCGGCTTCAAGGCCAGCCGCGCGGACTTCCAGGACCTCGTGTACCAGACGCTGCGGGAGCCAGGCGCGGCGGCCACGGAGGGGACCCAGGTGCCCACAGGGGTGCAGGTGGGGCTGGGCGCGCGCTACGCGGCGGTGCAGCGGATCTTCACACCAGGTGACCTGCGCCAGACCGGTAACAGCCTCGACTTAGCGATTGAGGGTGATGGGTTCTTCCAGGTGCTGCTGCCCGACGGCCGCACGGCCTACACGCGCGACGGCGCCCTCAAGCTCGACGGGGAGGGGAGGATCGTGAACTCGGACGGCCACCCCCTCGAGCCGCCGATCGCGATCCCGCCGGAGGCGACCCACATTAGCGTGGGGGCCGATGGCACGGTTAGCGTGGCCATCGCGGGCGAGAGCGAGATGCAGCAGTTGGGGCAGCTCAGCCTCGCCAAGTTCATCAACCCGGCCGGCCTGAGCAGCATGGGGCGAAACCTGCTGCTCGCCACGGCCGCCTCGGGCGAGCCGCTGGTGACCACCGCGGGCGTGGACGGGGTGGGCGCGATCGGCCAGGGGCTGCTGGAGCTCTCGAACGTGAACATCATCGAGGAGATGGTGAGCATGATCGTCGCCCAGCGCGCTTACGAGGTGAACTCGAAGGCCATCCAGGTGGCGGACGAGATGCTCGCCCTCGCCAATAACCTGCACCGGTAGCGGGGGCCGGCGGTGCCTGAGCCATGATCGCTGGATCGCTCCCGCCAATCCTGCTGATGGCGACCGTGGCCGTCGCGTCTTCGGTGCCCTCGGGTCTGGCGGCTGCTGCGGGCGTGCGCGACGTGGTGGTGGCCGGGGACTCGGTCACGGTGCGGGAGCTGGTCGGGCCGGCCGCCGCGGGGTCGGGCTGGGAGGACGACCTCGACCGCCTGGCCCTCGCAGGTCTGCTGCCGGGCGAGCAGCGCCTGCTCTCGCTGGCGGAGATCGCGCTGCTGCTTGGCGAGATGGGCATTGGCGCCGCGGCGCGAGGGTGGCTGCCGGCCCGGCCGGTCCGGGTCACGCGGGCCTCGCAGACGGTCTCCTCGGCGAGGCTGGCGGCGGCCGGCGAGGCTGCGGTTCGGCGGGAGCTGCGGCTGGCGCCGGGGGATGAGGCGGCGGTGGTCGCGGTGGCCCCGCCGCGGCCGCTGCTGGCGCCGCTGGGCAAGCTGGACCTGGAGACGGTGGCGCGGCCGCCGGCGCTGCGGGGTGGGCTGTGGAGCGTCGAGGTGACGGGCCGAGTGAACGGCGAGGCGGCGCTTGCGTGTATGGTGCGCTACCGCGTCACGGTGACCGGCGACGTGCTGGTGACGACGCGGGCGGTGCGGCGCCACGACGCGATCGGCCCGCAGCATGTCGCTCTCGAGCGGCGGGAGGTGAGCGAGCTGCGGGGCGAGCCCATCCGCTCGGTCGAGGAGCTGGATGGCCGCCGGGCGGCGCGCGCGGTGCCGGCCGGGACGGCGCTGACGAGCGAGTGGGTGGAGCCCGAGCCGCTGGTGCGGCGGGGGGAGCTGGTCGAGGTCGTGGCCCGGGTGGGGCCGGTGATGGTGGTCAGCCGGGTGGTTGCGCTGGCCGACGGCGGTGCAGGGGAGGCGGTCGCCGTGCGCACCGCCGACAGACGGGAGTTCGTGGCGCGGGTGACCGGCCCGGGCCGCGGGGAGGTGAACCCAGAGCTATGAGGCAGCATAGGTCAGTGTTTGTGGCGCTACTGCTGGTTGCCTGTTCGCCAAGGTGGGCGGCGGCCGCCTCGCTGTGGAGCGAAGGGGCGCGCAGCCTGATCGCGGACCGCCGGGCGGCCGCGGTGGGGGATGTGGTGACCATCGTGATCGTGGAGCGCTCGAGCGCCTCCCATCAGGCCTCGCACGAGACTCAGAAGAACGCCTCCGCCTCCAGCGCGCCCGGCCAGGGCCTGTTGAGCTTCTTCCCCGAGCTCGGCTACCGAGCGTCGCGCGCCACCGATGGCGCGGGCGCGACCATGCAGACGACCCGGCTCGTGGACCGGATCTCCGGCGTGGTGGCGGCCGTCACCCCTGAGGGCAACCTTCGCCTCGAGGCCCGCCGGAGGGTGAGGATCAACCAGGACGAGCTCATGGTGACGCTGACCGGGCTGGTGAGGCCGGACGATGTGAGCCCTGACAACACCGTGATGTCCACCCAGATCGCCGACTGCGAGCTGGAGTGGTCCGGCCGCGGCCCCATCCCCGAGAAGCAGCGCCCAGGGCTGATCTCCGCGCTGCTGCGGTGGTTGTGGTGACATGCGGCTCAGCTTGCTGGTGACCAGCCTGGCGCTCTCGCTCGGCCTCCTTGTGGGGGACGCGGCGGCCGCGGGGCGGGTGCGGATCAAGGACATTGCGCGCCCGCAGGGCGCGCGACACAACCAGCTCGTGGGCTATGGGCTGGTGGTGGGCCTCGAGGGCACCGGCGACAGTGCGCAGATCGCCTTCACGGGACAGGCGGTGCGCAACCTCGTGGCCCGGCTGGGCAGTGTGCTCGAGCCCGGGGCGCGGGTGAGGACGAGGAACGCGGCGGTGGTGGTGGTCACCGCCGACCTTCCGCCCTTCGCGAGGTCGGGGGATCGTATAGACGCGGCGGTCTCCTCGCTGGGCGACGCGCGCTCGCTCCAGGGCGGAGTGCTCCTCCAGGCGCCGCTGCTGGGGGCCGATGGGCGGGTGTACGCGGTGGCTCAAGGATCGGTCTCGATCGGGGGTTTCGCGGCCGGCGGCCCGGGGGCGCAGGTGACGAAGAACCACCCGACCGTGGGGCGGATCCCCGGGGGCGCGCTGGTGGAGGCGGAGGTGGAGAGCGAGATCACCGCGGGCGATGCGCTGCTGCTGTCGCTCCATCGGCCCGACTACCAGGCCGCGGTGGCGGTGGCGCGGGCGATCGCGCAGGCGGCGCCGGAAGCGGAGGCCAGGGCCCAGGACGCGGGCCTGGTGGCGGTGCGTGTCCCGGAGGCCTACCAGGGACGGGCCGCGGAGTTCTACGCCCTGCTGGGAGAGCTGGAGGTGTCTCTCTATCCGGCCGCGCGGGTGGTCATCGTGGAGCGGACTGGCACCGTGGTCGTGGGGGGGCCGGTGACCATCTCGCCGGTGGCGGTCGCGCACGGGGCCCTGCGGGTGGAGGTGCGCACTCGCTCCGAGGTGTCCCAGCCGCCGCCCCTCTCCCCAGGCACAACGGTGGTGACACCCGAGGTCGAGCTGCGGGCCGAGGAGGAGAGCGCGGCCCTCTTGCCGGTGCGCGGCGCGACAGTGGACGACCTGGTCAGGTGTCTGAATGCCCTCCAGGCCAGTCCGCGCGACCTGATCGCGATCCTCCAGGCGATCAAGCAGGCGGGCGCGCTGCACGCGGAACTGGAGCTGCTGTGATGGTGTGGCCCGGCGTCGTGGGCGTCGGGTGGCCAGCCCTGCTGGGCGATGCGCGCGCGCCGGCCCAGGAGGCCGACGGGCGCGCCCTGAGGAGGGCCGGCGAGGAGTTCGAGGCGCTGTTTCTGGGGTTGTTGTTCCGGCAGATGCGGGCAAGTGTGCCCCGCGGCGGGCTGCTTCCGACGGGGACGACAGGGGAGCTCTTCGAGGAGCTGTGGGGTCAAGAGGTGGCGCGCGCGGCCGCGCGCAGGGGCCCGCTGGGCCTCGCGGAGGCGCTCCGCGAGGCCGCCGGGCGCTCAAGCCGCGGGGGCGTTCCGCCGAATGCACACGTGGGAGGGGCATCCGCGGGGCAAGACGCCGCGGGCGCTGGGCCCGACATAGGACGGAGGTGAGGGCATGAAGATCGCCACGGAGCACATCGGACGCCTGCTCGAGGCCCGCCTGGAGCGGGTACACTGGGCGGCCGAGCCGCCGCGGCCAGCCGCCCCGGGGCCCCCGGCGCGCGACCGGGCGACGTTCTCCTCCCGCGCGGAGGAGGTGCGGCTCGCGCTTGCGGCGGCCAAGAGGCCGCAGCCAGCCGACGACCCCCGCCTGGACGCCCTCGCTGCGCGGCTGCGCACCGGGCGTTACCGGGTGGGGACTCGGGAGGTCGCGGAGGCCGTGCTGCGAGACCTCAAGGGGCCCGAGTTCCCCGGGCGGGCGTGATGCTGGAGCCTGAGGTCGAGCGGGAGGGAGAGCGCGCCGCGGGCGCGGGAGAGGAGGGCGCCGCCTACCTCTCCCGACAGCACGCGCTGCTTCGCCAGATGCTCCAGGTGACCCATCGGCAGCGGCGCTACCTCGTAGAGGGCGACCTGAAGGGGCTGGACGAAACCAATCGCTTGCTCGGCCATCTGCTGGAGCGGCAGAGCGCGCTTCACTCCGAGTACGCGCACCTCGAGGGCAGCCTCGACTGCTGCGCGGCCGAGCTCGAGCAGCTCCGCCGGCTCGCCTGTCGGCTCCAGGAGGAGAGCCGCACGAACTACCTGCTGGCCTGCCGGGGCGTGCAGTTCGCGCAGGTCGCCATCGCGGCCCTCGGGGGGGAGCCGGGGCCCTCGCACAGCGGCGATGCCCGATCCGCCGCCGGGCTGCTCGATCGCCCGGCCTAGGAGCGCAGATGTCCGGCCTGTTCGGCATCATCAACCTGGGCCTGAGCGCGCTGACCGCGCACCGCAAGGCGCTCGCCGTGCACAGCCACAACCTGGCCAACGCCAGCGCGCCGGGCTACAGTCGGCAGGAGGCGGTGCTGCTCGCGAACCCGCCTCTCCCGCGCGCTGGCGCCGCGGAGGCGCTGGTGGGGGGGCAGTACGGCACGGGGGTGCGGGTGGACACGGTGCGGCGGGTGCACGAGTCGTTCCTCGCGCTGCAGGCGCGGACGTTCCACGCTACCCAGGGCCGTTGGAGCGCGGGCGCGCTCCCGCTGCGGGAGGCCGAATCGGTGCTCGCGCCCGCGCCAGGGCAGGACCTCAGCGCCCTGCTGGACAGCCTCTGGGACGCCTGGGAGAGCGTCGCCAACCGGCCGGAGGACATGGGCCTGCGGGCAGTGCTGAGGGAGAACGCGGCCGCGCTGGCGAGCACACTGCGGGAGAGCGCCGACCGCCTGCACACCATCCGCGCCTCGATGGACACGGGCATCCGGGCGCGGGTGGAGGAGGTGAACCGGCTGGCCGGGCAGATCGCCGAGCACAACCGCCAGATCCAGACCGCGCAGGCGGAGGGCCGCGCGGCGAACGACCTGCTCGACGCGCGCGAGCGGCTGCTCGACCGGCTCTCGGGCCTGTGCGGCGCGCTGCCCCTCAACAGCGAGGGCGGCCACCTGATCGTGTACCTGGACGGCCGTCCCCTGATCCAGGGCGGTGTGGCGCACTCGCTGACGCTCTCGGCCGGGGAGGCGGGCGTGCGAATCACCACCTCGTTCGACGGGCGCAGCGTGTCGGTCAGCAGCGGCGAGGTGGGCGGCCTCCTGCACGCGCGGGATGTCCTCATCCCCGGCTATGTGGAGGCCCTCGACGGGATCGCCGCGACGCTGATCGCCGAGGTGAACGCGCGCCACCAGGGGGGCTTCGGGCTCGATGGAGAGACCGGGCGCGACTTCTTCGTCGCCGGCGGGGGCGCGGGCGACATCGCGCTCTCGCCCGAGGTGCTGGCGGATGTGCGCGCGATCGCCGCCGCCGGCAGCGATGCCCCGGGCGACGGCTCGGCGGCCCGCGATATCGCGAAGCTGCGCACGGCGGCGGTGCTGGCCGGCGGCACATTGGGGCAGGCGGCCCAGGCGCTGCTGGGCCGGATCGGGGATGACCTGGCCCGGCACACGCACGCCGCGGCGGCCGCCGAGGCGGCCCTGGACCAGATCGAGCAGCAGCGCCAGTCCGTCTCGGGGGTGTCCATAGACGAGGAGCTGGCCTACCTGACGCTGTCGCAGCGGGCCTATGAGGCGGCGGCGCGGGTGGTCACCGCGGCGGACGAGATGCTGGCCGTGATCATCGAGCGCATGGGGGCGCGGTGATGAGGATCTCGGACGCGATGATCGCCTCCGCGGTGGTGCAAGGGATGGCGCGGGCGAGCGAGCGACTGTTCAGGGCCCAGGAGCAGGTCGCCTCCGGGCTGGCGTTCGCGCGGCCCTCGCAGGATCCCGGGGGCGCAATGCGCGCGGCCGCGCTGCGCAGCGGCGTCGCTGAGCTCTCCCGCTACCAGCGGAACTGCGACGACGCGCTCACGCGGCTGCGCTTGGGAGAGCTGGCGCTCGCCAACATCTCCGGCTCGCTGCGGGAGGCCCGCGACGCCGCGCTCAGCATGTCCCCCTTCGACCAGGCGGCGAACGAGGCGCTGGCCGACAAGGTGCGTGAGATCGCGGCGGCCGTCGTCGGCCAGGCGAGCTTAGCCAGCGAGGGCGCCTACCTGTTCGCGGGCTACCAGACCCTGGCCCCGCCCCTGGCCCCGAACCCGGGGGGCGTCCCACCTTATCTCTACCAGGGTGACCGGGGACATGTCGCCCTGCCCTTGGCCCGCGGCGTCTCGGTGGTGGCCAGCCTGGACGCGGCGGAGATCCTGAACATGGACGGCGCCGCCGACCCGGCGCGGGAGGACGCGCTGGAGACCCTGCGACAACTCGAGGCCGCGCTCCGCGCGGGCGACCGCGAGGCGGTCGAGAGCGCCCTGTCGGCGGTGACCTGGCATCTCGAGCACGTGCTGGCGCTGCGGGGCCAGACCGGCGCTCGGCTCCAGCACGTGGAACTCGCCCGGGGCCGGCTCGATGAGGGGCTGCGAACGATGCAAACGCTGCTCTCCCGCCTCCAGGACGCAGACATCACGAGGGCGGTCGTTGAGCTGCGGGCCCACGAGGTCGCCTATCAGGCCGCCGCCGCAGCCGCCTCCGCGCTGCACCGGGCGAGCCTGCTCCAGTACTTCTAGCCGCCTCTGGCCGCCCACACACCACCACCCGATCCCCACCGTGCGCATCAGAACCCTCAAGTTCGGCGAAGTTGACGTGCCCGAGGAGCGGCTGGTGCAGTTCCCCGACGGCATCCCGGGCTTCCCTCACCTTGGGCGGTGCTGCCTGCTGCCGCAGGAGGCGGCGCCAGGGCTCCGCTGGCTCCAGTCCGTGGACGACCCGGCCCTGGTGTTCCTCACCCTGGAGCCGCACCTGGTGTTCCCCGACTACCACATCGAACTGCCGGAGGCCGACGCTGTCGCACTCGGGCTGACCGATCCCTGCCAGGCGGCCGTGCTCGCCATGGTGACCATCTCCGCCGACGGCTCGGCGATCAGCGCCAACCTGGCTGCGCCGATCATCATCAACACGCAGACGCAACTCGCCAGGCAGGTGATCATGGATGGGGATGGCTATCCGGTCAGGCAGCCGATAGGCTGGGGCGAGGGT
>CAYLPT010000146.1:0-34230 GCA_964385645.1 uncultured bacterium
GGCCAGACTCGCGCGAGGTGGTCGAGCAGGGCGGCGGCGCGCGGGGCCGGGGGGATCGGCCCGGCCTCGGTCGCCCGGGACCTTGGTGCTGGGGAGCGCTTGGTCATATCGCCCGCGGAGGGGCCGCCCGGCCGGGGCTCACATCTGCTCCGGCGCCGAGACGCCGGCGAGTTCGAGGACGATGCGAAGGGCGGTTCTGGTGGCGAGGACGAGGGTGAGGCGGGCGGCGGTAAGGCCGGGGTCGTCCCCGAGGACGCGGCAGTTGGTGTAGAAGCCGTGGAAGGTGGCGGCGAGCTCCCGCGCGTAGCGGGTCATACGGTGAGGCTCGTAGCGCTCGGCGGCCTGCCTGATCTCCTCCGGCAGGTCGGCCAGCTTGCGCATGAGGGCGGCCTCGTCGGGCTCGCCGAGGAGGTCGAGGTCGGCGTTCGGGGGCGTCTGGGGATCCCCGCCAGCAGGGAGTAGGTTGCGCCCCTGGGCCTCGCGAAGTATGGAGCAGATGCGGGCGTGGGCGTACTGGACGTAGTAGACGGGGTTATCGGCGGCCTGGCGCTTGGCGAGCTCGAGGTCGAAGTCGAGGTGGCTGTCCATGGACTGCATGAGGAAGAAGAAGCGGGCGGCGTCCCGCCCAACGTCCTCCAGCAGGCCGCGGAGGGGGACGATGTCGCCGGCGCGCTTGGACATGCGGACCATCTCGGAGCCGCGGAAGAGGCGGACGATCTGGTGGATGAGGATCTCGAAGCGGTCGGGGTCATAGCCGAGGGCGCGGACGCCGGCCTTGGTGCGCCTGACGTGGCCGTGGTGGTCGGGGCCCCAGATGTCCACGAGGCGGTGGAAGCCGCGGTCGAACTTGTCCTTGTGGTAGGCGATGTCGGTGGCGAGGTAAGTGGGCCGGCCGTCGCGGCGGATGAGGACATGGTCCTGGTCATCGCCGAGGTCGGTGGCGCGGAGCCACAGGGCGCCGTCGGCCTCATAGGTGTAGCCGCCGGCGCGGAGGGCGTCCATGGCATCGCTGACGGCGTCACGCTCGTAGAGGGAGCTCTCGTAGAACCAGGTGTCGAAGGTGACGCCGAAGTCGGCCATGTCCCGCTGGTGGCCGGCGACAATGCGCTTGAGGGCCTCCTCGCAGAAGACTCGCAGGCGCTCCTCGGGCGGCAGCGAGGCGTACGCGTCGCCGACCTCGGCGGTAAGCTCCTTCGCCATCTCGATCACGTAGTCGCCCTGGTAGCCGTCCTCCGGGACCTCGGCGTCGCGGCCGAGCTGCTGGAGGTAGCGGGCCTCAAGGGTGGCGGCGAAGCGCTGGACCTGGGTGCTGTTGAGGGCGTCGTTGACGTAGTACTCCCGGGAGACCTGCCAGCCGACGCGGGTGAGGAGGCGGGCGAGGCAGTCGCCGATGGCGGCGGCGCGGCCCTGGACGACGCCGACGGGGCCAGTGGGGTTGGCGCTGACGAACTCCAGCAGCAGCCGGCGGCCCTGCCCGAGATCGGCGCGGCCGTATCCCTGCTCTCCCTCCTGGCAGATCCTCCGCACCACGCCGCGCAGCCAGGAGAGGGAGACTGTGAAGTTGACGAAGCCCGGGCCGGCGACCTCGGCGGTCTCGATAGTGTCAGCGGGCAAGTCCAGGTGGCGCAGCAGGATGTCGGCGATCTCGCGGGGCGGGCGGTTGAGCGCGCTGGCGATGACCATGGGCAGGCTGGTGGTGAAGTCGCCGTGGCGGCGCTCGCGGGGTGTCTGGAGCTCCAGCTCGACACTGAGGTCCGCAGGCAGCTCGCCCGCGCGCTGCGCGGCGGCAACGGCTTGGGACAGAGCTTCGGTGAGCAGTTCTCTGGCCATCGGGGCTCCCGCTATGGTCATCCGGCGAGGCGCCGCCAGAGGGGGGCGAGCCAGGGCCGGGCGTACTCGACGAGGGCGATGAGCGCGATGAAGCCGCCCATCACCTGGAGGAAGCCGCTGTTCCACACGCGGCGAGGCAGGCGGGCCCGGGCGCCTGGGCGCTGGCGGATCTTCTCGAGCAGGGCCTCGCCCACCGAGATCGCGCGGGCCAGCTGGCGATCGGAGGGGGGTCGGGTGGTGACCCAGCGCTGGAGGCCGGCGCCGAGGCGTCGCCAAGCGAGCAGGACGGCGATGACGAGCGCGAGGATGGTGAGGAGCTCGGCAGCCTGGCCCATGCGGCCGCTGATGGAGGCGAAGAGGCTGTGGGCGATGATCACCAGGATGAGGAGCGCCAGCAGGTTGGTGCCGCAGCGCGGGTGGACCCGAGACATGGATTTGATCTTCTCCAGGGTGAGGTCCTCTCCCTCCTCGATGGCGTGGACGACCATGTGCTCAGCGGCGTGGACACCGGCGAGGGGCGAGAACCGCAGCAGGAGCAGGAAGACGAGGAGCTCCAGCAGGGAGAAGGCAACCACTGTCAAGGTATACAGGTAATCGCCGGTACGAAGCGATTCGAGCTGTGGCGCGGCCCAGCGGGCGAGCAGGAGCAGGCCGAGGACGAGCGCCCTGGCAAGGAGTCTGAGCAGCATGAGGCAGGCGCCGGTGGCGGCGAGGCTGAGGTCGCCGGCGCCGGCGCGGAGGGCGCCGGTGGTCAGGTGCACGCCGAAGGGAGTGGCGAGGCCGGCTACGGGCGGCACGAGCGGCTCGTCGTAGAGGGCGGCGAGGGCGTCTCTGCGCAGCAGCAGCCCGAGGTAGCCGCCGTCCCTGCGGGCGACGGGGAGGACCGCGTTGGACGGATCGCGGAGCGCGGCGCGAAGCGAGGTGAGGGGCTGGCCCTCAACGGCAATGAGACCGATGGGGCGCATCACGTCGGCGACGCGCAGGGAGCGCGCCGCGTGGCGAGGGTCGGGGGAGTCGGCGGCCGCGGCGGCGTCCTCCTCCCGCACGAGCCCGACCAGGCGGCCGCCCTCGGCGACGGGGAGCGCGGGCAGCCCGCGGGCGCGCATCTGCCGGACGGCCTTGGCGAGGGTGTCGTCGGGCCTGAGCGGCGGTGACGGCCTGATGAGGTTTCCGAGGTCGCTGACCCTCATGGTGGGAGAGGCGCTCGCCCCTCCCTGTGTGAGTTCGAGGCGGCGGCGGCAAGTCCTGGCGAGGCGTCCCTCAGCCGGTGCGCACCTCGACGCAGCCGGGCAGCTCGCTGAGGTGGGCGCAGAGGTCGGCCAGGTCGGCGCCGGCGCAGACGCGGACGCCGACGCGCAGATGGCGGACCCCGTCGGGGGTGGGGTCGGCGATCTCGATGAAGCGGAGGACGGCGCCCTGGTCCGCGAGGAGACGCTGGACCTCGGCGATGCGCTCAGGCCCGCCGCGCAGGCGCAGCGTCACCTCCCCGAGGTGTGCGCGCGCAAGCAGGCGCTGCTCGGCGCGGCGCAGCAGGCTCAGGGTGATGAGGACGACGAGGGTGGTGAGGGCGGCGACCCAGAGGAGCTCACCTCCGATGCCGATGCAGATGCCGACCGCGGCGATCGCCCAGAGGCTGGCAGCCGTGGTGAGCCCGCGCACGGTGGCGCCGTGACGGATGATGGTGCCGGCGCCGAGGAAGCCCATGCCGGTGGCGACCTGCGCGGCGATGCGGCCGGGGTCGGCGGTGGGGCCGGTGAAGCTGAGGGAGGCCAGGGTGTAGACGGCGGAGCCGACACATACCAGGATGTGCGTCCGGAGGCCGGCGGGGCGGTCGTGGGCCTCCCGCTGCCAGCCTACCATGCCGCCGAAGGCGACGGCGGCGGCGATCTTGCCGAGCACCTCGAGGGGGTAGGCTAGGGCGTCCACGGCTCTCTCACCTCCCCAGCAGCTCGCGCACCTGGGCGGGGGCAGCGGCGACGGGGACGGTGCGCGCCTCGCCGCCCCGGCGGCGCACCTCGACCTGCCCCTCGCCGGCCAGCCGACCCACGACCACCTGCGCGGGGACGCCGATCAGGTCGGCGTCCTTGAACTTGACGCCGGGGCGCTCAGCGCGGTCCTCGAGGAGGGCGTCGAGGCCGGCCTGGCGCAGCTCTCGGTAGATGTCCTCCCCCAGCTGGCGCTGGGTGGGATCGTCCTGGTTGACGATGATGACGAGGACGTCGAAGGGCGCGACCGAGGGCGGCCAGAGGAGGCCGGCCTGGTCGTGGAAGTGCTCGGCGAGGGCGGCCATCATGCGGGTGGTGCCCAGGCCGTAGCAGCCCATGACGATGGGGCGGCGCTGTCCTTGCTCATCGAGGAAGTGGGCGTCGAGGGCCTGGCTGTAGATGACGCCGAGCTTGAAGACGTGGGCCAGCTCGATGCCGCGGTAGGAGCGCAGGGGCCGGCCGCAGGTGGGGCAGGGGTCGCCGGGCTCGCCTGTGCGGAGCTGGGCCCAGCGGTCCACGGCGAAGTCGCGGTCCCAGTTGACGTTGAGGAGGTGAAGGTCGGGCTCGTTGCCGCCGGTGATGAAGTTGCGCTCGGCGCGGAGGTCCTCGTCGGCGACGATCTCGGCATCCTTCAGGCCAACCGGGCCCGCGAAGCCGACGGGCGCGCGGCTCACGCGCGCGATGGTGTCCGGGTCGGCCATGCGGAGGCTGGAGACGCCGAGCGCTTCCTTGAGCTTGTCCTCGCTGAGCTCGCGGTCGCCGCGCACGAGCGCGGCGACGACGCGGCCGTCGGCCATGTAGAGGAGCGTCTTGACGAGCCGGGAGGCGGGCGCCCCCAGGAAGGCGGTGACCTGCTCGATGGTGCGCTGCCCCGGGGTGTCGGCGCGGGCGAGCGGCTCCATGGGTTCCCCGGGCTCGGCGGGGGTGGGGGGCGGCCGGAAGCGGGCGACCTCCGGGGCGGCGTCGTAGCCGCACTCGTCACAGGAGAGATAGGAACTCTCGCCGCTGTCGCAGGGGAGGGCGAACTCGCGGGTGTCCCAGCCGCCGATACCGCCCGGGGAGGCCTCGGCGACGCGGTAGGGAAGCCCAACGCGATCCAGTATGCGGTGGTAGGCGGCGACCATAGCGTCGTAGGAGCGGTCGAGGCCGGCGAGGTCGCGGTCGAAGCTGTAGGCGTCCTTCATGGTGAACTCGCGGGCGCGCACCAGGCCGCCGCGGGGCCGGATCTCATCGCGGAACTTGACCTGGATCTGGTAGAGCGTGAAGGGCAGCTCCCGGTAGGAGCGCACCGCGGAGGCGACCAGGTCGGTGATGACCTCCTCATGGGTGCCGCCCAGGCAGAAGCGGCGACCGCTGCGGTCCTCGAGCTGCATGAGCTCGGGGCCCCAGTGGGCGCTTCGGCCGCTTCTGTCCCACAGCTCCTTGGGGTGGAGGGTGGGCAGGAAGAGCTCCTGGGCGCCGGCGGCGTTCATCTCCTGCCGAACGATGTCCTCGATCTTGCGGACCACGCGCAGGCCCAGGGGAAGCAGGGAGTAGATGCCGCCAGCGAGCTGGCGAATGAAGCCGCCGCGCAGCAGCAGCCGGTGGCTGGGCATCTCGACATCGGCGGAGACCTGCCGGAGGGTGGGGGCGAAGAGCTGGGAGGTGCGCACGAGGGTCTCCTCAGGATCCGGCGCGGCCGACTTCCTTGCCGCGTAGGTAGGCGGTGGCGATGTCGGCCCGCGAGAGTTCGTGGAAGTACATCTCGACGGCGCGGAAGAGGCGGACGCCGCGCTCGTCCTTGCGCTGCTTGAGGTGCTGGAGCAGGAGATAGCCGGGGGTGTGGTCACCCTCGCCGAGGAGGTCCCGGGCCTGCGGGTTGCGCATGAAGTTGTCGTGCGCGGCCTTCTCGGCCGCCTCGAGGCGCGGCTCGAGGTCGTTCCACTCTTCCCTTGACAGTCGGCCCGCGTCGAGCATCACGTCCTCCTCAATGGTGCGCCTGGCTCACGGCCGCGGGGGCGCAGTGGCGACGAGCACCGGCTCGTCCCCCGGGAGCCCGTCGGCCTCGGCCCCGGCGAGGGCGAGCATTTGAGCGGCGCCGAGCACGCCCGAGAGGTCCACGATCCTCCCCCGCAGGCCGAGGAACACGCGGGGCAGCTCGGGGCCGGCGTCCCCATAGCGCGTGTGTTCCTCCAGCAGCGCAGAGAGGGTCTCCCGAAGCCGGCAGGCCAAGCAGGCGTCGGCTCTCCCCTCCGCCAGCAGCAGCCGCACCACCCCGCGCTGGTCCACAACCGCGATGGTGCGCCGCCGGTCCATCAGCAGGCCGAGGAAGCGCTTCCTCTCACGCGTCGCGGCATAGGCTTGCAGCAGCCCCGAATCCGCCTCCAGCGCGACCCGGTCGGGTGCGACTCCGAGGGACTTCGCCGCGGCCTCACGCCTCTCCTCGTCGCTGGCCAGGGGCTGGGCCGCGTCGCGGGTGCGCAGCTCGGCCTGCCCGGTGGCCACCGCGCGCAGGAGCGCGCGCCGCGGGTCGTACTCGATGTCCACAGTCACGGACTCCGGGTCGGCCCCGGCGCGCACTGCGGCCTCGGCGGCCTCCCGCCTGATCTCGAGCAGGTCATGCTCGGTGGCCTCGGGGACGGTGCGCTCCACGATGTCGCGCACCAGGGCGAGCGCGGTGCCGATGGCGGAGATGAGGGGCGCATTGGCCGCCAGCCGCACGGGGAGCCCGAGCCGCTCGCCCACCGCGGGCGCGAGCACGGCCGCCGCGCCCCCGCCGGCGACGAGCTCGGTGGTCTCCGGGGGCAGACCGCGCTCCTCCAGCACCGCGCCGACGGTGCGGGCGGCCTTGTCGGCAGCGGCGGACAGCACCTCCGCGGCGGCCGCCTCGGCCTCGCACCGGAGCAGCCGGCCGAGCGGGCCCGCGGCGGCGAGGGCCGCGAGCCGGTCGCCGCGGGCGAAGTCGCCGGCGGGGACGCGCCCCGCGGCGTTGGCCGCACAGGTCAGCGTGAGCGCCATCCGCCCTGCCGGCGTCCTGATCACCACGTAGTCGGCGGGGTCGCCGGGCAGGGGGGAAAGCAGCTCGGCGCGCGGTTCGTCGCCGATCCGCTGGTGGCCGGCAAAGCAGGCGTACATGAGCCCGGCGAGGTGGGCGCTGCGGGGCCCGACGTCGTGCAGCCGACCGGCGCGCACTCGGGGCAGGGAGCCGCCGGCGAGGCCGATGGTGCGCACATCCAGGGTGCGAAGGAACAGCCGGTGGCCGCCGACCTCAGCGGTGCGGAGGGCGGCCCGGCCGTGCTGGATAGCGGTGATGTCGGTGCTGGTGCCGCCCACCTCGAGCAAGACGCCGTCGGTCACGCGGGCATACATGAGCGCGGCGGCGACGCCCGCGGCGGGCCCGGATAGGAGCGTGAGCAGGGGGCGACGGCGCATCTCCTCGACGCTCATGACCCCGCCGTCGCTGCGCACGACCATCAGAGGCGCGAGGAGGCCGGCCTCGCGGGCGGCGCGCTCGGTCATATCGGCGGTGGCGATAGCCCTCGGAAGGAGGCTGGCGTTGATAACCGCGGTGCGGGTGCGGACGCGCAGCCCGTACCGGCCGGAGATCTCATGTGTGCCCGTGGCCGGCAGGCCCAGGTCGCGGGCCGCCGCGAGGACGAGCTGCTCCCGGCGGGGGTCGTCCACGGAGAAGGGCTCGGCGGCGACGATGGCCTGCGCGCCGGAGGAGCTGAGATCGGCGAGGGCGGCGCGGACGGCCGCTTCGTCGAGCCGGTCGGTGTTGAGGAAGGCGTGAAAGGTGTGGAGGCTGCGGCCGGGGGCAAGCTCGAGGTCGCCGAGGCTGGTGTCGCGGCGGGCGCGGCGGCCCTCAAGGCCGGCCCCGAGGGCGAGGATGCCGACGGGCGCGACGTCTCCCTCGAGGAGGGCGTTGGTCACCTGGGTCGTTGAGTAGGCGACGAAGGCTACTTGCTCTGGCTGGATGGGCCCGGCGGCCAGGACGGCGCGCAGGGCCTGGACTACGCCCTCGCAGACGCCCCCGGGCGCGCCATGGGTGGTGGGCGCCTTCGCCTGGGCGGCGAGCTCGAGGCTGTCGCAGGTGAGGGCGACGGCATGGGTGAAGGTGCCGCCGACATCTATGCCGATGCGGTAGCTGCCCATCAGTTGGGGGGGCGTCAGATGACGCGCTGCTCCACGAGGAGTCCGCTGAGGAAGACCTCGATGGTGATGCGCTCACCGACGCCGCTGACCCGCTCGCGGACGGTCTCGCCAGGCTGATGGTACCCGCGGTAGACGGTGCGCTCGCCGTCGCGGTCGGTGACGACGATGCGGACCTCCTGCAGCTCGGCGCCTGGGGGGATGGGGAGCTCGATGTCGGCGCTACGGGTAAGCTGGCCGGCGCGGGGCTGCTCGAAGACGACCCTGGGCGCGGGGCCCTTGCTGAGCCAGAGGTCAACGGAGGCGCCGCGGGGGACGCGTTGGCCGGGGGCCGGGGCCTGCCGGAGGACATAGCCGATGGGCGCCCGGTCGTCGTGCTCGGTGCGCTGGGAGCCGACGGTGACGCGCGCCTCGTTGAGCAGGGCCCGGGCGCGCTCGACGGACATCTCGCGGACATCTGGCACGACGGCCCACCGGGAGCCGGAGCTGACTGTGAGCCGGACCAGCCGGCCCACCTTGACGGTGCGCCCGGGCGGGGGGTGGGCGCCGATGACCGCGTCCTCCGGGGCGTCCTCGTCGTGGCGACGGACGGCGAGCTCGGCACGGAGGCCGGCGGACTCCAGCAGCCTGACAGCCTCCTGGTGGCTGAGGCCGACGATGTCGGGCACGGCGATCTCGGGGGGCTCGGTGCGAGTCCAGACGAAGATGGTCAGGTGGTAGGCGGCGATCAGGGCGCCGACGAGCACCGCCAACTGGAGGAACTGGGGCAGGAGGCGGCGCTGGGGCGCGCGCCGGGAGGGCCACATGCCGACGGTGGGATGGGGGGAGGTTCGTCTGGCTGTGATCGGGCGGTCGCGCATCCGCGAAGTGTTACCTCGTCTGTCGGATTCGCGCGATTGCGGCCTGGTGCTCGGCGAAGGTGCGGCTGAACACGTGGGAGCCATCCGGGCGGGCGACGTAGAACAGGTAGGGCACGTCGGCGGGCTCGAGGGCCGCCCGGATGGAGGCTTCCCCTGGGCTGCAGATGGGCCCCGGGGGCAGGCCGGGGTGGAGATAGGTGTTGTACTCGCTGTCCACGGTGAGGTCCTCGTAGAGGAGGCGGGACTTGCGGTCGTCGCCGAGGGCGTACTGGACGGTGGCGTCGCACTCGAGCTTCTGCCCGCGAGCGAGGCGGTTCATGAAGACGCCGGCGATGATGGGGCGCTCCTCCTCCACCTTGGCCTCGGCCTCGACCAGGGAGGCGAGGATGACGATGTCCTGGAGGCTGCGGCCCTCGTGCACGGGCTGCTCGCCGAGGAGGCCGCGCCAGACGACCTCCTCGAAGCGGCGCAGCATGTGCGCGATGATGTCCTCGGCACGCTCACCCATGTCCACGCGGTAGGTGTCGGGGAAGAGGTAGCCCTCGAGGCCGCCGGGGGGCGGCGGGAACGAGACCTCGAAGTCGCGGGGGCGCTGGGCCTGGGCGAGGAAGTCGGCGGCGGAGGCGAGCTCCTGCTCCTCGACGCGGGCGGCGATCTGGCGGAGGGTGTAGCCCTCGGGTATGGTGAGCCACCGCCAAGCGCGTCGGGAGCCGCGGCCGAGCGCGTCGAGTATCTGAAGGGTGCTCATGCTGGGCTCCAGCTCGTGGCGGCCCGCCTGGACGCGGCGCCACTTGCCCGTCAGGTAGGCGGCCGCAAGGAACGCCTCGGCGCTGTGGATGAGGCCCTCCTGTCGCAGCGCTCGGGCCACCTCGCGCACCGACTGGCCCTGCTCGACGACGATGAGGCGGGCCGGTCCGTCGCCGACAGGGCTCAGCACGGCCGACGCGCCCCAGGCGGCGAGGAGGAGCGCGACCGCGAACAGGAGGGTGCACAGGCCCGCTCGGCGGCGAGGGCGGCTCACGAGGCGTTCTCCTGCCGGTGGGAGTCGAGGTAGGACTGGAGGATGAGGGCGGCGGCGACCGCGTCCCGGATCTGCCGGCGGGCGGTGCGGCGCTGGCCGGCGGCGAGGAGGTCCCGCTCGGCCTGGGCGGTCGTGAGGCGCTCGTCCCAGAGGTGCACCGGGACTGCGAGGGCGCGGCCGAGGGCGCGGGCGAAGCGCCGGGCGCGGCGCGCGGCGGCGCCGGCGGCGCCGTCCATGCTCAGGGGCAGGCCCACGACAACCGCCTGGGCGCGGTGTCTGGCGACCAGCTCGCCGACCGCCCGCACATCCTCCCCGAGGGAGACGCACTCGAGCACCGACAGCGGCCTGGCGGTGATGCCGAGGGGATCGCTGAGGGCGAGGCCGATGCGGCGCTCGCCGAGGTCGAGCCCGAGCAAGGTCATGGGGCGGCCTCCTGGCCCCGAGCCGAGAGGAAGAGCAGGGCGCTGATGGCGACGGCGAAGGCGCCCAGCCCCGCGCCGAGCCCGGAGTCGTTGGTGACGGAGGCTGCCAGGCCCCCGGCGAGGGCGCCGGCGACACCCGCGCGCAGGCCGCGGTGCTGAGATAGCAGGCGCCGGGCGGGCGCGGCCGGCCGGAGGGTGAAGGCGAAGGCAGCGGCCGCCGCGAGCACGAGGGGAATGGCCGCGGGCGAGCCGGTGAGGATGCGGGCGTTTAGGTAGAGCTTGCGGGCGACGGCATCGCCGAGGGGGCGACCCTCGCCGGCGAGAAGGGCGGCGGCGGCGGCGCCGATGTGGGAGCGGGCCTCGGCCGGCCCGAGGAGGTCGAGCAAAGCCGGCGCGAGAGCGCTGGCGGCGAGCAGGACCGCGGCGCCGACGGCGTCCTCCCAACCGACTTTCTGCTTGTACAGCAGGTAGAGGGTGACCAGTCCGGCGGCGGTGGCTACGGCCCCGCCCCAGTTGGCCCCCCAGAAGGGCGCGCCGACGATGAGCACGACACCGACCCCGATGAGGGCCGCCAGCTCGCCGCGGCGGGGGAAGGCGTCCAGGAGCGCGCCGAGGCCGACTGCCGCCATGCCCACGAGGAAGCCGACCGCCTCGTTGCCGATGCCGTAGAAGCGAGAGCCGGAAATCACACCGAGGCCGAGCGCGGAGCGCCGCATAAGCCAGGAGCCGGACACGGCGTCAACCGCGAGCAGGCCCACGCCCAGCAGCATGGCAAGGGCGAGCGCGTGGCCCGGCCGCCGCAGCCGCGCCGCGGCGAAGGCCAGCCCGGCGCCGACCGCAGCCCCGGCGCCGAGGTGGCCCGCGGTGCTCGTGATCCCGAGGGCAGGCGCGACGGCCAGGCCGATGGCGCCGGTGGTGAGGCCCAGCGCGGCCGCACCGAAGCGCCGGAGCGCGGGGGTCCGCCACAGGCCGACCGCGACCGCGGCGGCAACGACGGCGAAGCCGAAGACGAGGTAGCAGACGGCCGCGGTGATGAGCATGTGATGGGCGCGGGCCGTGCCAGCGCTCAGCTCGCTCACCCGCGCGACTGCGTCGGCCGCAGGGATGACCCCGAGCGGCCGGCCGCCCATGGCGAGCGAGGGCTGCTCCACGCCCCACCACTCGAGGAGCGTGGGGGCAAAGTCGGCCGGGACGATGATTCCGGGCCAGCGCGTGCTCCGGCTGCCGAGCAGACCCGCGGCATGTTCCTCGGCCGAGGTCCAGAGGAGGACCGGGGCGAGGCTGCGGGAGCGCCGGCCCGGGCGCTGGGGGGCGACTGGCGACAGCACGGCGATCAGCGCGTGCTGATCGCGCACCGCGTCCACGGCGGCGGCGACGAACTCGTCAGCGGCAGCGAGGGGGACGCCGGTGAGGTCGAGCATCACGACGTCCCAGCGCGCCAGCGCCTGTCGAAGGGCGCGCAGGGCCCCCGGGGCGGCGACGGGGCCGCGCGGCGTGCCTGTGACCAGGGGGACATCGAGGCAGCCTCCATCCACGTCGCCGTGCGCGTCGGCGATGACGGCCAGAGCCGGGTAGGAGGCCGCGCCCGGGGCAGCAAGGAGGGCCGTGGTAAGGCCCACCCGATGGAGCTGCTCCCCGAGGTGGCCAGGGCGGGCGCTAGTGCGGGCGCGCTGATTGGCGGCGACGATGGGAGCGATCGTGAGGCGAAGAGGCCCCTCGATCCCGTCCTCGAGACGCCCGACGAGAGGGCCGCCAGCGGCCGCGCGGCCGGCGCCCAGGGAGACCCAGGTCCGGTGCGGGTCGGCCTCACCGGGGGAGGCGACAGGCATGAGGCCCAGCGCCGCGCGGGCGGCGAGGTCATGGAGGTGGGGCATGTCGGCGGCCTGAAGGTCCTCCCAGGTGACGCCGCCCATGGTGATGATGACGGCGCGGGGGCCGGGCTGCTCCCCGTACACGCGGCGCAGGGAGTATCGGGGAGGCGCGCCAGCCTGCGCTGCGTCGCCCAGAGGGAGGAGCCCAAAGGCGAGCGCAACGAGCGTGGCAGGCCGTGCGCGCAGGCCGCTAGCCAGCACGGCCCTGGGCGGCGACGAGCTCCTTGACCTTGGCGAGCGCCTCATCAAGCCGCTCCGGGTTCTTGCCTCCGGCCTGGGCGAAGTCAGGCCGTCCGCCACCGCCGCCGCCAGCGGCTCGGGCGACCTCCCGCACCAGGTTGCCGGCGTGATAGCCCGCCTTGGTGAGGTCCTTGGACACCGCGCCGATGAACTGAGCGCGGCCGTCTCGCTCACAGCCGAGGACAACGACGCCGGAGCCGAGCCGGACCAGTACCTCGTCTGCCAGGGCACGCAGGGCATCGGGCGCGAGGGGGGCGACGCGGGCCGCCACCACCTTGAGCGCGCCCACCTGCTGCGCCTCGCGAGCCAGGTCATCAACGCGACCGGCGGCGCTCTGCTGCTGGAGCTGGGAGATCTCGCGCCGCGCGCGGCGCAGGTCGGCCTGCAGCTGAGCGATGCGGTCGGGGATCTCGTCGGGCGAGCCGCCGACGGCCTCTGCGGCCGCCGAGATGAGCCGGCGCTGCTGGGCGGCGAGGGCGTGGGCCTCCAGGCCGGTGACAGCCTCGATCCGGCGCAGGCCGGCGCCGATGCTGCGCTCGCTGACGATCAGGAAGCCACCGATGGCGCTGGCGCTGCGGAGGTGGGTGCCGCCACAGAGCTCCCTGCTGAAGTCGCCGATGCGCACCACGCGGACCCGCTCGCCGTACTTCTCTCCGAAGAGCGCAACCGCGCCCTGGGCCCGCGCCTCGGCCATGCTCATCTCCTCGGCGGCGAGTGCGTGGTCGGCGAGTGAGAGCTCCACCACGCCCTGCTCGATGCGCTGCTTCTGCTCGTCAGTCAGGGCGGCGAAGTGGGCGAAGTCGAAGCGCAGCCGGTCGGCGTCCACCAGGGAGCCGGACTGGAGAGCGTGCTCGCCGAGGACCTGGCGAAGGACATGGTGGAGCAGGTGGGTGGCGGTATGGGCGCGGGCGATGGCCCGCCGGCGGGCCTCGTCAACCCGGGCCTGGACCTGCTGGCCGACGGCGAGCTCCCCCTCGAGGACGCGGGCGCGGTGGGCGTGGGCGCCCTCTACAGGGTAGGCGGTGTCGAGCACCTCGGCCCGCCCGGCCTGGGCCTCGAGCCACCCGCGGTCGCCGACCTGACCGCCGCTCTCGGCGTAGAAGGGCGTCTGGTCGAGGAAGACCTCGCCCTCCTCGCCGGCGATGAGACGGTCGGTGGGCTCGCCCTCCCGGAGCAGGCCGATGACGGCCGCCTGGGCGGTGCAGGCCTCGTGGCCGAGGAACGTGCTCTTGCCCACGAAGCCCTGATAGCCTGAGCGGAGGGCGAAGGCGAAGTCGTCCTCCGCGCGCGCGCGGGCGCGCTGGCGCTGGGCTTCCATTGCGGCGTTGAAGCCCTCCTCGTCGAAGCCGAGGCCGTGCTCGGCGGCGGTGTCAGCGGCCAGCTCCCTGGGCAGCCCGTAAGTGTCGTGGAGCCGGAAGGCCTCCTCGCCGGGGAGGGCGGCGAGGCCGGCGGCGCGGGCGCGAGAGATGGCGTCCATGAGGGGTGCATAGCTGCGCTCGAGGGTGTCCTCGAACTGGCGCTCCTCCTGCTGCAGCCAAGTGGTCAGCCGTCCCTCGGCGGCGCGGAGCTCGGGGTAGACCTCGCCCATGACGCCGACGACGGTGGGCGCGAGCTGATAGAGGAAGGGCTCCTCGATGCCAAGCTGCCGACCGAAGCGATACGCGCGGCGCAGCACCCGGCGGACGACGTAGCCAGCGCCCTCGTTGGAGGGGGTGAAGCCGTCGGCCAGCAGGAAGGTCAGGGCGCGGGTATGCTCGGCGATGATGCGTACGGCGGCGCCCTGGGGGCCGGTGAGGGGCTCGCGGAGGTCGGGGTGGGCGCGGCGGGCGCGCGCGATGACCGAGGCAACGATGGGCGCGAAGAGGTCGGTCTCGAAGATAGAGGGCACGCCCTGGAGGAGCGCGGTGAGGCGCTCGAGGCCCAGGCCGGTGTCAATGCCGGGCCTGGGGAGGGGCTCCAGCTCGCCGCCGGGCTGCTTGTTGTACATCTGGAAGACCAGGTTCCAGACCTCGCTGAAGCGGGGGCAGTCGCAGGTGGGGTCGCAGTCGGGACGGCCGCAGCCGCGCTCCTGGCCGGTGTCGAGGTGGAGTTCGGTGTCGGGGCCGCAGGGGCCGGAGTCGCCGACGGGCCCCCACCAGTTCGTCGGGTCCCTGACGATGCGGGAGGGCGGGACGCCGATCTCGCGCTCCCAGATGAGGGGTGACTCATCGTCATCGGGGTGGACGGTGACCCAGACCCGCGCCTCGGGTAGGCCGAGGACGCCGATGACGTACTCCCAGGCGAAGTGGATGGCCTCCCGCTTGAAGTAGTCGCCGAACGAGAAGTTGCCCAGCATCTCAAAGAAAGTGCAGTGCCAGGGTGTGTGGCCTACCTGCTCGATGTCGTCGGCGCGGAAGCACTTCTGGCAGGTGGCGACGCGGGGGGCGGCGGGGGGCACGAGGCCTCGGAACCAGGGGACGAACTGCTGCATGCCGGCGCTGGTGAAGAGGGTGGTCTCGTCAGAGGGCTTGAGGGGGGAGCTGGCAAGGACGCGGTGGCCCCGCTGCGCGAAGAAGTCGAGGAAGCTGTCGCGCAGCCGCCTGCTGGTGGGGGTGCTGCGGTTGTGTGCCGAGTGCTTCATGCGTCCAGGTCCTCCGGGATGGCCGTAGGGCGCGGGTGCAGGCCGGAGGCCCGCCCCGCCGAGGGCGGCAGGGGGCGAGTCACCGACGCTCCATCGTCGGGGAGCCGCGGCGAGGCAGCGCCCGTCCTGGGGGCCATTATAGCAGAGTCAGGAAGAGGGCGCATCCTGCTGGTCGTGGGCGGAGAACGCCTCCGGCCAGAAGTGCAGCAGGACAACCTTGATGGCGCCGGCGAGGGGGATGGAGATGATGACGCCGAGCACGCCGAAAAGCGCGGCGCCGGCCAGGACGGAGAAGATCACGACCAGGGGGTGGAGGCCCACCCGGCCGCCCAGGACGCGGGGGGTGACGCCGTAGTCGAAGGCGATGTTGCCGGAGATGAGGATGGCGAGGACCGCCAGAATCGCGCCGGGGGGCTTCCCGGTGATCGCCATGGTGAGGGTGACGACGACCATGGCGGTGGGGTAGCCGAGGTAGGGGATGACGTAGAGGACGCCGGTCACGATGCCCAGCAGCCAGGCGAAGTGGACGCCGGCGATGCTGAGGACGGCGACGGCGAAGATGCCGACGATGACCATCATGGTCACCATGCCGAGCAGGTAGCCACCGGCGACGCGGTTGATGTCGTGGAGGATGGCGAGGGTGGCGGTGCGCTGGCGCTCGGGCATGAGCTTGAGGAGGCGCTGGCCCAGCAGATGGTAGTCGCGGAGGACCCAGAAGGTCACGACGGGGGTGAGGATGAGGAGGGAGACGATGATCACGGAGCGGTTGAGCCAGCTGAGCACGCCCTCGAGGAGACTGAGCCCGTAGGACTGGGCCTTGTCGCCGACCGCGCTGAAGGCGCTGGCGACGTCCTCGGGCAGAACGCCGAGCGCCAGGCCCCAGTTCTGCGCCCAGGCACGGGCCTCACGGGCGAGCTCGTGGCCCCGGGCGACGACCTGCTCGTAGCTGGCGATGAGGTCGCGCGCCTCGCCGGCCAGGGCGGGCACGAGCCCGAAGGCGGCGAGCAGGAAGACGAGCAGGAAGAGGCCGAAGACGAACCAGATGGCGCGGATGCGGGTCCACCCCCGCCGCTCGAGGCGGTCAATGACAGGGTTCAGGAGGTAGGCGATGATGGCGCCGACGACAAAGGGGAGGAGGATCTGGCGGACCCGGTAGAGGAACCAGATGACCGCCAGGCCGGCAACGAGGGCGGTGAGCCACTTGGGCCAGGCGAGGAGGCGCTCCTCGGGGCGATAGCCCTCGGTCCTGCGGGCGAGGGTGCGGGTGGTGGCGACGTGGACGACGGTCACGATGTAGGCGATCACCGCGACGGCGATGATGGCTACGAGCGCGGTTGGCAGGTCCACAGAGTCCCTCCGCGAGTCGAAGGTCCGCGGCGTGCGCGGGCGGGCTCAGCCCCCATCCTGTTTGCGGAGCAGCTCCCGCAGCCGCTTCAGGGCGCGGTGCTGGAGCCGCGAGACGTGCATCTGGGAGATGCCAAGTTTACCGGCGACCTGAGTCTGAGACAGGCCCTGGTAGAAGCGGAGTTGGATGATCTCGCGCTCGCGCTCGGGGAGCACGTTGAGGGCCTGGGCGAGGCGGGCGCGACGCTCGAAGCGCTCCATCTCCTGGTCTGCCTCGCCCACGTAGTCGGCGAGGATGCCGCGGGAGTCGTCGGACTCCGAGCCCAGGTCGCGGTCGAGAGAGGGCAGCTCGTACAGCTCGCCGGTCTCGAGTGCCTCCAGGGCGTCCTCCTCGGAGACCTCCAGGCGCGCGGCGATCTCGGCCACCGTCGGGGCGCGGTCGAGCTCCTGGGTGAGGTCGTCCGCGGCCTTGGCGGCGGACATGCTCAGCTCCTGCAGCCGCCGAGGGACCTTGACCGCCCAGCCGCGATCTCGGAAGTAGCGGCGGATCTCGCCCAGGATGGTGGGAGTGGCGTAGGTGGCGAAGCGGATGCCTCGGGTGGGGTCGAAGCGGTCCACCGCGTTGATGAGGCCGACCATGCCCACCTGGATGAGGTCCTCGAGGGGCTCGCCGCGGTTGGCGAACTTGCGGGCGAGGTAGCGCACCAGGTTCATATGCGCGAGGATGAGCTGCTCCCGCAGCTCGGGCGAGCGGGTGCGGTGGAAACGCTGGAACAGCTCGGGCGTGGCGGCGTCGCGCGCGACCCCGGCGCGCTTGCGCGCGGCTTCCTTGGCGGTGCGCTCGGTCCTGGCTGCGCCTCGGCCGTCCATGCCTACCCCTTGGGGCGGTACTTGACCATCCGCACCCGGGTCCCGCCTCCCTCCCCACACTCGATGTAGACCTCGTCCATGACGCCGCGGATGACGTCGAGGCCGAGCCCGCCGCCCCCTTCCCCGCCGGGCCGCTCGGGGTCGAAGCCCTGGCCGTGGTCAATGACCTCGATCACGAGCCGGTCCGGCTCTGCTGAGAAGCGGGTGAAGACCTCCCGGCAGCTCTCCAGGGAGACGTGCTCCACTGAGTTGGTGCAGGCTTCGCCCACGGCGAGCTCGATGTCCATGATGAGGTCGTAGGTGAAGTCGAGCTGGGCCGCCACTGCGCGGGCGGCCATCCGCGCCACCCGCACGAACTCCGGGCGGCGCGGGATGCGGAGTTCCACGTCCGCGGTTTCCGTCGCCTTCATCCCGCCACCTCCTTCAGAGCCCCCTCCACGTCCTCGTACACCGCGAAGATACGCGCCAGCCCCGTGATGTCGAGCAGGCGCTCGACGCGCGGGCGCGGGGAGGCGAGCGCCAGCTTCCCATCGGCCTCCCGCATCCGCTTCTGAAGGCCCACCAGCATCCCCAGGCCCGAGGAGTCCATGTACTCCACCCCGCCGAGGTCCACCACCAGACCCTTGACGCCAGCAGCGAGCAGCCGCAGCGCCTCCTCCCTCACCTGGGGGACGTTGGCGACATCCACCTCCCCCATGAGAGAGAGCACCGCCAGGTTCGGCTCCTCCCGCCGCGACTCCACGGTCAACTGCGTTGTCATCGCACGCTCCTGACTCGGCGGTCTTCAGCGCTCGCCGCGCAGGCCCGCCAGCCCCTTTCGGAGCCCGGCCAGCCAGGCGCCCAGCCGCTCCGCCGCTGGCGCGACCACCGTCCGGGCAAGCGATTGCGGCTCGACCGCCGCCGTCATGCGGTCCACCCGTTCGAGGGTATTCGCCAGCGACTCCACGCCACCCTCAAGCTTCCCGGCCACCCGCCGCACCCCTCGCGCCGCCTCCTGCCACTCGCGGGCCGTCGCCTCGGCATGGGCCTCCAGGGAGCGGAGGGCGCGCTCCAGCCGCGCCAGGCCTAGCCAGGCGCGCACCGCCACAACCGCGACCGCCAACCCCGCCACCCCCACGGCAAGCAAGGCGAAGCTCGTCATGGTTCCTCCCGAAGGGCCCGCTCAATGGTCCCCCCCAGGGCCACCGCCTCGCCATCATAGCACACCGCCGCCTGGCCCGGGGCCACCGCCCGCTGTGGCCCGGCGAAGCGCAGGCGCACGCCGTCGCCCGCGGGCTCTGCCAGGCAGGGGGCAGGCGCGGCGCGGGCGCGTATCTTGGCCGCCAGCCGCGCTCCGCCCTCGGGCAGACCGGCCAGCGCGCCGTACCTCACATCCCGCATGATGAGGCCGGCCGCGCAGAGATCCTCCGCGCCCCCCACCACCACGCGGTTGTGTGCGGCGTCTATCTCCGCCACGTAGTGGGGCCGGCGGCCGTTGAGGCCGAGCCCCCGGCGCTGCCCGATGGTGTAGAACACGATGCCGCGGTGCTGGCCGAGCTGCCGACCCTCCCGGTCCACCATGGGCCCAGGTTGGGCCACCTGGGGCCGGCGCCGCACCAGCCAGCCCCGGTAGTCCTCGCCCCAGAGGAAGCAGACGCCCCGACTCTCCGGGCGGTCGGCCGCGGGCAGCCGGAGCTGCCGGGCGCGCCGGCGCACCTCCTCCTTGGTCATCTCGCCAAGCGGGAACAGGGCGTGGGCAAGCTGCCCCTGATCGAGCGCATACAGATGGTAGGACTGGTCCTTGATCTCATCCACGCCGCGGCGGAGCTGCCACCGCTGGGTCGTCTCGTCCCACGCCAGGCGGGCGTAGTGGCCGGTGGCGAGCCGGGAGGCGCCGATCTCGCGGGCGCGCTGCAGCAGGGGGGTGAACTTCACCAGGGTGTTGCACCAGAGGCACGGATTGGGGGTAAGGCCACGGGCGTAGGCATCACAGAAGGGCGCGATGACGTGGCGCTCGAAGGGGTCCCGGAGGTTGACCACATAGTGGCGGACTCCGAGCCGCCGGGCCACCTCCCGGGCGGAGTGGATGGCCTCCAGCCCGCAGCACCCCCGGAGGCCGGGGGGCTCCTGGTCCGGCGGGCGGCGGGGCCAGATCTGCATGGTGAGGCCGACGACGTCGTAGCCCTGCTCCAGGAGGAGCGCGGCGGCCAGGGAGCTGTCCACGCCGCCGCTCATGGCGACTGCGACTCGCTCAGCCATCGCGGGGCTGCTCTTCTCCGGCGGCCTCCCGCCGGCGGCGCTCCCACTCCTCGAGGCGGGCCTTGATCTTCTTCTCGTGCCCCTCCTCGGTGGGCTCGTAGTAGCGCTGGGACTTGGCGCCCTCCGGCAGGTACTGCTGGGGCGCGAAGTGGCCAGGGAAGCTGTGGGGGTATTGGTAAGCTGTGCCGTGGCCGAGGCGGGCGGCGCCGGGGTAGCTGGAGTCCCGTAGGTGGGCGGGCACTGGAGGCAGAGGACGGGTGCGCACGTCCTCCATGGCCCGGGAGATGGCGAGGTAGGAGGCGTTGCTCTTGGGGGCCGAGGCGACGTAGATGGTGGCCTGGGCGAGGGGGATCTGGGCCTCGGGCAGGCCGACGTACTCGACTGCGTGGGCCGCCGCGGTGGCGAGCACGAGGGCGAGAGGGTCGGCGTTGCCGACGTCCTCGGCGGCCTGCACGACGAGGCGGCGGGCAATGAAGCGGGGGTCCTCGCCGGCGGAGATCATGCGGGCGAGGTAGTGCAGCGCGGCGTCGGGGTCGCCGCCGCGGAGGCTCTTGATGTAGGCGGAGATGACGTCGTAGTGGGAGTCGCCGGCCTTATCGTAGCGGAGGGAGCGGCGCTGCGCGGCATCCTCGACCAGCTCGAGGGTGATGACGCGGGCGGCCCCCTCCTCGGGCCGCACGCTCTGGGCGGCCGCCTCCAGGGCGTTCAGGGCGGCCCGGGCGTCGCCGGCGGCGAGGCTGATGATGTGGGCTCGCGCCTCCGGGGTCAGCGATAGGCGGAGGCCCCCGAGGCCGCGGTCGGGGTCGGCGAGGGCGCGGTCCACAATGACGCCGATCTCCTCGTCGCCCAGGGGCTCGAAGGTGAAGATGCGGGAGCGGCTGATGAGAGGGGCGTTGATCTCGAAGAAGGGGTTCTCGGTCGTGGAGCCGATGAGGACGATGGTGCCCTCCTCGACGAAGGGCAGGAACGCGTCCTGCTGGGCCTTGTTGAAGCGGTGGATCTCGTCCACGAACAGGATGGTGCGGCGGCGCTGTGCACGCATGCGCTGGCCGGCCTGCCGGGTAACGCGGCGGATGTCGGCGACGCCGGAGGTGACGGCGCTGTAGCTCTCGAAATGGGCGCGGGTGTGGCCGGCGATGATGCGGGCGAGGGTGCTCTTGCCGGTGCCTGCGGGGCCGTAGAAGATGATGGAGGACAGCTCGTCCCGCTCGATGGCCTGGCGGAGGTAGGTGCCCGGGCCGACGATATGGCGCTGGCCGACGAACTCCTCGAGGGTGCGAGGGCGCATCCGCGCGGCGAGGGGCGCGCCGGCCTCGGGCTCGTCGGCCGGGGCGCGCTCCTCAGGGAAGAGGCTCTCGGTGCGGCCTTCGGCGCCCACGGGTGTCACCGCGGGGATTCTAGCACGCCGCGAGAAGGGGCGTCAACGCGGCGGAGTTGACAGCGCGCCCCCCTCCTGGTAGCCTCTCGGTCGGCACCGCTGAGTCCACAGGAGCCGCGCCACCGCATGGGGGGACCGAGGACGAGCCGGACCGTCACCGCGCGCGCCATGCTGATCGGCCTGCTCGGCGCGGCCGCGGTCACCATGTGGATCCATCACGCGGAGCTCGTCCTGGGCGGCATGCGCGGCCACACCGCCCTCGCTAACACCGCCATCCCCGTGGGCGCGTTCTCGGCCCTCTTCGCGCTGGTGCTGCTCAACCTGCTGGTGCGCGCCCTGCGCCCGAGCCTCGCCCTCACTCAGGGCGAGCTGCTCACCGCCTATGTGATGATGGCGGCCTCCACCGTGCTCGCCTCCAGCGGCGGCATCCACTTCCTCATCCCCACCCTGGGGGCGGCCTTCCATTTCGCCAGCCCGGCCAACCGCTGGGAGGACTTCCACCCCTACATCCCCCTCTGGTTCGCGCCCCGGGACCGGGATGCGCTCAACGCCTTCTACATCGGCGGCTCGCCCATCGTCGTGGAGGCCTGGCTCACGCCCTTCCTCGCCTGGGGCGCCTTCTTCTTTCTGCTCGCCTTCGGCACGCTGTGCCTGTCCGCGCTGCTGCGCCGGCAGTGGGTGGACCACGAGCGGCTCACCTTCCCCACCGTGGTGGTTCCCCTCGAGCTGACCGACCAGCGCCTCCCGCTGCTGCGCAGCAAGCTCATGTGGCTCGGCTTCGGGGCGGCCTTCCTGATCGGGACAGTGAACAACCTGCACCTGAACTTCCCCGGCGTGCCGGGGCTCCAGGTGCGCAATCAGGACCTCTCCCAGTACTTCACCAGCTTCCCCTGGAACTGCATCGAGTACTTCCCCTTCGGGCTCTACCCCTTCGTGATCGGCATCGCGTATCTGCTCTCGCTGGAGGTGACCTTCAGCTACTGGTTCTTCTACCTGCTGACGAAGGTGCAGCTCATCGGGGCGGGGGCAGCGGGGTGGCGCCTGCCGGGCACGCCTGTGGACGCGGCCGTGCCATACCTCCCCTATCAGGGCGCGGGCGCGTTTCTGGCGCTGCCGGCGATCTCGCTGTGGCTGGCCCGCGACTACCTGAGACACGTGGCGCGCAGCGCGCTGGGGCTGCGGGGAGGCGTACCCAACGAGGGCCTGGAGCCGCTGCCCTATCGGGCCGCGCTGCTGGGGTTCCTGTTCGCGCTGGGGGGGATGGTGTACTTCTGCTGGGCGGCGGGGATGAACGCGCTGCTGGCGGTGGCGCTGTTGGGGATCTCGATCCTGTACATCACCGCAGCCACCCGCATCCGCGCGGAAGCGGGCAACGCCTGGCTCTTCGGCCCTGCGGTGGACCCCAACCAGCTCATCACCGAGACCCTGGGCGCGGCCTACCTGCGGCCGGCCGACCTGACGGTGATGGCCTACCTGCGCTTCATGAGCACCTCAGACCTGAGGTGTCTCTCTATGCCCCACCAGCTGGACGGCTTCCGCATGGCCGCCAGCGCGGGCCTGCCGATGCGGCGCCTGACGGGGGCGATGCTAGCGGCGATCGCGCTCGTGATCGGGGTCGGGTTCTGGGGCGGGCTGGCGATCTGGCACCACCTGGGCGCGGCGGCGAAGACCGACTGGTGGCGCACCTACATGGGCCAGATGCCCTTCATCAGCCTGCACACATACCTTCAGTCGCCGCCCCGGCCCAACTACAGCGGGGTGGGGTTCGCGGGCCTCGGGTTTGCGTTCACGTGCTTGCTCGCCGCGCTGCGGGCGCGCTATGTCTGGTGGCCGCTGCATCCAGTCGGCTACGCGATGGCGAACACCGAGCTGTGGGGGCAGCTCCCGGCTCCGTTCTTCGTCGCCTGGGCGACGAAGACGCTGGTGCTGCGCTATGGGGGGATGCGGCTGTATCGGGCGTCTCTCCCGCTGTTCCTCGGGCTGATCGTGGGAGACTTCGCCAACGGCGCCTTCTACACGATCCTGGGCGGCTTCGTGAGGATGAACGTCTACCCGGTGAACTGGTGAGCGGCGAGGCGCTCTCCCACCTGAGGGCACGAGACACCCAGACCGGTCGCCCCTGAGCGCTTGACGAGCGGGACGGCTTCTGGTATGCTCTGCGGCGGACAAGAAGGGTTTCCTGTCGTCCGGGACCTTTTAACCCAGTCCGGAGAGGCTGAGAAAGGTGAGCCCTGGAGCCACAGGTGGAGGCGGAGCGCCTGCGCCCGGCGAGGGCGGAGGCGCTATTGCCGGCCCCCCGTCGGGGGCCAGCCGGATCATGGACGGCGACGACATCCGCCGGGCCCTCACCCGCATCGCCCACGAAGTGATCGAGCGCAACAAGGGCGCGCGGGAGCTGTGCATCGTCGGGATCCACACCCGAGGCGTCCCTCTCGCCCGCCGGCTCGCCGGCCTCACCGAGCAGATCGAGGGGCACCCGGTCCCGGTAGGCGAGGTGGACATCGCCGAGCACCGCGACGACCGCCCTCACCAGGGAGAGCCCTCCCGCACCCGCATTGACTTTTCGCTCACCAACCGCAAGGTGGTGCTGGTGGACGAGGTGCTCTACACGGGCCGGACTGTCAGGGCGGCAATCGAGACCCTGCTCGAGCACGGCCGGCCCGCGCAGGTGCAGCTCGCGGTGCTGGTGGACCGGGGCCACCGGGAGCTGCCGATCCGCGCCGACTATGTGGGCAAGAACATCCCCACCTCGCGCCGGGAGCGGGTGACGGTCCGCCTCTCGGACATTGACGGCGAGGAGGCGGTGTACATAGAACGTCCGGCGGAGGGGGGGTGACAGTGGCGCTCGAGGGCCGAGACCTGGTCTCCATCTTCGACTTCAGCGATGCTGAGATCGAGGCCGTGTTCGCGCTCGCGGACGAGATGTCAGAGCACACCCGCGGGAAGGTGGGGCTGTGCGACGGCCTTATCATGTGCACGCTCTTCTACGAGCCCAGCACACGCACGCGCCTGTCGTTTGAGGCTGCGATGGTGCGCCTGGGCGGCGGCGTGCTGAGCGTCGCGGACCCGGCGCAGATCTCCGTCGCCAAGGGGGAGACGATCGCCGATACGGTGCGCATCGTCGAGTCCTACGCCGACCTGATCGTCATCCGCAATCCCCTGGAGGGCAGCGCGCGCGCGGCCGCCGACTACGCCTCGGCGCCGGTGCTCAACGCGGGCGACGGCGCCCACGAGCACCCCACCCAGACACTGCTCGACCTCTACACGCTCCGGCGTGAGAAGGGAGCACTGCGAGGCCTGAGCGTGGCGCTGGTCGGCGACCTGCGGCATGGGCGAACCGTGCACTCGCTGGCCTTCGGGCTGGCGCGCTTCGGGGCGAAGATCACGTGCGTCGCGCCGGAGGGGCTGGAGATGCCCGGGCCGCTTCTGAAGCGCCTGGAGGCGCAGTTCGGGTGTACGCCTGCTCAGCACCGGAGCCTGGACGAGATCGTCACCAACCGGAGCGCGCTGAAGCGCCGCGCGGGCCGACAGAAGGCCCTCGCGGCGGAGGTCCTGTCTCTGTTCGACGCGGTGTACGTCACCCGAGTGCAGAAGGAGCGCTTCGAGTCCCAGGAGGCGTACGAGCGAGCGAGGAGCTCCTATGCCATCACCGAGGAGGTGCTGGCGCGGGCTCGCCCGGATGCGCTGGTGATGCACCCGCTGCCGCGGGTGGATGAGCTTTCCTACGATGTGGACTCCGACCCGCGGGCGACGTACTTCCGCCAGGCCGCCTATGGGCTGCCGGTGCGCATGGCGCTGCTTGCCGCGGTGCTCGGCCGCAGGCCCGCGCGGGTCCGCCCGTCTCGCGCGGGCGAGTACAAGCCGCGGCCGCGCCGGGAGGTGGACTTCAGGAGGCTCGCCGACGTGCGGTGCGCTAACCCGCGCTGTGTCACTAACCACGAGCGGTACCTACAGCCGCAGTTCCTGTTTGCAGAGTACGACGCCAAGCTGGTCACCTGCGCTTACTGCGACCAGGAACTGCCTGCGCCCTACGCGCCCGAGGCCGAGTCGTGAGCCGGCTGCTCATCAGGGGTGGGCGGCTGTTTGACCCCGCGTCGGGGCTGGATGCGGTCGGCGATGTGCTGATCGAGGGCGGGCGCATCGCTGCCATCGGCGCGCCGGAGGCCGCGGGCGCGGAGGTGCTCGAGGCAGGGGGGCTCTTGGTGATGCCGGGCCTGATGGACATCCACGTGCACCTGCGGGAGCCTGGGCACGAACACAAGGAGACGATCGCCACCGGGACGCGGGCGGCCGCCGCGGGCGGGTTCGCGGTCGTGGCGTGTGAGCCAAACACGACTCCGCCCCGCGATGCTCCCGAGCGCATCTGGCAAGTGCTCGAGCTGGCCCGGCGGGACGCGGTGGTGCGCGTCATGGCCAAGGCCGCGATCACCGTCGGACAGGAGGGCCGGGCCCTGACAGACCTCGAGGCGCTGCGGGAGGCAGGCGCGGTGGCGGCCAGCGACGACGGGCGCGCGGTTGCCGACGCCGGCGTGATGCGGGCCGCGCTGTCCGCGGCGAAGGCGGCCCGGATGCCACTGACCCTGCACGTGGACGGGCCCTGGATGATGGCGCGGGACATCGGGCTGGCGGCGGAGGTCGGCTGGCCGGTCCACTTCTCGCACGTCAGCCTGGCCGAGGAGGTGCAGCTGATCGCCGAGGCGCGGCGGCGGGGCCTGCCGGTGTCCGGGGAGGCCACGCCTCACCACCTCGCGCTGTGCGGGGACGACGCGCCGCCGGGCGACGCTAACTTCAGGATGAACCCGCCGCTGAGGGAGCCTGCCGACCGGGAGGCGCTGCGGTGCGCGGTCGCAGGGGGCGTGCTCTCCGTGATCGCCTCCGACCATGCGCCCCACGCTCCGGAGGAGAAGGCGCGCCCGTACGACGAGGCGCCGCCAGGGGTCATCGGGTTGGAGACGACCCTCGGGGTGGTGTGGACCGAGCTGGTGCACGCGGGGGTCGCCGACGCGGCGACGGTTGTGCGCGCGCTAACCACAGGGCCGGCGACTGCGCTAAGCGTGGAGGCGCCCGCCCTGAGGCCGGGCGCGCCGGCCCAGGTCACTGTGATGGATCCCGGGGCGGAATGGGTGGTGGAGCCCGAGCGCTTCGAGTCGCGGGCCCGCAACTGCCCATTCGCGGGCCGCCGGCTACGGGGCCGCGCGGTCGCGACAATAGTGGGGGGCCGGGTGGTGATGAGGGAAGGGGACATTATCGCCGTGGGAGCGAGAGGGTGAAGGCGATCTTGGTGCTGGAGGACGGTGCAACCTTCGAGGGAGAGAGCGTGGGGAGGGCGGGGCGCGCGGTCGGCGAGGTGGTGTTCGACACCGCGATGGTCGGCTACCAGCAGGCTCTCACGGACCCCTCCTTCCGCGGGCAGATCCTGACTTTCACCTACCCGCTGATTGGCAACTACGGGGCGAATGACGAGGACTGGGAGTCATCGCGCTTTCACGCCGCGGGCGTAGTGGTGAGGGAGCTGTGCCAGACACCGAGCAACTTCCGCTCGCAGGAGTCGCTGGGCGCGCTGCTCGACCGACACGGCGTGGTCGGCATCGCAGGCGTGGACACCCGGGCGCTGACTCGGAGGCTGCGCACAGCGGGGGTGATGATGGGCGCCATCTCCACCGACGAGACGGCGCAGGAGGCACTTGCGCGGCTGGCCGCGAGCCCGAGATACGAGGACCTCGACCTGGTCCGGCAGGTCAGCACGCCGACGCCGTACGAGTGGGAGCCGGGGCAGCGGCCGGGGGCGGCGCAGGCCTCGATCAAGTTCGACCAGAGGGCGAAGATCGTGGCGCTGGACTATGGCATGCGGGCGGGGATCCTGCGAAGCCTGTGGGAGCTGGGGTGCCGGATCGTGGTGATGCCCCATGCGGCGACCGCGGAGGACGTGCTGGAGGAGCGGCCCGACGGCGTTCTTCTCTCGCCGGGGCCGGGCGACCCGCGGCGGCTGGGTTACGCGGTGCAGACGGTGCGGGGGCTGCTGGGGAGAGCGCCTCTGCTTGGGATCTGCCTTGGCAACCAGTTGCTTGCCTATGCGCTTGGCGGCTCGGCCTTCAAGCTGAAGTTCGGTCACCGAGGAGGCAACCATCCGGTGAAGGACCTCGCCACCGGGAGGGTGCGCATCACGTCCCAGAACCACGGCTATGCGGTGGACCCAGCGAGCCTGGAGCGGAGCCCGGCGCGGGTGTCGCAGATCAGCCTGAACGACGAGACCGTCGAGGGGCTGGAGTGCCCGGAGCTGCGGGCGTTCTCGATCCAGTACCACGCCGAGGCCAGCCCGGGGCCCCGGGACAGCAAGGGCGTGTTCCGCCAGTTCCTCCGGCGCATCGAGGAGCCCGCGCGCTGGAGCGAGATCGTGGCGGAGGTCGGATAGGCGGAGGGAGCGCACATGCCGAAGCGTGGCGATCTCAGGAAGGTGATGGTGATCGGGTCGGGGCCGATCGTGATCGGCCAGGCGGCCGAGTTCGACTACGCGGGGACACAGGCCTGCAAGGCCCTGCGGGAGGAGGGCATCGAGGTCGTCCTCATCAACTCGAACCCGGCGACGATCATGACCGACTCCAACATGGCGGAGCGCATCTACATTGAGCCGCTGACCCTGGAGTCGGCCGCCAGCATAATCGAGCAGGAGCGCCCCGAGGGGCTCATCGGCACGCTGGGGGGCCAGACCGGGCTCAACCTCGCCACCCAGCTCGCCCGCGCGGGGGTCCTGGAGCGGTTCGGGGTCGAGCTTCTGGGCACTTCCCTGGAGGCCATCGAGCGCGCGGAGGACCGGGAGCGCTTCCGGGAGACGATGCGGCAGATCGGCGAGCCGGTGCCCGACAGCGCCATCGTCAACACCATCGAGGAGGCCATCGCCTTCTCCCACACCATCGGCTTCCCCATCATCGTGCGGCCCGCCTACACGCTCGGGGGCACCGGCGGGGGCATCGCCTGGGAGGCGGCCCAGCTCAGGGACATCACCAGCCGCGGGCTCCGGGCGAGCCTCATCCACCAGGTGCTGCTGGAGCGGTGCGTGATCGGGTGGAAGGAGATCGAGTTCGAGGTGATGAGGGACGCGGCCGACACCTGCATCACCGTGTGCAGCATGGAGAACATGGACCCGATGGGCGTGCACACGGGCGACTCGATCGTGGTCGCGCCGGCGCAGACGCTGGGCGACCAGGAGTACCAGATGCTGCGCTCGGCGTCCCTGAAGATCATCCGCGCGCTCGGCATCGAGGGCGGGTGCAACATCCAGTTCGCGCTCGACCCCCAGAGCTTCGCCTACTACGTGATCGAGGTCAACCCCCGGGTCAGCCGGTCGAGCGCGCTCGCCTCCAAGGCGACCGGCTACCCGATCGCCCGCGTCGCCACCAAGATCGCGGTGGGGCTGCACCTGGATGAGATCCCGAACGCGGTCACTAGGAAGACCCAGGCCTGCTTCGAGCCGACTCTCGATTACGTGGTGGTCAAGATCCCCCGCTGGCCCTTTGACAAGTTCACGCTCGCGGACCGTGTCGTGGGAACGCAGATGAAGGCCACCGGCGAGGTGATGGCCATTGAGCGAACCTTCGAGGCGGCCCTGCTGAAGGGGGTACGCTCCCTGGAGATCGGCGCCTATGGGCTGCGCGCCAAGAGCGTCGCCCAGTGGGGCATGATGGAGATCGAGCAGTGCCTGCGCGAGGCGACGGACGAGCGCCTGTTCGCGATCGCCGAGGCCTTTCGCCGCGGCATGATGGTGCAGGAGGTGGCGGAGATCTCCCGCGTGGACCCGTGGTTCCTGAACAAGATCAAGGGCCTCGTGGACCTGGAGGGAGAGATCAGGGAGGAACTTAGCGACGACGTGCTGCGGCGCGCTAAGCGAGCCGGCTTCTCGGACCGGGAGATCGCCGCCCTATCCGGCCGCGCCGAGGCGGAGCTGCGGGCGCGCCGGGAGGCGCTGGGGCTGATCCCGCCCTACAAGATGGTGGACACCTGCGCGGCCGAGTTCGAGGCCGCCACCCCGTACTACTACTCCACCTACGAGAGCGAGGACGAGGTGGTGCGGGCAGAGCGGCCGCGGGTGTTGGTGATCGGGGCCGGGCCGATCCGCATCGGGCAGGGGATCGAGTTCGACTACTGCACGGTGCACGCGGTGTGGGCCCTGCACGAGGAGGGCTACCAGTCCATCATCGTGAACAGCAACCCGGAGACGGTCTCCACCGACTTCGATACCTCGGACAAGCTCTACTTCGAGCCCGTCACCGAGGAGGACGTGCTTCACATCATCGCCCGCGAGCAGCCCGTCGGCGTGGTGGTGCAGTTCGGCGGGCAGACGGCCATCAACCTGGCCGGCTTCCTGCACGAACAGGGGGTGCCCCTGCTGGGCACCGACTTCGAGGGCATTGACGTGGCCGAGGACCGCGACCGCTTCGAGCGCCTGCTGCAGGGGCTCGACATCTCCCGGCCGCCCGGCCGCGGCGTCACCTCCATGGAGGCCGCGGCGCAGACCGCGCGGGAGATCGGCTATCCCGTGCTAGTGCGACCGTCCTATGTGCTGGGCGGGCGGGCGATGGAGATCGTGTACAATGAGGAGGAGCTGCTCTCCTACATGCACCTGGCCGCCGACGTTTCGCCCCGGCACCCTATCCTCGTGGACAAGTACTTGGTGGGCGTGGAACTCGAGGTGGACGTGATCTGCGATGGGGAGGAGGTGCTGATCCCCGGGATCATGGAGCACATCGAGCGGGCCGGGGTGCACTCGGGCGACTCGATGGCGGTCTGCCCCCCGGTGAACATCGGCGCCGAGGTGCAAGAGCAGGTGGTCCGGCACGCGCGCCGGCTCGCGCGCGCCCTCAAGGTGCGTGGGCTCATGAACATCCAGTTCGTGCTCGCCCGCGACGGCACCCTGTATGTCCTGGAGGTCAACCCGCGCGCCAGCCGCACCGTCCCCTATCTCTCCAAGATCACCGGCATCCCGATGGTCAACGTGGCCACCAAGTGTATGCTCGGCCGCAAGCTGACCGATCTCGGCTTCCAGCCCGGGCTCTGTCCGCCGCGCCCTTACTACGCGGTGAAGGCGCCGGTGTTCTCGTTCTCCAAGCTCACCGCCGTGGACACCCACCTGGGCCCCGAGATGAAGTCCACGGGCGAGATCATGGGCATTGACCCCGACTACTCCCGGGCCTTGTTCAAGGCGATGGTGGCGGCCGGCGTAGAGGTGCCGGAGGGCGGTGCGCTGATCGCCACGATCGCCGACCGCGACAAGGAGGAGGCGGGCGAGCTGGTGCGGGCGTTTGCGGAGCTGGGCTTCCGCATCTACGCGACCGCGGGCACGCAGAGACATTTGGCGAGCATCGGCGTGGACAGCACGCCGGTGAAGAAGATCCACGAGGGCTCGCCGAATATCGTGGACCTCATCCAGAGCGGGGAGATCCATCTGGTGCTCAACACGCTCTCGCCCGAGAGGAACCCCGAGCGAGAGGGAGCGCGAATCCGGCGCGCCTCGGTCGAGCTGTCCATCCCTTGCCTGACATCGCTGGACACGGCGCGGGCCCTGCTGTTCGCGCTCTCGCGGCGGCGGCAGGCGGGCGACCACCGGTCGCTTCCCATCCACGAGTACGTCGCGATGGCGGGCCAGGCGCCGGTGTAGCCGCCGGGAAGGAGGGCGTGGTGCGAGTGGTGGTCATCGGGTCGGCGGCGGGGCACCCCACGCCGCGGCGAGCGGCCACAACCTCGATCGCGCTGTGGCGCGGCGAAGAGCTGTACCTGCTCGACGCGGGCGAGGGCGCGGCCGCGGGGCTGGCGCGGGCGGAGGCGGGGCCGGAGGCGCTGCGGGCGGTCTTCATCAGCCACATGCACGTGGACCACGTGGGCGGGCTGGCGATGCTGCTCCAGATGCTCCAGCTTCAGAAGCGCAGGCGGCCGCTGCTCGTGGGGCTGCCGCCCGAGGGTGTGGAGGGGCTCATGGGCTGGCTGCGGACCTGCTACCTGCGGCCGGAGTGGCTCGGGTTCGAGCTGGAGATCGCGGAGGTGGAGGAGGGGCGCGGCTACGAGCAGGGCGGGGTGGCGGTGGAGGCCATACCGACGCGCCACCTGGAGGGCTTCGTGGAGCGGCTCCGCGACCTGGGCGAAGAGCGCCCGGGGCAGGCGTTTTCCTACGCGGTGGAGGCCGACGGCCGGCGGCTGCTATACAGCTCCGACCTGGCCTTCGCCTGGGAGGCGCCGGAGCGCCTTCGCAGGGCCGACCTGGCCATCATCGAGATCGCCCACTTCAGCCCGGAGGAGCTTGGCGGGGCGCTGGCGGGGCTGCCCCTGCCGCGGCTGGTGCTCAACCACGTGCCCTGGGCTCTGGAGGGCAGCGAGCGCGAGGTCGCGGCCCGCGTCCGCGGGGCCGGCTACGGCGGCCAGGTGTACGTGGCCCACGACGGGGACGAGTTCGAAGTATAGTGTCGTGGCCCGGAGCTTCCGGGTCATCTCGTGCGTCCAAGAGAGCGGGGGCGAATGACAGTCTGACGAAGCCGCCCGCCGCGGGCCTGATCGTCGGCGCCGCGGCGGGCAGGCTGTGGCGCGCGAGGCGCCTGTAGGCGACCGCGCCGAGCCCGGGCGCGCCTCGCTAGTCGGCCACCAGCGCGACGGTGGCGACGATCGCCAGCGCGATCCACAGGTGGCGGTTCCGGCGCTCCTGTCGCTCGCGTTCCTCCTCGAAGCGGGAGTTGAGCTCGTCTATCCTCTGCTGCATGCGCGCCATCGCTTCCGCGTGTCGGCGGTCGGAGGCCGCGAGCTCGGCCCGCGCGTCCACGCGCGCCTTGCCCAGGTCCTCGCGGAGCACGATGGTCTCCTTCTCGAGGGCCTCGACGCGCTCCGCGAGGGGCTCCTCGGCTGCGGCGCCCGGGCGCCCCGCGGCCGCCTGCGCCACCACCACCGCCTCACCGGCCGCCGCCGGCAGGCTTGCTGCCAGCGCCAGCCCGACCACCACCGCCATCGTCCATCTCATCATCTCTCGCTTCCCTCCGCTGCTCGCACGTCTAGCGTGCCACTGATTGCCCTATGATCAACCGTTCTACCGCCGGCCCCAAGCACCGTCGTCTCCTCCAACTCCAGCCCGGTCGCGCCCTCCGCCCGCACCATGAACACCACCGTGAACAGCGTCACCTCTGGCGCGTTGAGGGGGGGCGCGTCGGCGCGCTCGCCGCCGACGTCGCGCACCACCCCCTCCTCGATGCGACCCTCCGTCCACGGCGCCAGCAGCCGGCCAGCCTCCACGAAGGCCTCGCCCCGGGAGACGTACAGCGGGGTCAGCACGGCCGGGTCGTAACGGAGCGACACGCGCCCACCCGTGAACTCCCGTGCCGGCGCCAGGCGCACCGAGATCGGCACCATGGTGGGCCGGCCGTCGCTCTCCGGCGGCACGGTCTGCTGGGGCGGGTAGACGCGCAGCTCGGGCGTCAGCCACGGGACCCGCACGACGTGTCGGGCCTCGGCCCGCCGCGCGCCGGCGGCGGTGGCGCTGACCGTGGTCGTGAGCTCCCCGGTGGGCATGCCGGTGGCGCGGGCGCGCCAGGCGAAGGAGGCGCTCTCGCCGGCCCCGAGCCTCCCCCTCACCTGGGTGAGCGGCTCGGCGCCCGCGGGTCGCAGGCCGTCAGGCAGGCTGATCTCCACGACGAGGTTGCCGGCCGCCTGCGCGCCCTCGTTGCGCACGGTCGCGCGTAGTTCGAAGGGGTTGGGCGAATAGCGGTTCTCGGGCGTGACCTCCAGGGCCCTGGGCCCCTCGATGGTCACTGCGAGCCGGGGTGGACTGTTGACGACCACCTCCCGCACCACCCGGTTGGGCTCGATGTTCTCAGAGGTGACCGAGGCGGTGATGGTCAGCGGGCCCCAGGCGTCGCCCGTCGGCCGCACCCGCCAACTCACCTGCCGCGTCTCCCCGGGGCGCAGCAGGCCGAGCCCTACCTCCCCTACCCCATCCTCGATCGCCAGCCCACGTCCGACCTCGAGGCGGCAGCGAGTGCCGCGGGACTCGAAGCCGCCGCTGTTCTCGATGTAGGCAAGCACTGAGAAGGCTCGCGGGTCGTCGTAGTCGTAGTCCACCTCCGCGGGAGCCGTCAGCCCGAGCGAGAGCTGCGCGGGGCTGAGGGTCACGCCGCCGACGCCGTAGAGCGTCGCGTACATACGCGTCTCCCCCGGCGCCAGGGGCCGCGGCTCCCAGTAGAGGGCCACCGCGGTGTCCTGCTCAACCTCTCCCGCCCGGGTGAAGTCGGCACCCTCGGGGAAGTCGAAGTCCCAGGGGTGGTCTGCCAGCGTCCCCCAGTCCACCATCTCCATGCGGTCCGGCGGGGTCACGCCGGCCGCCCGCAGCACGCCCTGCGAGATGACGGCCGGGTTGCCAAGCGAGTCGAAGGCCTGCCAGTAGTCGGGGATACCGGAGCCCACGAACCGCGTGGCGGTCGTCACCGCCCGCTCGCCCGCGCGCAGGGGCGCGCCGTCGTTCGCGCCCAACATGGTGTCCAGCATGATCCGCAGACCCACGCTCCGCGGCCCAGCCCCTCGGTTGGTGACATAGTAGGCGATGCGCGCCGCGTCCTTCACCCGGGTGGTCGGGCTGCGGGCGAAGCCCAGCTCCTGCCTCACCTCGATGTCGCCGAAGCGGGTCGTGCACTTGATCGTGTCGCCGACGACCTGAGGCGCGTCAACTACGACGCCGACCGGCGCGCCCTTGCCCGCGCGCCGCTGGGTAGGGCCTCCGAACACATACGCCTGCCCCTCCACCCACACCGTCGTATAGGAGGTCCAGGGCTCGGCCGCCCCGTAGATGAGCACCTGCTCGTTGTCCGAGGTGCGGGAGGGGTCGCCGCCGGTGGTTTCCACCGCCAGGCGGCCGGCCTCCTCCGGGCCCGCGTTGACGCGAATCCGGATGAACTCATTGCTGATGGACACCACCTGTCCCGCGGCCGCTATCGCGCCGGCCGCCCACACCGCGAGCAGCGCCGCCGCCAGCCAACTCAGCCCTCTGTCAGCCCGCATCTGTACTCCTCACCCCCTGGTCACCCTGGCCTGCCTGAACTCGAAGGTCAGGCTGACCCTGCCGCCCGCGGGCTGCCCTCTGTCCATCCCGGCGGTGAAGGTCCAGCCCTGCCGCACCGCCCGGACGGCGGCCTCGTCCAGTAGCCGGTGACCGCTCGACTCGGCGACCTCCACCGAGGTGACCGAGCCATCGCTCGCGACGGTGACCGACAGCGTCACCCGGCCCTCGAGGCCGCGGTCCTGGGCGTCCTTGGGATAGCCCGGCAGCGGGCCGCCGACGATGCCCGGTCCGTGGGTGGGGCCGGCCGGCTGGTGCTCCTGGCCGCCGGGCCCCTGGGCCTCGCGCCCGGCGCCGGTGGCGCCCGCGGGCTCCTCGCCCCGCGGCGAGGTGACCACC
>CAYLPT010000147.1:0-3645 GCA_964385645.1 uncultured bacterium
GTACCAGGGGGCATTGTAGTGGGGGCGAGCGCAGGAGTCAACCGTGGCAGGGGGTGTAGACGGCGCGGTCTGGGGTATGGTATCATGGAACCGGTGCGGAGGGCGTCCGAGGGCCGCGCTTTGTGTTGACAAGGGGCGGCCTTTCTGGTATCCTTCTCTATTGTCGCCTCACGCGCAAGCCACTGACGAGACAGCAAGGGGGCCGGCGCGTGAGTGCGCGCGTTACTGCCACACAGGGGCAGGCGCGCCAGCGGCACGAGGTCAGCAGATGCCGACGACCAGCCAACTAGTGCGCAAGGGGCGCAAGCGGAAGCGGGCGCAGCCGCGGCCGACGGTGCGCTGGGCGCTGGGGTGGCAGTTCAACGCCTACCACCGCAGGTACCGGCGCGCGGCGGGGCCGCTGAAGCGGGGGGTGTGCACCCGGGTGTACACCACGAACCCGAAGAAGCCGAACTCGGCGCTGCGCAAGGTAGCGCGGGTGCGGCTGAGCAACCGGGTGGAGGTGCTGGCCTACATCCCTGGGGAGGGACACAACCTCCAGGAGCACTCGGTGGTGCTGGTGCGTGGGGGTCGGGTGAGGGACCTGCCGGGGATTCGGTATCGGATCGTGCGGGGGGTGCTGGACGCCGCGGGGGTGGAGGGTCGGCAGCAGGCCCGCTCGCGCTACGGCGCGAAGAGGAAATAGCAGCAGCCCGCGGGGCGGAGGCGGCCAGCCGCCCCGGCCGGTCGCAGGGAGCCAACCCATATGCCCAGGAAGGGACCGGTGGTGCCGCGATTGCCGCGGCCGGACATGGTGTACGGGAGCCGACTGGTCTCCCGGCTGATCAACCAGGTGATGCGCCGGGGCAAGAAGGCCACCGCCGAGAAGGTGGTGTACGGGGCATTGGCGCGCATCGCGGAGCGGGGCCAGCGCGACCCGCTGGAGGTCCTGGAGCAGGCGCTGCGGCAGGTGATGCCGACCCTGGAGGTGAGGCCGCGCCGGGTGGGGGGCGCGACCTACCAGGTGCCGATGGAGGTGCGCCCGGCGCGGCGGCTGGCGCTGGGGCTGCGATGGCTGGTGGAGAGCGCCCGGGCGCGGCCTGGGCGGGCGATGGAGGAGAAGCTGGCAGCGGAGCTTCTGGACGCGGCCGGCGGACAGGGAGCTTCGGTAAAGAAGCGAGAGGATACCCACAGGATGGCGGAAGCCAACCGGGCCTTCGCTCATTATCGGTGGTAGCTCGGGAGTCCGCCCTCGCCGGCTGAGGCGGGCGGGGGCGGATGGCAGGGAGCCGTAGGCCGTCAACGGTCCGCCGTGGGCGGACGGGCCGGGGTTGCCCTGCGCGAAACGAACGCGGCGGCCCCCGGGGCCAGGCGGGAAGCCTCTGCCCGCTCCCGAGTTGCCCGTGGCGACAGAGTTGACGACCTATGGCGCGCGAGTTCTCGCTCGACAAGACGCGCAATATCGGTATTGCCGCGCACATTGACGCGGGCAAGACCACCACCACCGAACGGATCCTGTTCTACACAGGGCGGGTCCGGCGCATGGGGGAGGTGGATCAGGGCGCGGCCACGATGGACTGGATGGCCCAGGAGCAGGAGCGGGGCATCACCATCACGGCGGCCGCCACCACCTGCTTCTGGCGCGAGCACCGCATCAACATCATAGACACCCCGGGCCACGTTGACTTCACCGTCGAGGTGGAGCGTTCGCTGCGAGTCCTCGACGGTGTAGTCGCGATTTTCTGCGGGGTGGCTGGGGTGCAGCCCCAATCGGAGACGGTGTGGCGGCAGGCCAACAAGTACGGCGTGCCGCGGCTCGCGTATGTGAACAAGATGGACCGGGTGGGGGCGGACTTCCACCGAGTCCTGCATGCCATGCGGGAGCGGCTCGGCTGCCGGGCGGTCGCGGTCCAGATCCCTTTGGGCCAGGAGGCCGATTTCCGGGGGGTCGTGGACCTAGTGCGCATGAGGGCGATCGTGTGGCGGGACGAGGAGGGGCGGGAGACGGCCGAGGAGCCCATCCCCGAGGACATGATGCGCATGGCGCAGCGGTTCCGGGAGGCGATGGTGGAGGCCGCCGCGGAGACGGACGAGGAGCTCATGCTCAAGTACCTCAGCGGCGACGACCTGAGTGAGGAGGAGATCAAGCGCGGCCTCAGGCGGGGCACGCTGCGCTACTCGATGGTGCCGGTGCTGTGCGGCGCCTCCTATCGGAACAAGGGGGTGCAGCCCCTGCTGGATGCCATCGTGGACTACCTGCCTTCCCCGCTGGAGGTGCCGCCGGTGCAGGGCGTGGACCCGGTGACCGGGGAGACGGTGGCGCGCAGCCCGGACGATGAGGGCCCCCTGGCGGCGCTGGCGTTCAAGGTGGCGGTGGACCGCAATGTGGGGCAACTGGTGTACCTGCGGGTGTACTCGGGGCGGCTGCGGCGGGGCACGACGGTGCTCAACTCGAGCCGGAACGCGCCCCAGCGCATCGGGCGGCTGCTGCGGATGCACGCGAATCGGCGGGAGAACGTGCAGGAGGCGCTGTCCGGGGACATCGTGGCCGCGGTGGGCCTCGACAAGACGACCACGGGAGACACTCTGTGCGATGAGAAAGCGCCCATCCTGCTGGAGACGATTCAGTTCCCCGAGCCGGTGATCTCGGTGGCGGTGGAGCCCCAGAGCCGGGCCGAGGCGGTGAAGATGGTGGAGGCGCTCGCTGCGCTCTCGCAGGAGGACCCCACCTTCCGGTGTCACACCGACCCGGACAGCGGGGAGTTCATCATCTCGGGCATGGGCGAGCTGCACCTGGAGATCGTGACCGACCGGCTGCGCCGGGAGTTCCAGGTGCACGCCCGGGTGGGCCGGCCGCAGGTGGCCTACCGGGAGACGGTGCGGACGAGCGCGGTGGCGGAGGGGAGCCATATCCGCCAGACAGGGGGCCGGGGCCAGTTCGCCCGGGTGAAGCTGCGGGTGTCGCCCCTGGGCCCGGGCGGAGGCGTGGTGTTCAAGGACGAGAGCAGAGGCGGGCCGGTGCCGGCGGAGTTCATCCCGGCGGTGGAGGCGGGGGTGCGGGAGGCGTGTGCGAGCGGGGTGTTGGCGGGGCACCCGGTGGTGGACGTCGAGGTGGCGTTGGTGGACGGGCAGGCGCACGAGGTGGATTCCTCGGAGATGGCGTTCAAGATCGCGGGCTCGGAAGCGCTGCGGAAGGCGCTGCGGGAGGCAGAGCCGGTGCTGCTGGAGCCGATCATGAGAGTCGAGGTGGTGTGCCCGGAGGGGCGCCTGGGCGATGTGCTGGCTGACCTGAACAGCCGGCGGGCCCAGGTAACGGGGGTGAGCGCCTCCCCGGGGGGCACGCAGACCATCCGGGCGACGGTGCCGCTGGCGAACGCGTTCGGGTATGCGACGGCGCTGCGCAACCTGACCCAGGGGCGGGGGACATACACGATGGAGCCCTCCCACTATGCGGAGGTGCCCCCCGAGATCGCGCGGACGATCGTGCCGGGGGCGGCGACGGCCAAGGTGGCCTGAGGCAACAACCAGCCAACAGGGAGCGAAGGAGATGGGCAAGGCGAAGTTCGAGCGGACCAAGCCGCACGTGAACGTGGGCACCATTGGGCACGTGGATCACGGCAAGACCACGCTGACCTCGGCGATGACGCATGTTTTGTCGAAGGCCGG
>CAYLPT010000148.1:0-4415 GCA_964385645.1 uncultured bacterium
ATCGTGGGCTGTGATGACGACGGCGTCGTGGTCGTACCCCTCGGGGTGACCGAGCAGGTGGCCCGCCACGCGCGGGCGATCCTGCTGGCCGACATGCGCGCCCGCCGGGACCTCTACCAGCGGCTGGGGCTGCCCCCCGACGAGACCGTGGACATCGAGGCGGTGGAGGCGTACTACGCGGGGTTGGAGTAGGCGGGCCCAGGTGCTGGCGGGCGCGCCCGCTGCGCAGGTCGAGGACCTGCGCCACCGGTTAGCAGCGGGCAGGAGAAGGCGGTGAACGGCTACGAGCGGTTCATGGCGGCGCTGCGGCGGGAGCAGCCGGATCGAGTTCCACACTGGGAGCTGATCGTCAACGAGCCGACGCTCTCGGCCTGGGGGGCCAGGAGCCTGGAGGAGTTTGTGGAGCAGGAGGACCTCGACGCGATCACGGTGTTCGAGGACATGCCTCTGCGGCCGGCGTCGGGTAACGAGCAGGCCCTCACCTGGTCGGGGCGGACGGTCGGGGAGAGCGCGGGCCGGCGGGTGGTGGATGAGTGGGGCATCGTGTGGGGCTTCACGGAGTTCGGCATCCCGTATCCGATCGCGGGTCCCATCGGCAGCGAGGGCGATCTGCGCCGCTACGCTCCGCCCGACCCGGAGGCTGGCTATCGGCTCGAGTCGCTGCGGGCGGCGGTGCGACGGTTCAAGGGGCAGCGGGCGATCGTGTTCTTGACCCACGATGGCTTCGAGTACCCCCACCTGCTGCGGGGCGGCATGGAGAACTTGCTGCTGGACTACCTGGAGGCGCCACGGCTCGCCCACGGGGTGGCGGAGCTGGCGCTGGACTACAAGGTGCGGCTGATGCGGCGCGCGGTGGCGGAGGGGGCCGACGTGATCGTCTCCGGCGACGACTACGCCGGCCGCGGGGGGCCGGTGATGTCGCCGGGGCACTTCCGGGAATTCGTGCTGCCCTACCTGCGGCGCAGCGTGGAGGCCGCGCACGAGGCCGGGGCGCTGTACATCAAGCACACGGATGGCAACATCTGGTCACTGCTCGATGATATGGTGGAGGCGGGCATTGAGGCCATTGACCCGCTGGAGCCGATCGCAGGCATGGACATCGGGGAGGTGAAGAGGCGCTACGGGGGTCAGCTGGCCCTGGTGGGGAACGTGGACTGCACGGAGCTGCTCCCGCACGCCACCCCGGAGCAGGTGGAGGAGGCGGTGAAGGAGACCATCGCCAAGGGCGCCCCCGGCGGCGGGTACATCCTGGCCTCGAGCAACTCCATCCACCCTGCGGTGAGGCCGGAGAACTACCGGGCCATGGTGGCGGCGGGGCGACGATGGGGTCGCTACCCGCTGGACGAGGGCATGGTGGCCGAGTACCAGCGCCGGGACTACATGGCCGCCTGGCGCTAGCGGGGCGCGGTCACCTCACGTAGCGGCACCTGCCGTCCTCCCGCAGGCGTCCACAGCCGCCGCCCAGCCGCGCGCCGGCGATGAAGTGCCGGCACTGGGCGCGCTGCTTGGCGCCCCGCGCGATACAGCGGCCCTCCTTGTTGACGTAGAACGGCTTGTACAGCCGGCCGCCCAGGTAGACCGCCAATGCGATGGTGAGCACCGCGAGCACTGGGGCCGAGATCTTGCCTGGCACCCTCAGCACCGCCGTCATCAGCCAGTAGATGCCGACGACGACCGCGAGCGGCCCGAGGATCAGCACCAGCTTCATGATCCAGGGCGGAAGCAGCGGCTCCTCTTCTGGTCTCGTCTGTCTCATCGCGTCACCCTTCGGGAAGTCGAGGCCCCCCCTCTCCCCACTTGTAGGTTACCCCTTGTCGCCCGCGACTCCTACCCGCGGCGCCGAATGGCGCGATGATAGCCTCCGTGGCGCACCGACGTCAACCCGCGGGCGGCTAGGGCTCCTTTGCCACCCGCTCGGCCACCTCGATCTCCCGCGCCAGCAGCTCCCTCTCGGCGACGCGAAGGCAGCCGGCGTAGCAGCCCCAGACCCAGGCCAAGGAGGCCGGCACTCCCAGGAGCAGCCAGGGGGCGCCGAGCCAGTACACCGGCCCGGCCAGCGCGCCCAGCGCGGGCAGGGACAGGAGCCCCACCAAAAGCGCGAAGAGCAGGTATACGACCGCGCGGAAGAAGCTCAGGCTGGCGGACCGGCGCTGGGGCAGCCAGCCCCGGGTGACCATCCGCACCGGGTGCCACACGGAGACCAGGTTGCCGCAGGCCACCGCGATGGCGGTGAGCTCGGCGGCCCACAGTGCGGCAACTGGCCAGAGGGCGAGTTCGCCGGCTGCGGCGCTGAGCCCGCCGACCAGCGCGCAGTTCAGCCCCGCGAGGGTGACGAAGAAGGCGAGGTTCTTGCCCATGATGATGTGGCGGCGGGAGCTGGGGAACATGAAGAGCACGGCGGCCGCGGGGCCCTCGTCCCCGAAGATGTTGAACACCAGATCGGACTGGGTGAGGGCGAGCAAGGCCGCCACCGCCCAGAGGCCGACGTGCCTCACAGCGCCGGCCAGCTCGGCGTGGTCCAGGGCCCGGGGGTACAGAAAGGCGACGCCGATGACGAGCGCGAAGTAGAGCGCGGCCACGAGGCGGGACTTGAGGGCCGGGTCGCGGGAGAGGTAGCGCAGCTCCTTCTGGGCGACGGCGCCCACGACGGGCGGCAGCAGGTTCAGTGTGCGCGCAATCGCGCCGGGGGCGCGTGCTGCCCGCCCCCTGGCCCGCGCGCGGACGGCGACGGCAGGGCCCTCGCCAGCATAGGCGAGGCGCATCAGCCAGGCAGCGAAGTGGAGGGTGGCGACCGCCAGGGCGGCGAGGGCCAGCGTCCAGGCGAGGGCGGGCGCGAAGTCGCCCCGGCGCGCGGCGGCGGCCGCGTGGGCGGCCATGCCCGGGGGCAGATAGCCGAGAGCGCGCCAGGGGGCGCTGTCGAGCAAGCGCGACCACTGCCAGTCCCAGTCGGCGGCCTGGCGCGTGCCCAGGACCGAGAGGGCGTACACCGCAATGGCGATGAAGGGGGCCGCCACGACCAGCAGGTCGCGCGCCCGCCGGCTGCGGAGGGCGGCCGCGCCGGCGAGGGGGAGAGCCTGGCTCAGGGCAAGGGTGTGGAAGAGGAACAATGCCAGCGCGACGACGATGATGGCGAAGGCCGGCAGGCTGGTGGCGAACCCGACCACGGCCGCGAGCATGGAGGGCAGCATGGCGAGGACGCCGATGTCGAGCACGGAGCCGGCGGCAGCGCCGAGGCAGATGGTGCGCAGGGACACCGGGTAGACGAAGAGCTTGGAGAGATCGTAGTCCTCGGTGAGCACATAGCCGAACAGGGGCGACAAGATCCACACCGCATAGGTCGCGAGGAGCGCGGCCCGGAGCAGGTGGTCGGGACCGGGCGGGTCGAGCAGGACATAGCCGGCGAGCAGGGAGACGGCGATGGCGAGGGCGCCGGGGAGCATGACGAGCACGGCCACGATGGCGCCGACGGCTGCGGGGAGGTTCTGGGTGTAGTGGCGCCAGAGGAGGCGGCGCTTCAGCCAGAGCATGAGCAAGAGCTGTTCGCGCGCGGCGGGCATCCTAGAGCCAGCTCAGGGCATCGCGGTCGAGGCGGGCCTCGACGAGCTTGAGGAAGACGTCCTCGAGGGAGGAGTCCTCCTGCGCCTCGGCCTTGGCGCGCAGCTCGGCGACGTCGCCCTCGCCGACGATGCGGCCCCGGTTGATGATCGCCACCCGGGTGCAGAGGCGCTCGACGACCTCCATGACGTGGGTGGTGAAGAAGATGGTGGTGCCGCGGGCGGTAAGCTGGCGGAGCACCTGGCGCATGGCGCGCACCGAGATGGGGTCCACGCCGCCGAAGGGCTCGTCTAGGAAGAGGACCCGGGGCCCGTGGATGAGGGCGGCGGCGAAGGCGGTCTTCTTCCTCATGCCGGTGGAGTAGTCCACGATCAGCTTGTCCTTGGCGTCGCTCAACTCGAGGAGATCGAGCAGCTCGGCGGTCCGCCGGCCGGCCTCCTCGAGGGGGAGCCCGTGCATGCGGGCGGCGAAGAGGACGAACTCCTCTCCGGTGAGGCGCTCGTACAGCCCCACCTCTTCCGGGAGGATGCCGATGATGCGCTTGACCTCCAGGGGTTGGCGCTCGAGGTCGAAGCCGCCGATGCGGATGCGGCCGGCGGTGGGGCGCAGGAGGCCGCAGAGCATGCGGATGGTGGTGGTCTTGCCGGCGCCGTTGGGCCCGAGGAAAGCATAGATCTCGCCCGACTCTACTGTCAGGTTCAGATGGTCCACCGCCACCAGGTCGCCATAATGGCGCGTCAGGTTGTAAGTCTGGATGGCCAACACCGCTACGCCTCCAAAGGGTCATGGCTCAGGACGCCGCGCCGGCTCAGCCAGCGCAGGGCGCCCACCGCGGCCAGGCCGACGAGGAACCCGACGGC
>CAYLPT010000149.1:0-4392 GCA_964385645.1 uncultured bacterium
CGGGTCCTCGCCGTAGTTCATCGCTTCCACCGCGAAGTAGAGGGTCCCGTCCACGCTCAACAGACCGGCCGGTTTCACGCCGTTCTTTGGATCGGCCGGCGGGGCCTGGCAGTACTTGCCGACCTCGATCGGCATGTTGTCAATGAGGAAGAGGCAGATGCCCCATCCGTGCTTGGGGTCGCCGGTGATCTTCCAGAAGTTCATTGGGGAGCCGGAGTTGTCGCCCGCGGCGCCGTAGAGGTTGCCGTCGGCGGCCCAGGTGATGGGCCACATATCTCCGTCACCTTTGTGGTAGCGGAATCTGCTAGGTGTGACCTTGGTGATCAGCGAACTCTGTGGGTAGTCTGGTCTTGGTGCGCTCACGTTCGCCCTTTCCTGCTTCGTATTGCCACGCGCGGCGGCTTTGAGGGCGGCCAAGTCGTCGCCTCTCCCGGCGGTGCGATTCCACAGGACGAGGGGGGAGCCTACGCCCGCCGTACCCGGCGAAGCGACAGCTGCGGCGGAGCGTCAACAGATGGGAGGGACGCCCCGCCGCAGTTACACTACATTTCACCCCGGCCGGGTCGGGACCAAGGCATGTGCCCGCTAGTAGTTGGGCCGGCCGTAGAAGTCTATGGACTTGCTGTGGAGGAAGGTCATGTCAGGCGGAGGATCGCCGCCGCAGTTCATGCGGTAGTCCTCCACGCTCGACCCGACTGCCCCTTGGTCGGCGGTGCAGATGAAGCCGATTCTCTCGAACCTGCCCTCGTCGGCCGCGGCGAGCAGGGCCTCTGCCGACCACCACCTGGCATGGCCGTCAGCGAAGCCGATGTTGGTGCCGCCGAGGTGCCGGGCGCTGGCCGCCTTCCTGCGGGGGTCACGGGCCCAGGACCGGTGAGCGTGGATGGTATGCCAGCAGTCCACCAGGACGGGGTCATCGCTGCAGTAGGCGACGGGCGGGCCGTCCTCAGACTGATTGCAGCCAGGCCCCCACTGCGCTCCGGCGCACTCCGCGCAGCAGATGTTGGCGTAGGCGATGCGGGGGATGGTCATCCAATCCGTGGAAGGAGGGGGAGTCAGCCACCACCGGCAAGTGGACTGGGTCGTTGATGGAGACCAGCTTCATGTCCTGGAGGAGGGGACTGTCCTGCGCCGCACCTACAAGGGCCGCGAGTATCTCGTCCAGGTGGTGGAGGGGAACAAGATCCACTTCGAAGGCGGCGTCTATCGCTCGCTGACGGATGTCGTCCGGATGATCACCGGCCAGAGAGCGATCAGCGGGCCCGCTTTCTTCGGTGTGGCAGAGCGCGGTAAGCGCACCGGGCAGATCGCAGCCGCCCTTGCCCCGAAGCCGTTGCCTACCGATGCGGCTGGGATGACCCGCCGCGTCTGCGACGAGCTGGCCAGCATGATGGAGACCAAGGTGGGATGGAATGGAGCCCTCCGAACTGGCAAAGGCGGTCTTGGCGGGCACAAAGACTGGGACTGCGCGATCACAGTCGGCGGACAGGTGAGTGAGCGCCTCACACAGTTGACGAAGCAGGACGCCGCTTCCTGGGCGCAACTGACGAAGCAGGCCGTCTCCACGGCTACCGAGCCGTGGCCCCATTGAAGTAGCAGGCATTTCCCCGCCTGGTACCTTGGGATCGCCCAGGTAGTCGTGCCAGTTGGCGACCGGGAGCTGGGAGGCGACCAAGGTGGAGCGGCGCGAGGCGGTCCTCTCTCGCTGACCCAGGGCGGCCCGGTCTTGGGGGTCGCGGCTGGGTTGGGTCGCGACGGTGAGTGGCAGCCGGGCGGCGATCGCGGCTGGCTATTCGCGTTTCCTGCCGCTCGGCCGTATCCGGATCCGAGGGGAGATGACGCCTGGTCCGGCGAACTGGGCGTCCCAGAGGAGCAGGTGGATGGCTGATGCCCGGCCCTTGGTGAAGGTGCGCAGGGCGAGCGCGGCGCTCCGGGCGATCAACGATGACGAGCGCGTACCGGGAGAGCAGGAGGGGGAGGCGGCAGCCGAGAGGGGGAGCCGCAGTGGGCGAGGTGCCTGGGGCAGCCGCTGGCGACCGGGACCAGTCTTCAGAAAATCATCGGCGTGAAGCCTTGTAGATGCTGGAAGCCGCGCTGGACGACGGGCGATCCCGGAGCGATCATGCGGCAGGGTCATTTCGTTATCTGCGCGGGAGTTAGATTGGGGTAGGTGACCAGGGCGATGGCGCGTTGGGCGTGCCAGGCGTGGCCGCGGGGCGCGGCGGCGATGTTGTGTAGGCCCTGGAGGCGAAACAGCCCGATCGCCAGGTTGCGCAGCGCGGCCATCACCTGGGGAGCAGCGCCGGTTCGCACCTGGCAGCGATCCTCGTCGAATCCGCCTCAGGCGGACAGTGCAGGCGGTTCTCGATGCCCCAGTGACCCCGCACCAGCCTCAGCACTTGGGCCGGCGACGCCTGCTCGGGGGAGCGGCTGGTGATCAGGCAGGAGGTCTCCTGAGTGAGCTGGCCCTTGCGCCGCCGCACACAGCTCAGCCGGCCCACCTGGGCTAGCCCGGGCCATTGCGCCCACTCGTTGAGCTCGCTGGAGACCGCCAACTCCCGCACCTCCAGCCGATCTCCGTGGCGGTGGCGTTGGGGCACCAGGGTGGGTGGGCAGGGCGGCTCCTCAAGCAACAGCGCCACCCCCGCATGCAGCTCCGGTGGTAGCGCCGCCCCTGCCGACCCCGCGGGTCGGGCGCCCGCGCCAACGCCGCCAACAAGCTACGCTTCCACCTCGCCGCTGCCATGGTAGCTTTCGCCTCTGTTGCGTCCACTCTGTTTCCTCTATGCCTCCTCCTCACCCGGAATCAAGGTAACACAATGGCTCTGGGGGGGCTCGGCCCCTAGGAGTGCGCGCACCCCGGCATGCCGCAGGGCTCCCCGGTGCCGTTCCACAGTGCGCAGTCCCGCTCGAGCACCGACAGAAGAAGCGAGCGCGCGTGTCCGTCGCAGAACGCCACGTTCACCCGCCCCCCGTGTCGCGCGGCCGGCAGCGCGCGGTCGGCCGGGTCCGCCGTCCGGCCGTAGAACAGCCCGTAGGAGGGTGACGGGAATGGGGGGTCCAGCGCGTAACCGCCCACCTGCTCGTCCGGCGTGCCCAGGTACCTCGCGAGCCCCCGTGAGTCGGCGATGGCAATAGTGGCCGACGGGTTCGCGATCATCCCGTCCCGCACCAGCAGCGCCGGCCGGCCCACCCCCCAAGGGTCGCGCCCGTTGCCGAGGTACTGATAGTTGTAGCCGTAGACCTGCTTGGGGCTGGTGAGGGCGATGTCGGGGTCCCCGCTCGGGCAACGGTGCAGCTCCCGGCCGGTGGTGTAGGTCAGGAGCATGGGCATCCAGCGCCACCCGGGGTTGCCTAGCTCGCGGTGGGAGTGCAGCGGATAGGCCCCCCAATCCTGCACATACATGGTCAGCGCCAGGCCCAGCTGGCGCAGGTTGCTCAAACAGCGCGCCTGCCGCGCCGACTCGCGCGCCCGGGAGTAGACCGGCATCGCCATCGAGGCCAGCAGCCCGATGATCGCCAACACCACCAGGAGCTCCACGAGCGTGAAGCCGCTGCGCGCGGGGCGCGCGGCAGCGCTCGCGCGTCCGATACCGCGGTCCATGTCAGGCCTCCTATAATGCTCCCCCTCAAGAGATCTAAGCTCCCCACGCCCGCAGTTTGCTGCAACTGAGTTGCAGCAGGATGGACGGGGAAAAAGCGCTCATTGGCACCTCCGGCAATGGCCCCCCATCTCCACCCGAGAGGCCTTCACGCGGAAGCCGTGCGCCCGCTCCATGTCGCGTCTCAGCCGCTCCAACAGCGGACTGCGGGCCTCTATGATCGCGCCGCAGCGCTCGCACACCAGATGGACCTCCTGCTGCTCCGGCACCGGCTCGTAGTAATGGGCGAGTCCGTTGCGGTGGAGCAGGTCGAGCTCGTCCACCAGGCCGTGCTCCTTCAGCAGCGCGATGGTGCGGTAGACCGTGGTCTTGTCCACGCTCGGGAGCGCCCTGCGGACCCGCTCCAGGAGGGAGCGCGCGTCGACAGGTCGCCCCGCGCTCTCGATGAGCGAGAGCAGCACCGCCCGCTGGGGGGTGATCCGCACCCCTCGCTCGCGCAACGCCCGCTCGAGATGGCCGGTGCGTGCCACCATGGCCTGTCTCCACGCCCGCCAGATGCAACTTGATTGCGCCACTGCGTTGCATCTAGACTAGCAGCGACGTCGCTCCACGTCAAGCTACCCGCGAAGCCGATTGTCGCCCGGCCCGACGGGAGGTCCCAGCGTCACCCGGGCTCCCAATCGGGCGCGCGGGCGGCGCAGGACGGGGGCAGGCCGGGGCGGGCGATGGGGCGCTGCCGGCGGCCGCTCGCGAAGTGGGTCAGACTGGCGCCGATGCCCTGGGGGAGGCG
>CAYLPT010000150.1:0-3750 GCA_964385645.1 uncultured bacterium
TGATGATCTCCTCCGGTCGGCGGCGCTGAAAGAGGGCGCTGGCGGCGGCCTGGAGCAGCCAGCGCGGGCGGTTGTGGGTCGGCAGGATGACGCTGACGGTGTGGCGGGGGCGCTCCATGGCGCGCTCTCCTCGGCGGCGCGGGCCCAGTATAGGGAGCCGGCGGCGAGGGTGTCAACCGCGGCGACCTGGCCGGCCGTCGCTAGCTCGGGAGGTAGAGGTCGGTCCAGGCGCCGGAGGCGTCGGAGGCGACGATAGCGTCAATGAGCTCGAGGGCGTTGACGCCGTCGCGGAAGGTGGCGACGGCGTCGCTGTGGGGCGCCTCCGTCAGGTGGGCCACCAGGTGCCGGAAGATATGCCCGAGGGCCTCGTCCGGCCGGGTGAAGGGCAGATCGTCGGGCAAGGGGAGCTGCGAGGCGCGCTCGGGCGCGCCGGCGGGGGCCATGGTGAGGGTGGGCTGGAAGGGCCCGCGGCCCTGGAGCCACTGGAGCAGGGAGGGGGAGTGGTAGGTAAGGGAGGCGCGGGTGCCGTGGATCTCGACCCGCTGGTCGCGCTGCGCGTTCCAGGACAGAGAGAGGCAGCCGACTCCCTGGTGGGGGAACTCGAGGAGCGCCCAGCACTCATCGGGCACATCCACGGGGAGCGTGCGGCCGCCGATCTCCGCAGGGCGGGTGGGCACGAGCGTTTGGCAGCGGGCGAGCAGCCTCCGGGGGGGAGGGAGCCACCACAGGAGCAGATCCAGCAGGTGGGCGCCCAGGTCGGCGACCACTCCGGGGCCGGCCAGCTTGCTCTGGAAGCGCCAGCGCAGCGGCTCGCGGGTGAGGTCCACGCCCCAGGTGGCGCGCAGTGAGATGAGGCGGCCGAGCTGGCCGGTGCCGAGGGTGTGCTTCATGGCGCGGGCGGCCGGGGAGAAGCGATAGGGCACGAAGGTGATGTGCTTGACGCCCGCGCGCTCGGCGGTGGCGAGCAGCTCCCGCCCCTGGCGCGAGTTCAACGCGAGGGGTTTGTCGCAGATGACGTGCTTGCCGGCGCGGAGGGCGGCCAGGGCATATTCGGCATGGGTGGAGTTGGGGGTGACGATAGCGAGGGCGTCGAGGTCGGGCAGCTCCAGCAGCTCCCGGAAGCGGTGGGTGTGGTAGGGGATCTGGAAGCGCCGGGCCATCTCGGCGGCGCGCTCCGGGCGGCGGCTGAAGACGCCGACGACCTCGACCTCGGGCTGGGCCTGCAGGCCGACGGCGTACATTCCGCCGAAGCCGGCGCCGGCGATGGCGACTCTGAGGGTGGCTGACACGCCGGGGCTCCTTCGGTGTGGTGTGTGGTCTCTGTGTGCCCGAGGAGGTTTACCCTACGCGCGCCTGACTCTACCATCGGCCGAAGGTGAAACCGCGGCGTCGCGGCGCTCGTATACGTGCTGAGGGCGGAGGCTGGCGCGCGCCTCCAGGAGCAGGCGGGCGCGGGGAGAACCTGGAACGTGTGAGGGCGGGGACGAGGTGCAACTAGAGTGAGGAAGATGCGGCGACGAAGGCGGTTGAGGATCGTGCTGCTGGCGGTGGTGCTGCCGCTGGTGGTGTTGGGCGGGGCCGGGGCGGTGCTGGCAATGAGGTTCCGGCCCAAGCCGGAGGGCCCGCGCACCGCGGAGGTGAAGCGGGGGGAGGTGGCGGTGGTGGTGAGGGAGACGGGCTTCGTGGAGCCGCTGGTGAGCGTCGAGGTGAGGTCGCGGGTGGCGGGTCGGGTGGTGCACCTGGCGGTGGAGGAGGGGGACCAGGTCGAGGAGGGCGACCTGATCGCGCGCCTGGAGGCCCCGGAGCTGGAGGCGCAGCGAGACCAGGTGAAAGCACAGCTCGCTGCGGCGCGGGCGCGCCTGGAGCAGGCGCGGCTGTCGCTGGCGCGGGACGAGGAGCTGATCGAGTCGCAGGTGGCGCAGGCGGAGGCGAGCCTGCGAGCGGCGGAGTCTGCGGTGAGGGAGGCGGAGACGCGGCGCCGGGATGCCGAGCGGATCCACGAGAGCAAACGGCAGCTCTTCGAGATGGGCGGCTATGTCTCCCGCAACGAGGTGGAGGCGGCGGAGGCGGCGCGGGAGCTGGCGCTCCAGCAGTGGCAGTCGGCGCAGCAGCGGCTGCGCGAGCAGGAGGCGGCGCGGGCGATGGCGGAGACCCGGCGCGCGGAGGTGGCGGTGGCGCGCTCGCGGGTGGCGGAGGCGCAGGCGGCGGTGCGGCAGTTCGAGGACTCCCTGGCGGAGATCGAGTCGCGGCTGGCCGATGCGGTGATCCGGGCCCCGCGCTCAGGGGTGGTGATCAAGCGGCACGTGCGGGAGGGGGAGCTGATCACCGCGGTGTCCTACTACGGCGCGGGGGCGCCGATCGTGACCATCGGCGATGTCTCCACCATGCTGGTCAAGGTGAACGTCAACGAGGTGGATGTGGACCACGTGCGCCTCGGGCAGGAGGTGAAGGTCACGGCAGATGCGCTGCGGGAGCGCAAGTTCACGGGCACGGTGACGCGGGTGGCGCCGGCGTCGGCCTATGACCCGCAGAGCGCAGGGGTGGTGAGGTTCCCGATCGAGGTGACGCTGACGGGGCGGCACGACGGGCTGCGGCCGGGGATGACGGCGGATGTGGAGATCGTGTGCCGGCGGGCGGAGGACGTGCTGTGGGTGCCCAACGAAGCGCTCTTCCAGAAGGACGATGAGGAGGGGAAGTGGTTCGTGTCGGTGGTGACGAGCGAGAAGGACGGCAAGCTGGAGACTGAGGACCGGGAAGTGACCAAGGGGCTGGAGAGCGACTCGCGGACCGAGATCCGCTCTGGGCTGGAGGAGGGGCAGAAGGTGGAGCTGGGCAAGGCGGGGATGCCGAAGCGCAAGACGATAGACATCCGGCGCGAGTCGGAGCGGCGCGAGGACTGAGGGGACGAGCATGGGCTTCTGGGCAAGCCTGCGGGTAGCGCTGTCGTGCCTGGCGGCGAACAAGCTGCGCTCCGCGCTCACCATGCTGGGCGTGATCATCGGCGTCGCCTCGGTGATCACGATGGTGGCCTTCATCGAGGGGATCAGGGACCAGGTGGTGCAGGAGTTCGAGGAGATGGGGTCACGGCTGGTGATCATCTTCTTCTCTCCAGAGGAGCGCAAGCGGGGGGAGGGACGCTCTCAGGTCAGGTTCCTGACCACCGACGATGCGGAGGCGATCCGGCGGGAGTGCTCCCTCGTGGAGCATGTCTCCCCGGAGCTGCCCATGGACAATACCGACTTCGAGGTCAAGGGGGAGGAGTTCAGGGGGCGGCTGGTGGGGTGCCAGCCGGAGTTCGCGCGGCTTCACCGTGTGGAGCTGCAGTCGGGGCGCTTCTTCTCACAGGATGACTATGACCAGTGGCGCAAGGTGTGCGTGGTGGGCGCCCGGGTGAGGGAGGAGTTGTGGGGCGAGGATGAGGACCCGGTGGGACAGAGCCTGCGGGCGCGGGGGGTGACCTTCACCGTCATCGGGGTGGCCAAGCGCAAGGGGCGGGCGATGGGTCAGGAGCCGGACAAGGATGTGTACATCCCCCTGACGACGGCGCAGAAGCGCATCACGGGGGACAAGCGGGTGTGGGTGATGTGGGCCCAGACGGCCGACCTGCGCCACACCGAGGCGGCGGCGGACCAGATCTGGGCCGTGCTGATGCGGCGCCACGACAACCAGCCGGACTTCACGGTGGACACTCAGTCGCGAATCCTGCAGGCGGTGGGGCGGATTCTGGCGGTGTTCGGGATCGTGCTGGGC
>CAYLPT010000151.1:0-9347 GCA_964385645.1 uncultured bacterium
CGGTGGGGGCGATCTTCAACTTCGTGGGGCCGGACGCCGCGGAGGAGCTGAAGGGGCCGCTGGGCGCGCACCTTGCGGCGCGGGGCATCCCGGTGCTGGGGGCGCTGCCCGAGGACGAGCTGCTGGGCGCGGTGACGGTGCGGGAGCTGGTGGAGCACCTGCCGGCGAAGCTGCTGTGCTGCGAGAAGGCGCTCGACGAGCTGGTGGTGCACTTCGTGATCGGGGCCATGGGGGTGGCGAGCGCCGCCAAGTACTTCCGGCAGCTCGCCGACAAGGCGGTCATCACTGGGGGCGACCGGGCGGACATCCAGCTCGCGGCCCTCCAGACGGCGACGAAGGCGATCATCCTCACCGGCAACATCTACCCGAGCGAGGTGATCGTCAAGCGGGCCCAGCAGCTCGGGGTGCCGCTGCTGCTGGCGCCGCACGATACGCTGTCCACGGTGGAGCGGCTCGAGCAGCTCCAGGGGCGGCTGCGGGTGCGGGAGAGCGCGAAGGTGGAGCGGGCCCGGGCGCTGTTCCGGCAGCACGTTGACATGCACAAGGTGCGCGCGGCGCTCGGGCTCGGGGAGCCGGGCTCGGCTGGGCGCTGATCGGTACGGAAGGGAGAGCATAGATGGCGTTTGAGCTGCCTGTGGAGAAGTGGGCGGGCGCGGTCAACACGGTGACCTTCGGGGCCACCCCGGCGGAGGGGGGCACGCGGGCCTCCACGATCACCGTCGGCGGCGACACGACGCTGCCGTTCCTGCACTTCGAGGGGCGCACGCAGCACCGGCCCGCTATCGCCATGGAGGTCCTCGATGTGCCGCCCGCCGAGTGGCCGGCGCCCATGGCGGAGGCGGTCGGCGAGGTGGACCGCGACCCCGCGGCCTGGGCGAAGAAGTGCGTCGAGGAGTACGGAGCGGACATGATCTGCCTGCGGCTGGCCGGCGCGCACCCCGATCGGGAGAACCGTTCGGCGGAGGAGTGCGCGCAGGTGGTGAAGTCGGTGCTGGAGGCGGTGGGCGTTCCGCTGATCATCTGGGGCTGCGGGCAGGCGGAGAAGGACAACGAGGTCATGCCCAGGTGCAGCGAGGTGGCGGCCGGGGAGAGGTGCCTGCTGGGCACCGCCACCCAGGACAACTACAAGACCATCACCGCCGCCTGCCTGGCCGACGGGCACATGCTCATCACCGAGGCGCCCCTGGACATCAACATCCAGAAGCAGGTGAACATCCTGGTCTCGGAGATGGGCCTGGATCTCTCGCGCATCGTGATGTTCCAGTCCACTGGCGGGCTGGGCTACGGCATGGAGTACGCCTACTCGATCATGGAGCGCACCCGCCTGGCGGCGCTCTCGGGCGACCGGATGCTCTCGATGCCGCTGCTGGCCCAGGTGGGCTCGGAGGTGTGGAAGGCGAAGGAGGCGAGGGCGCCGGAGGAGGCGGCGCCCGGGTGGGGACCGGCGGAGGAGCGGGGGGTGGCGTGGGAGGCGACTACGGCGGCGTGCTTCCTGCATGGTGGAACGCACGTCTTCGTGATGTGGCATCCGCGGTCGGTGGCGCTGCTGCGGAAGCTCGTGGACTCTCTGATGAGCGAGGAGGCGTGAGCGGTGTACGCGATCGGCGAGCGCATCAACGGCATGTTCAAGGGGGTGGCCGCGGCCATCCGCGAGCAGGACCCGGGCCCGATCCAGGAGCTGGCGAAGGCGCAGCTCGCGGCGGGTGCGCAGGCCCTGGACGTGAACGTCGGGCCGGCGGCGACCGACCCCCTGGCGGCGATGGAGTGGCTTGTGAGGTCCATCCGGGAGGTGACCGACGCGCCGCTGGCGATAGACGCGACCAAGCCAGAGGTGATCCGGCGGGGCCTGGAGCTGGCGGGGCCGGGCGCGATCATCAACTCGACCAAGGGCGACGAGGCGCAGCTCGACGTGTTCGTCCCCATGGCGGTCGAGCACCAGGCGATGCTGATCGCGCTCACCATTGATGAGAACGGCATCCCGCGGGACGCCGCTGGGCGCAGCGAGATCGCGCTGCGCATCGTCGCCAAGGCGATGGAGCATGGGCTGGAGCCGGACCGGCTGATGATAGACGCGGTGATCCTGCCGGTGAACGTCACCCAGCCCACGCCCGGTCATGTCCTGGAGACCATCCGGAACGTCAAGCTCCTCTCGGACCCACCGCCCAAGACGGTGTTGGGCTTGAGCAACGTCTCGCAGGGGACGACCCTCCGCGCGCTGCTGAACCGCACCTACCTGGTGATGGCGCTGGCGGCGGGGCTGGACGCGGCGATCCTGGACGTGACGGACACCGAGATGATGGATGCGATGATCGCGGCGGAGGTGCTGCTCAACCGCGCCGTGTACTGCGACGATTTCCTCAAGGCCTACCGGTCCTGAGGGAGAGAGAAGACGCCGCAAGGAGGAGCCTGGGGTGCGCGTGGAGATCGTGCATGTGGGGGGGAGGTACTTCGAGCGGGTGTACGCACACCTGTCGGGGGTGGCGCCGGGGGAGGTGGACGCCTACCAGGTGCCGCGCTCGCTCCCCCCGGTGCTGGACGATGCCGCCGAGTATCTGCCGGCAGAGCTGGGCGCGGGTGAGGCGATCATCGCCATCAACATCCACCCCGAGCTGCTGCTCGAGATCCCGAACATGGTGAGGGGCGGGAGCGTGCGGGCGCTGATCGCGCCCATCGAGGACCCGAACTGGATCAAGCCGGGGCTCGAGCGGCAGGTGACGCAGGCCTGCGCCCGGGCGGAGATGGAGTCGGCCTTCCCCAAGCCCTTCTGCTCGCTGGAGCCGAGCACGCCCGCGCTGGTGGAGTTCTGCGAGCAGTTCGGGGTGGGCTCGCCGAAGCTGCGCCTGCGGGTCGAGGGGGGCCGGGTGGCGGCGGCGGACGTGGTGCGCGGCTCTCCCTGCGGGCTCACGCACTTCGTGGCCGGGAAGCTGGTCGGTCTGCCGGCCGACGAGTCGCTGGCTGAGCAGGCGGGGCAGCTCCACCACGGCTACCCGTGCCTGGCCTCGATGGCGATGGACCCCGCCCTGGGCGACACCATCATGCACAAGTCGCTGTTCCTGCTGCGGGACGCAGTCGCCGAGGCGCTGCGGGAGGCGAAGGTGGCGGCGGGGGAGGAGTGAGAGTAAGAGGAACCTACAGCCCCCAGAAGCTGTAGGTGGGGGTGCCGCGGAGGAGGCCGTAGACGGGCCAGGCGCAGCCCACCACTGCCTCGCCGAGGATGAGGCCGAAGAAGAGGGGCAGGGCCTGGCGGTAGAGGCGCAGGCCGCCATAGCGGAGGATGGCGAACTTGACCAGCCAGGCGATGAGCATGGGCATCCACACGATGTGGATGGACCAGGAGGCTGATAGGCCGTAGGCGACGGGGTGGAACGGCCAGCCGACGAAGGCGGTACGGGCCGCGGCCAGGCCCATGGTGATGGCGAAGCCGGCCGCGATGGCGAGCAGGGAGTCGGGGTTGGCGGGGGTGGGGCCCTCGACCCAGGATTGGAGGGTGGTGGCCATCTCGTTGCCGCGCCAGTCTCCCCCACCCCAGCCCGAGGCGACACCCATCCGATAGGCGTAGTGGAGCCAGCCCCAGAAGACCGCCACCGCGCCGAGGAGCGCGGCCGCCAGGAGGGCGGCGGCCACCGCGCGGGCGCTGGCGCGCGCCCGGTGGGCCATCTGCAGGCCCTCGAGCGAGTTGGCGATGGGGTGCTGTCGGTAGGCGCGGTTGAACCACCACAGCAGGCTGAGCGCGCGCAGGTCCTGGGGGCGCAGGTTCGCGGTGCCGCCGATGTAGGTGATGGTCTGGCCGGGGCCGGCCCAGTGGAAGTCGTGGACGGGGGAGCCGAACTCGGCGCGGACGCGTGCGACGGCGAGCGAGACGAGGTAGTAGATGATGAAGAAGAGCGCGGCCAGCGCGGGCGCGAGGCCGGCCCGGATGCTGAAGAGCGCGAGCAGCGCGATGCCCGCCACCGCGCCGACGGCGGCCGCCCGGTAGGGCAGCCCCTCGCCCGAGTCGTCGGCCTCCGAGGCGCGGCCGATGATGCGCAACCAGACGTGGCGCAGGTGCCGCCGGCCCACGAGCAGAGGGGCGATGGCGATGGCGAGATAGCTGCCGAACATCTGCTCGTTGTGGTATGGGAACACGCTGCGGGAGAGCGCTTCCGTCCAGCCCTCGCTCAGCCCCAGCGCGGCGGACAGCACGAACATCGCCTTCCACCAGAAGAAGAAGAACACACAGGCGAACAGCAGGTCCAGAGGCAGCAGAAAGCAGATGCCGACCACCGCAGGGTAGAAGGTGACGGGCAGCCAGCCGATGGCTCGCCAGGGCATGTCGGTGAGGTGGCGCATGAGGTTGTTCGCCGACCAGTTGTCAAGGGTCGGCGCGATGGAGAGGTAGGGGACTGCTGGGTAGAGGTAGTGCAGACCGTTGATGATGTTGACCGCGCCCGCGGCCCCGAAGCCGACCCAGAGCAGGGAGCTGCGCCACAGGCTGGTCTCGGGGTCAACGAGGGCCAGGGGGAGCTGAATGATCGGGAAGGTGAGCCGCTCCCGGTCGGCCCACTGCGCGCGGACGATGACCGAGAGACAGACCGTCACCATGACGAGCACGAAGATGAAGCCCGTCCACCATAGGACGGGGGCGCGCCAGGCCTCGAGGATCTGGGGTTGGTAGAGGCTGGAGGCGCCGGTGTAGTAGCCGTAGAGGACGTCGCGGTCGGGCACCGTCAGCCAAGTGGGCATCTCGGCGAAGAGCTGGTCCCAGCGGTTCTCGGGGTTGGCGAACCAGAAGGGATGGGTCATGACAGGCAGGAGCACCTGCATGCCGTCGAGGCCCGCGAGTGAAGTGCCCATGGTGAGCATCACGTAGACGATGACCAGTTCGCCGCCCGTCAAAGCCCACGCGGGACGGAGCCTCCGCACGCCGGCGTTGGCGAGCGTGAGGAAGAAGAGGATGAACACGACGTTGAAGAACAGAGAGATGGTGCTCGGGATGGGCCCGTGGGCGGCGATGCGCTCCATGTGCAGCACCCACAGGCAGTTGATCGGCAGCAGCGCCGCCCCCGCCGCGAAGCCGCGCCAGACCCGCGTCGCCGCGGGGCCGGCGGCGCGACTCGAACCCTCCCTCCTGCCTGCGGGCGCTGCCGCCTCCGGCACCTCGATCCGCCTTCCGCGGGCGGGCTAAGGGCCCACCGCGATGACCTTCACGTCCTCCGGCTCGATCACCAGCTCCAGCATCGCGCGACCGCCGGCCATGCTCGCGCTGAGTGACTCCTGAGACAGCACCTCGCGGAGCTTGGGCGACGCCTCCAGGCCCAGCGCCTCCAGGTGGAGCGTGAGGGTCACCTGCTGGGTCTCGCTGCTGTGGTTGAGCAGCGTGAAGTAGACCGGCCCCGGCGCGCGGCCGAAGCGCTCGAGGTAGACGTTGGGCTGGTCGGTGTGGGCGGCGGTGATGGGCTCCCAGCCGGCGGCGTTGAGGGCCTTGGCGACGGGGATGTACCGGCGGAAGAGCGGGCGGTGGGCGTTGTAGAGCTCGGGCCTCTGCCAGTAGGGGTCGTCGCAGGCGTTGTGGCTGAACATGGAGGGGAAGAGGCCGTAGGCGATGGCGCGCTTGAAGTAGCGCTCGAACCACTCCGGCTGCCAGTGCTCGAAGCGTGTGTTGAGCAGGAGCAGGTAGGGGCGGTGGCGGCACAGCGCGCGCCAGTAGTTGAGGTTCGCGTCGGGCTCAGGCTGATACTGACCGACGGCCCCCCAGGAGGGCGCCCAGCAGGTCTCGGTGCCCATGACGTCCAGTAGCGCAGCGCTCCAGGGGAAGCTGTGCGGCGCGGCGTTGGCGAAGGTCATGCCCCCGCGGGCCCACACGCGGCGGGCGACCTCCCGGGTGAACTCGATCATGTTGAACATCATGTGCTGGCACACCCTGCCCTCGGAGTCGAAGACGAGTGGGATCTCCGCCGCCCGGAAGTCCTCCCGGTCGTAGTGGAGCGCGTTGGCGAACAGGTACATCTCGTAGCTGTCAATGTAAACACCGGTGAGCCCGGGGTGTTGAGCGAAGGCGTGCTCGATGCTGCGCCACTCGTGCTCGAACTGGGTGATGCCGCCGGGCTCGCGGGGCGGGGCGTTGGGGCTGGGGTTGACGCAGAAGACGCCGCCGCTGCACCAGGGATGGTCCTCGATGCGATGCGGCCAGCGCCCCTGTGCGTCCGAGACCGCAGAGCTGAGCGCGGCCTGCGCGCTCGGCCTGCCCTGCTGGGCGAGCTCCTCGATATAGGCGAGCGCCCGCTCGCTGGTGCGCTCCATCTCCGGGGGCATGGAGAGCCAGAAGCTCCAGGGCTCCACGTAGACGAAGCTGTAGATCCCGTGCTCGTGGTCGAAGGCGACGTTGCCGGTGCCTTCCTTGAACTGGAACCCGAAGTCCTCCCAGCCCTCCACCGTGGCGATGTCGGTGAAGGGCATCCAGATTCCCTCCCTCTGGTTGCGCTTGGTGAAGCAGTGGGGGAACAACTCGTAGTAGCGGGCGAGCGCGGAGCGAAAGCCCCACTCCGGATCGGCCTGGTAGAGCACGAGGGTGAAGCCGGCGCGCGAGGGGAAGCGCTCGGTATCCGCGCTGATGCCCAGATCGAAGGCGGCCCACAGCTCACGGGACTCGGCGTCATAGCCGAACCGGACCAGGCGGGGCTCATCGAGGGGGACGGCGAGGGCTAGCGCCTGCTCGCTGGAGCTGACGCAGGCCAGAGGCCAGCGGGAGGCGAGGCCGTTGGCGCCGGCGCCGAACGCGACCAGGTTGTCGTATTTCCCCCCCTCCTCGATGGCGCGAGCGGTGCGCTGGTCGTCGTGCCACCGCCAGCCGACCGCGTCCAGCGGATAGACGAAGTACGCAGTTACGGCGCGGTCGCGGCCCGCGAGGTCCTCGACCTCGGCCTGAATGCGGATGGCGCCGCCGAGGGTCGAGTAGGAGCTGGTGAGCCGCAGTTGCAGCTCCTGGTCCACGGCCTCCCGGTGGAGCGAGCCGTCGTCGCGGCGCGCAAGCGCGCCCCGCGGCTGGCGCAGGTCGGAGTTCGCGGCGACGTCGCGCAGGAACAGACCCCCGGGCGAGGTGGTGACCAGGTCGCCTCGCTCGGGGTCGAAGCGGAGCGTGAGGCCATCGTCGGTGGTGAGCGTGGGGCCGGCCATGGGAGCTGCCTCCTTTGGTGACAGGGTGATCATCGGGATGCGGTCGAAGAACCCGAGCTGGCCCGGCGGCTCGAGCTCCCGGAGCGAGAAGTCGTCGAACCAGACGGTGCCCAGGCGCCCGCGGAACAGCCCGTAGATGTTGAGGGCGCGGATGGGCTTGGTCGGCACCACGTGGACCTGGCGGCGCTGCCACGGCTGGTCGCCGGTGTCGAAGGGGGCTGCCTGGGCATAGAGGTGGGTGCCGTCGTCGTACTCGATGTCGAGATAGAGCGAATAGTCGTTGCTCGGCGTGCCGGAGACACCCTCGGCCCTGCTCCAGGCCTCGGCGAGGATCGGGCGGGGCTCGGTCTGATCGAGGGTGACGACCTGGAAGAGGCCGCGCTGCTGGTCCGGCGATTCGGAGGAGCAGCGCGCGCTGAAGCTGCCGCTGCGCTTGACCAGCCGGTCTGGCTCATAGCCCAGGCCCCAGGGCTGCCAGTACTGGAAGCCGCGCGCGGCGACCGCCTCGAGGTGGCGGTTGTGGATCAGCTCGGGACCGGGCTCGGCCTCCCTCAGCTGCGCCCCGTGCTTGAGCGTGAGGACGTCGGCCCACAGGGGGCCGGCCGCGGCCCCGCACAAGGCGAGCACGCCGGCAAGGGGCAGGAGCCAGCACTTCATCTCTGCACACTCCCTCGGGCCGGTGGGCAGGGCCGCCGGCCGTGGTCGAACCTATCTATGGCGCGCGGGGGGCAGGGACCTTCCCGGGGGCGGGAATCGGGCCCGCGGGCGACCTGTGCGGAGGGGCGGCGGCTGGCGGCGCCGAATCAGCCGATGGGGGGGAGCGACCGGAGGTGAGCCGATGCTTCGGGCGGACGAGAGCCTGATACGGAGACTGGCCGACGAGCGCGGCCTGCCGGTGGCCGACGCGATCCTGCGGGGGCTGAGGGAGAGCTTCGCCGGCCGGGGGCCCGTGCCTTGTGTGCTCGCGGTCTGCCCGACGTCGGAGGCGGTGGTGAGGGCCTCTCTGCGCGCCGCGCGCGACTCCGAGGCCCCGCTGTTCTTCGCCGCCACGCTCAACCAGGTGGACGTGGACGGGGGCTACACGGGCTGGACCCCGGAGCGATTTGTGGGCCTCGTCCGCGAGCTGGTGGCGGCGGAGGGGTACGGGGGCCCGGTGGTGGTGGGGCTCGACCACGGGGGCCCTTGGCTGAAGGACCTTCAGGCGCGGGAGCGCTGGCCCCTGGCGCGGGCGATGCAGGGGGTGAAGGAATCGCTGGCGGCCTGCCTGGAGGCCGGCTACGACCTGCTCCACGTGGACCCCACCGTGGACAGGACGCTGCCCCGCGGCCAGACCATCCCGGTCGAGGTGGTGGTGGAGCGCACGCTCGAGCTGATCGCCTACGCCGAGTCCCATCGGCGAGCGCGGGGCCTCCCGCCAGTGAGCTACGAGGTGGGCACAGAGGAGGTGCACGGCGGGCTGGCCGATCTAACAGTCTTCCGGCGACTGCTCGACGGGCTCAAGGCGGGTCTGCGGGAGCGGGGGATCCCCGAAGTGTGGCCCTGCTTCGTCGTGGGCAAGGTGGGCACGGATCTGCACACCACCGAGTTCGACCCCCAGGTGGCCCGGGACCTGGCGGCGGTGGCGGCCGAGTATGGCTCGGTCATCAAGGGGCACTATACAGATTCGGTGTCCAACCCGGAGAGCTACCCGGAGGCGGGCATGGGGGGAGCGAACGTGGGGCCGGAGTTCACGGAGGCCGAGTACGAGGCCCTGGAGCGGCTCGCGCGGCGAGAGGTTGAGCTGGCGCCGGCGGCGCCGTCGCGGATTCTGGAGGTGCTGCGAGAGTCCGTGGTGGCGAGCCGGCGCTGGGAGCGCTGGCGGCTGCCCGAGGAGGAGGGGAAGGCGTTCGCGGAGCTGACGCCCGAGCGGCAGGCCTGGCTCGTGCGGACCGGGTGTCGCTACATCTGGCTCCAGCCAGAGGTGGCGGCGGCGAGGCGGCGCCTGTATGCGAACCTGGAGGCGGCGGGCGAGCGGGCTGAGGAGGCGGTGCTGGGGGCGATCGAGGCGGTGATGCACAAGTACCTGCGCGCCTTCCGGCTGGTGGGGACGATGCCGGCGATCGCCGAGGCGCTCCGCTAGCGGCGGGGGTTGCTTGCCAGGGCGCAAGCGCCCTGCTATAATCGGCCATGGGCGCGCCGGCGACTCTGCGGTGGGG
>CAYLPT010000152.1:0-4076 GCA_964385645.1 uncultured bacterium
GGCGAGACCGTGCGCAAGGAAGATATGCAGGTGCAGTTCGGGGGGAAGTACTCGAAGGCCTTCGAGTACCTGCGCATGCGGCCGATGGACCAGGTGGAGGACGGCAAGATCGAGCTCATCGGCCCCGACTGCGACACCGCCGAGCTGGGAGGGGCGATGCCGCTCGGGTTCCTCATCGAGGTGGCGGGGCGCAAGATGCAGGAGGACTTCGAGCCCATCCTCGAGCGGCAGGTCCACACCATCGTCAACCACGCGATGGGCGTGTTCCACATGGGGCAGCGGGACCTGACGTGGGTGCGCATCTCGAAGGATGCCTTCGCGGCCGGGCTGCGGCTGCGCCACCTGGGCGAGCTGCTGCGGGCCGAGCTGCTCCAGAAGTTCCCCGCCATCGTGGACAAAGTGCAGATCACCATCTACACCGATGAGGCCGAGATTGACCGCGTGCTCGCCGAGGCGAGGCCCGTCTGGCAGGCGCGGGACGCCCGCGTGGCGGGCATGACCGACGAGAGCGTGGACATCTTCTACTCCTGCACGCTGTGTCAGTCCTACGCCCCCAACCACGTGTGCGTGATCAGCCCCGAGCGCCTGGGGCTGTGTGGGGCCTACAACTGGCTGGACGGCAAGGCCGCCTATGAGATCAACCCCGCGGGCGCCAACCAACCGGTGCCCAAGGGCCGGGTGATTGACGAGGTCAAGGGCCAGTGGGAGGGCGTGAACGAGTTCGTCTACCAGGCCTCCAACAAGTCAGTGGAGCGCTTCAACGCCTACTCGCTGATGGAGGACCCGATGACCTCCTGTGGGTGCTTCGAGTGCATCATGGCGATCCTGCCCGAGCCCACCGGCGAGGTCCACGGGGTGATGATCGTCAACCGCGAGTACCCGGGGATGACGCCCTGCGGCATGCCCTTCACCACCCTGGCGGGCACGGTGGGCGGCGGCATGCAGACGCCGGGCTTCCTGGGGATCGGGCGGCTCTACATCGTCTCCCGCAAGTTCATCTCCGCGGAAGGCGGGCTGCCGCGGGTGCTCTGGATGCCCAAGGAGCTGAAGGAGGCGCTCGCCGAGCGGATCGAGGAGCGCGCCAAGGAGATGGGTCTCGAGGGCTTCCTCGGGAAGATCGCGGATGAGACGGTGGCGACCACCATGGAGGAGCTGATGCCCTGGCTCCAGGAGAAGGACCACCCGGCGCTGAAGATGCCGTCGCTGTTGTAGGGGGGGCGCCGGGGGTTGGGGCAGGTCTGTGACCTGCCGCAGCGCAGGTTGGCAACCTGCGCCAACGAGACGCGCCGGGGCGCGAAGGGGCGGAGTGGCCGTCCCGGGGCAAAGTGCAGGAGAGAGGCGCGATGGGCCTGACCGGTCTCGATATCTTCAAGCAACTGCCGAAGACCAACTGCGGGGATTGTGGGCAGCCGACCTGCCTCGCGTTTGCGATGAAGCTGGCGCAGAAGCAGGCCTCCCTCGATCAGTGCCCCCATGTCTCCGAGGAGGCGAAGGCGGCCCTGGAGGGGGCCTCCGCGCCGCCCATCAAGCTCATCACCATCGGGGTCGGCGAGCGGGCCCTCAAGGTGGGCAACGAGACCGTGCTCTTCCGCCACGAGGAGACCTTCCACCACCCCACGGGGCTGGCCGTGGTGGCCGACGCCTCCCTGCCGGAGGATGAGTTCGCCTCTCGGGTGGAGGCCATCGCCGGCGCCTCCTTCGAGCGCGTGGGCCAGACGCTGCGGCTGGACGCGGTGGCGGTGCGGGGGGAGGGGGAGGAGTTCGTGCGGGCGGCCGAGGTGGCGGCCGAGCGGGCCGACCTCCCGCTCATACTGATGAACGAGGACCCCGCGCGCATGGAGCAGGCGCTCGGCTCATGTGCGGGCAAGAAGCCGCTGATCTGCGCCGCCACCGTGGAGAACCTCGATCGCATGGCCGCGCTCGCCAAGGGCGCCGGCTGCCCCCTGGTGGTGCGCGGCCAGGGGCTGGACTCGCTGGCCGAGCTGTCGCAGCAGGCGCAGGCGGCTGGGGCCGGCGACCTGGTGCTGGACTCGGGGGCCCGCGCCCCCGCGCAGGTGCTGCAGAGGGAGACCGCCATCCGCCGCGCCGCGCTGCGGCGGCGCTTCCGGCCCTTCGGGTTCCCGACCATCTGCTTCACCGACGCCGATGACCCGCAGTTCGAGGTCCTCCAGGCGGCCGGCTACATCGCCAAGTACGCCGGCGTCGTGGTGCTCTCCGGCCTCGAGCCGTGGCAGCTCCTGGCTCTGATGACGGTGCGCCAGAACATCTACACCGACCCGCAGAAGCCGGTGCAGATCGAAGAGGGCCTCTATCAGATCGGGGCGCCGGACGAGAAGTCGCCGGTGTTGGTGACCACGAACTTCTCGCTCACCTACTTCACGGTGGAGGGGGACGTGGAGGCCAGCCGGGTGCCGGCCTGGGTGGTGGTGGTGGACACGGAGGGGACCTCGGTGTTGACGGCGTGGGCGGCGGAGAAGTTCACGGCCGAGATCATCGCGCAGAGGGTGAAGTCCTTCGACGTGGCCTCGAAGGTGGGGCACCGGAAGCTGATTTTGCCCGGGCACGTGGCGGTGCTCTCGGGCAAGCTCGAGGAGGAGCTGGGCGGGGAATGGAAGGTGCTCGTGGGGCCCCGCGAGTCCTCGGGAATCCCGTCGTTCCTGCGGAGCTCGTGGGAGGGGTGATGGCGCGGCGCCGCGCAAGGGGCCTCGGCGAAGGGCCATGAGCAGCCACATCGTCGTCTTCCAGCCCGATGGGGTCTGCGTGGAGGCGGAGCAGGGGGCCACCATCCTGGAGGTGGCAACCGAGGCCGGGGTGGCGATTGACTCGGCCTGCGGCGGGCAGGGCTCCTGCGGCAAGTGCAGGGTGGCCATCGCGCTGGGCCGGCCAGGCGGGTCGGCCGGGGACGTGCTGTCGGCGGCCGAGATCCAGCAGGGCTTCGTCCTCGCCTGCCAGGCCACGGTTGAGGACGACCTGGTGGTCGAGGTGCCCCTGGAGTCCCAGCGCGGGGAGCTGCGCATCCTGCTGGGCGAGGCGGAGGGGGAGAGCGCGGCCCTGGAGCCGCCGCCCCTCGCGCAGGTGGTGGGCATCCCGACCGCGGAGCTGGTCGGGGCGAACGCCGGTCCTCCAGGGGACAGGAAGCAGGGGGATGCCGAGCGGCTGGTGGAGGCCCTCGGCCCGCGGGTGGCAGGGGATTTCAGGGGCCTCGAGGTCGGCCTCCTTGCCCTGCGGGAGCTGCCTCGACTGCTTCGCCCGCGGCAGGCCGCGCCCGCCGCGGAGATCGAGGCCCTGGTGGGCGATCTCGACGGGCTGGGGAGCGTCTTCGGGGTGGCGCCGCGGGAGGGCGGCCGGGCGGGATGGTACGGGGTGGCGGTGGATGTCGGGACCACGACGGTGGTGGTGCACCTCATTGACCTGGCCACCGCGGGGTTCGTCGAGGCCGCCGCGTCACTCAACGAGCAGGTCTCCTATGGGGAGGACGTGATCTCCCGGATCATCCACGCGCAGGAGCGGGAGCGAGGGCTCGAGGAGCTGCGGGAGGCAGTGAGGCGCACGGTCAACCGCTGTCTGGCGCAGGCGCTGGGGGAGCGGGGGGCGCCGCAGCGGGTGATCGGGGCCGCGTGCGTGGGGAACACGGTGATGACCCATCTGCTGCTGGGGGTGGATCCGTCGGCGATCCGGCGGGAGCCCTACATCCCCGCGTTCCGGCGGCCCCCTGTGCTGTCGGCGAGGGAAGTGGGGCTCAACATCCACCCTGGGGCGCCGGTCTGGCTGGCGCCCTGTGTCAGCAGCTACGTCGGCGGCGATGTGGTGGCGGGGGTGCTGGCGACGGGGATGGCTGAGCAGGGGCGACTCACGCTCTTCATTGACCTGGGGACGAACGGGGAGCTGGTGGTGGGGAACGAGGAGTGGCTGATGAGCTGCTCCTGCTCGGCCGGCCCGGCCTTCGAGGGTTCGGGGGTCGAGTACGGGATGTACGCGACGGTGGGGGCGATGGAGCGGGTGAGCTACGACCCCGAGAGCGACCGGGTGGACTACCTGACGATCGGCGATGCGAAGCCGCGGGGGATCTGCGGGTC
>CAYLPT010000153.1:0-3364 GCA_964385645.1 uncultured bacterium
CTTGAACTCGGGGTGGAACTGGCAGCCGACGAAGAAGGGATGGTCGGGCAGCTCGATGAGCTCGACCAGCTCCCCGTCCGGGCTCATCCCGGCGGTGACCAGGCCGCGGTCCTCGAGCTCGCTGCGGTAGCGGTTGTTGACCTCGTAGCGGTGGCGATGGCGCTCGGTGGTGCGAGCGACGCCGTACATCCTGCGGGCGCGGGTGCCGGGCATGATGCGCATGGGGTAGGCGCCCAGGCGCTGAGTGGCGCCCTTGTCGTCCACGCCTCGCTGGCCGGCCATCAGGTCGAGCACGGGGTGGGTGGTGTCAGGGTCGAACTCGGTGCTGTTGGCGTCCTCCCACCCGCAGAGGCTGCGGGCCACCTCGATCACCGCGCACTGCATGCCCAGGCACAGTCCGAGGAAGGGCAGCTTGGTCTCCCGGCAGTAGCGGATGGCGGCGATCTTGCCCTCCACGCCCCGGTCGCCGTAGCCGCCCGGCACCACCACGCCATGCACCCCCTCGAGCAGCGCCGCGGCGCCCTGCTTCTCGATGTCCTCTGAGTCAACCCGGCGGATCTCGATGTGGGCCTCGTTGGCGATGCCGGCGTGCTTGAGCGCCTCGGTGACGCTGATGTAGGCATCCTTGAGGGCCATGTACTTGCCGACCAGGGCGACGGTTACGCTGTGGGACGGACCCCGCAGCCGGGAGACGACCTCCTCCCACTCGTGGTGGTCCGGCTCTCCGTCTATGCCGAGCCGTTCGGCGACCAGCCGGCCCAGGCCCTGCTCCTCGAAGATGAGCGGCAGCTCGTAGATGGACTCGGTGTCCAGTCCCTCGATGATGGCCTCGGGGGCGACGTCGCAGTAGAGGCTGAGCTTCTCCCTCATCTCCCGGGAGAGCGGCCGACGGGTGCGGCACAGCAGCAGGTCGGGCTGGATGCCGATGTTGCGCAGCTCCCGAACGCTGTGCTGAGTGGGCTTGGTCTTGCTCTCGCCGGCGGGGCCGACATAGGGGATCAGGGTGACGTGGAGGTAGAGGGTGTTCGCCGCGCCCAGCTCCCGGCGCATCTGGCGGATGGCCTCCAGGAAGGGCTGACCCTCGATGTCACCGACGGTGCCGCCGATCTCGGTGATGGCGACGTCGGCCTGGCCCTCCTCGGCGACCTGTCGGATGCGAGACTTGATCTCGTCGGTGAGGTGGGGGATGACCTGCACAGTCTGGCCCAGGTACTCGCCAGCGCGCTCCTTGCGGATGACGGTGCCGTAGACCTGGCCGGTGGTCACGTTGCTGCGGGCGGTGAGGTTGATGTCCACGAAGCGCTCGTAGTGGCCCAGGTCCAGGTCGGTTTCGGCGCCGTCGTCGGTGACGAAGACCTCTCCGTGCTGGAAGGGGCTCATGGTGCCGGCGTCCACGTTCAGGTAGGGGTCAATCTTCTGGAGCGTCACCGTCAGGCCGCGGTCCTTCAGGAGCCGTCCCAGGCAGGCGGTGGTGATGCCCTTGCCAACCGATGAGACGACGCCGCCGGTGACGAACACGAACTTAGTCATGGGCGGTCTCCCTCGCCTGGGGTAGCTGCTGCGGATGGAGCACGCGCGCTCCCTTGCCCAGCGCCACCGCCCCCTGGAGGAGGCGCTGGAGGAAGGAGCGGCCGAGCTGGACGGACTCGACGACCGACCGGCCCTGCGCCAGGTGGGCGACGATGGTCGCCGAGAGGGCGCAGCCGGTGCCGTGGAAGGGGCCGCCGGGGAGACGGTGGGAAGCGAGCTCCTGCTCGACGCCCGGGCCGAGCAACAGGTCAACAACCTCCGGCCCTTCGAGATGCCCGCCCTTGAGCAGCACCCACTGGCTCCCGAGGTCCCGCAGCTTCTCCGCCGCCGGCAGCAGGTCCTGCCGGGCCCTCACCGGCGCGCCGGTGAGGGCCTCCGCCTCGGGGGCGTTCGGGGTGATCAGCAGCGCGCGAGGCAACAGCTCCTCCCGCAGCGCCGCCACGCCGGCATCGGAGAGCAGATGGGTGCCGTCCTTCGCCACCACCACCGGATCCACCACCAGCGGGGGGAAGTCGGGCCGGCGCACCACTCCGGCCACCACTCGCACCACGCGCTCGGAGGAGAGCATGCCGCACTTGGCGGCGCGCACCGGCAGGTCGTCGAGCACCGCCTCGATCTGCGCCCCCACGAACTCCGGCGGCGCCTCCCAGGCGCCGCTGACCCCGAGCGTGTTCTGGGCGGTGAGCGCGGTCACCGCGCAGGCGCCGAACACCCCCAGCGCGGTGAACACCTTGAGGTCCATCTCCAGCCCCGCGCCCCCGCCCGAGTCGGAGCCCGCGATGGTGAGGGCTATCGGCGGCAGGGCGCTCACCGCCCTCCCCTGCCGGCCAGCCGGCCGGGCAAGTCGGCGATGCTGTCGAGGACCCAGTGGGGCCGCTGGTCCTCGGGAAGGGCCTGCGCCTGTTCGGCGGTGCTGATGCCGGTCAAGACCAGGCAGGTCCACAGACCAGCGGCGCGGCCCATCTGGATGTCGGTCTCGAGGCGGTCCCCGACCATCAGGGCCTGCTGAGGCTGCACGCCCGCGTGGCGCACGATGAGCTGGGCGGCGCGCGGTGATGGTTTGCCGATGAGCAGGGGCTCCTGCTCGGCCGCGGTGGCGACGGCGGCGACGATGCTGCCCCCGCCTGGAATCACGTTGTCCTCAATGGGGTAGGTGGCGTCGCGATTGGTGGCGACGAAGCGCGCGCCGGCGCGGATCGCCTGTTGGGCCTCGTGGAGCTTGCGGTAGGTGAAGCGGCGGTCCATGCCCACGACCACATAGTCAATCGGCCGCTCGCCGCGCCGGCGCACCACCCGCACCCCGGCCGCTCGCAGCTCCTCCGCCAGCCCGCCCTCGCCCACCACCAGCGCGGTGGCCGGCAGCAGGCCGTTGCTCGTGAAGTACTCGGCGGTCAGGGAGGCGGAGGTGACGATCTGCTCGGGGTCGGCCTGTATGCCAAAGCTGGCCAGCAGCTCGACGTAGCTGGCGCGAGTCCGGGTGGAGTTGTTCGTGAAGTAGTAGGTCCGGTAGCCGTGGGCGCCCAGCCACGCGGCGGCCTCGGCTGCGCCCGGGAGGGGCGTGTGCCCCCGGTAGATGACGCCATCGAGGTCCAGGATGACGACGCTGATCTCTGGCGAGCGCTCTTCCATGTGCGTGGGGCCACAGCGCGCCCCCGGCGAAGCAGGCCTGGGGAAATGCCAGAACCCGCCGACGCTGCGGCGGGCCCTCCACTGGCCCCGTTACCCTATCACGCACCGCCCACCCTGTCAAGCGAAACGCACCCCGCCCCCTCCGGTGGGGCAGACGCCCCGTCTGCCCGGCGGGCGCACCCGCGCCCGCCCCACGGCCTCAGAC
>CAYLPT010000154.1:0-9888 GCA_964385645.1 uncultured bacterium
GACGTGCTGGTGGTGGGTAGGGCGGGGCCGCGGGAGGTGTCTGACCGGCTGGGGCCGGTGGAGCGGGAGATCGGGCGGGAGCTGAACCCGGTGGTGCTGACGCCCGGGGAGTTCCGCGCCCGGAGCCGGCGGGGGGACGCATTCCTGAGCGAGGTGATGAGGGGGCCCAAGCTCTACTTGATCGGCGACGAACATGAGGCTGGGCGACTGGCTGGCTAGCGGGGATCTCCAGAAGCAGGCGGCCTCCGCACAGGAGATCCGGCGGCTGTGGGAGGTGGTGGGCCGGGACCTGGCGGATGCCGGGGTGGGGGGGCTGACGACTGATCGGCGGTTCAACACCGCCTATGATGCAGCCTACGGGTTGGCGACGATCGTGCTGCGGGCGGCGGGCTACCGGGTCCGGGGCAGCTCGGCTGGGCACCACTGGCTGACGTTTGCGGCGCTGCCGGAGCTGCTGGGGCCGGGGGCGGAGGCGCGCGCGCGCTACTACCAGGCGTGTCGTCGGAAGCGCCATCAGGCCACCTATGAGCGGGCGGGGGTGGCGACGGAGGTGGAGGTGGAGGAGTTGCTGGCCGATGTGGGGGAGTTCCGGGAGGCGGTGGAGGCGTGGCTGCGGGAGCGGCGGCCGGAGCTGGCGCCGGGGGAGCATAAGCGACGGTGAAGCTGCTGAGCTACAACGTGCTGGAGGGGGCGCTGCCGGACCGGCTGCAGGCGGCGCTGAGGGTGATAGAGAGCGCGAACGCGGACGTCATCGCGCTCCAGGAGGCGCGGCACTGGCGCAAGAGGCGCCAGGAGGTGTTCCGGCGGGTGCGGCGGGCGCTGGGGATGAGGGGGGTGCTGGCCAAGGCGAACTCTGGCTTCGACATAGCGGTGTTCTCGCGACTGCCGGTGGTGGGATATGTGAACTACGGGCTGGAGACGGTGTTCCTGCACACTGCGGTGTCGGTGGACGTGCGCTCAGCACGGGGGCAGGTGGTGACGATCTTCGTGGCCCACCTGCGCCCGGATCAGCCGTCGCGGCGGCGGGAGGCGGAGCTGCTGCTCAAGTGGATGCGGCCCTATCGAGCGCGCTACTGCGCGCTGTGCGGCGATCTGAACAGCCTGATGGCCGGGGATCCGGTGGCCCGCGCCCGCCTGTGGTCGGGGTCGGAGCTTCACCGGGGCCCGCAGGGGGTGATTGCGGCGATCGAGCGGGAGGGGTGGACGGACTGCTTTCGAAGGCTGAACCCTAGGGCGCCGGGCTTCACGCTGGGGGCGGGGCGGCGGGTGGCGCGGGTGGACTACATCTTCGCGTCACCGCCGCTGGCCGAGCGGCTGGTGGGCTGCCAGGTGCTGAGGCACCCGGAGGCGCGCGCAGCCTCCGACCACAGCCCGGTGTGGGCCGCGTTCGACATCTGAGATTAGGAGGCGATGGCCATGTCGTTGGAGTCGGGGCCGCGCGGGGGCCCGGTGCTGATCGTGGGGTCGGTGGCGCTGGACACGGTGCGCACCCCCTTCGGGGAGGTCAGCGAGGCGCTGGGGGGATCGGCAAGCTACGCGGCGACGGCAGCTAGTTTCTTCTGCCCAGTGCGGGTGGTGGCGGTGGTGGGGGAGGACTTCCCGGAGGAGAACGTAGCCCGGCTGGCGGGCCGGGAGGTGGACCTGGGCGGGCTGCAGCGGGCCCCGGGGAGGACGTTTCGCTGGCAGGGCTACTATGAGTACGACCTCAGCCAGGCCCACACGGTGAGCACGGAGCTGAACGTGTTCGAGTCCTTCCGGCCCCGGCTGCCGGAGGAGTACCGGAGCTCCCCTTACGTGTTCCTTGCCAACATAGACCCGGGGCTGCAGCTTGCGGTGCTGGATCAGCTCCACCGGCCAAGGCTGGTGGCGTGTGACACGATGAACTTCTGGATCGAGCGGGCGCCGGAGAAGGTGTTGGAGGTGCTGGCGCGGGTGGACATCGCGCTGATGAACGACGCGGAGGCGCGGCAGCTCTGCGGGGAGGCGAACCTGATCGCCGCCGCGCGCCGGATCCTGAACTGCGGCCCCGGGGTGGTGCTCATCAAGAAGGGGGAGCACGGGGCGCTGATGATGTCCCACGAGTCCTGCTTCGCGGCGGCCAGCTATCCGCTGGAGGAGGTGCGGGACCCGACGGGCGCGGGGGACGCGTTCGCGGGCGGGCTGCTGGGATACCTGGCGCGGACGGGGGAGGAGGGGGACGAGGTGCTCCGGCGGGCGGCGGTCTGCGGCGCAGTGATGGCGTCCTACGCGGTGGAGGACTTCTCGCTCGGGCGGTTGCTGGAGCTGACGCCGGAGGAGATCGCGGAGCGCTACCACGAGATCGTGGCGATGACGCGGTGTGGGAGGCTGTGAGAGGGGAAGATGAGAGGCAGGCAGGGTGCCTGCCCCCGCCGGCGGGAGGGGCGGCGCGGATGCGGCGCGACGGCGCCGACATCCGCGCCCTAGAGAACAGCGGCGGTCTGAGGGTTGAGGGCCCGAGACCGCGGGATGGCGGGCGGGCGCCTGAGGCGACCTGGCCGCAAGGGGGTGATCTGGCAGTGAGCAGGCGGCTGTGCGTATTCTGCGGGCCCGTAGTCGCGCTCGCGGCCCTGGGGCTGCTTGTCCTCTCGGCGGCGCCTTCGCAGGGCCCCGAGCCGGCGAGCGGGGCCGCGTCGCCGGCGGGCCGACCAGGACGCGATCACGCGCCCGAGAACTATGAGCCCCTGCCCGTTGACGAGTTCAACGGAGAGGTCGAGGAGGCGGCCGCGAGGGGGGAGCGCTGGCCGCGGCTGGCCATCCTGGTCGCGCTGGCGTTCGTGGGTGAGGATATCCAGTGCCGCCTCCGGACCATCGAGGTGCGCAGCCAGCCCGAGGACTTCGCCTCTGCCGATATCACCATCACCGATGACGGTTACCTCGACGACTCGGTGCGCGGCTGCAGGTGGGTGCTCCGCCTGGAGAGGACCGCCGACGGCCCCTGGCGGCTTGTGGGGGCCCGGCGGGCCTTCCGCTGCTGGCGTGGTCGCGCTGACGGCACGACGGGGTGGTCGTCGGCGCCCTGCCTGTGAGCTGCCGGGCGGAACGGCTGAGGCGCCCTGGCCAGCGAATAGGCTCGCCCCGCGGGGGGAGGGCGGAATCTCAAGCCGCTAAGCGATCCGCGCCACCTCCTCCATCGCGATCTTCTCCCACTCCGCGAGGCGGGCCGGTTCGCCCCTGAAGGTGTGGATGTCCTTCATGATGACCTCGACCGGGCAGCCGCGGGTCTGCTCCAGAGAGGCGCGCAGCTCGCGGCGGGCGCGGCCTGGGTCCCAGCCCTCGGAGGCGAGCACGGCCGGGTTGGGCTTCAGCGACAGCACGTACTCGCCGCCGGTCTGCTCGGCGGCCGCCGCGGGGTCGGCCCAGGGGCTGATCGAGATGCGGCGCAGCCGGGGGATGGTCTTGAGCAGGTGGATCTTGTGGTGCAGCGGCTCGCAGCAGCCGTAGTAGATGAGCCCGAAGCGCGCCAGGTAGCGCTTCTCGTACTGGAGGCAGAACTCGTCGTGCATGGCCGGGGAGACGCCGGCGAAGATCTGCCCGGTGGACATCCCCCACTGATCGCGGGGGCGGACGTGCTCGGGGTCGCAGTCGGGCGGGGGCAGCTCGTCGGTGATGCCGGGGCCGCCCGAGCCGACGCGGTGGTTGCCGTTGCCCACCGACAGCAGGCGGTGGCGCTCGAGCTGGTCGAGGCGCGCGAGGAGAGCGTCCACGACACGGCCGATCGCTTTGTGCACGAGTCCCGGGCGCTCGATCATGTCCACGTAGAGCTGATCTATCCCGTACCACTGGACCAGCATATCCCAGGGCGCGCACCCCTCGTGGACGATGCCGCGGCTCTCGACCGGCAGGACATCGCCGAACAGGTCGGAGAGGGACTCGCGGCGGCGCTCGGTGTCCTCCCAGTCGGGGGTGATCTGGGGGTCGCGGATCTTGGCGAGGTCTGCGTCCTCGCGGATGACCGGTTCGTAGTGGGCTGCGCCGCGGGCGAAGTCTGGCACCGTGGCGTCGGCGGCCAGCCCGTAGCCGGTGTCGTGGAAGACATAGGGGCTGTACCATCGCGGCTCCACGACCATGTCGGCCGGAAAGTGGCGCCACTGGTAGAGGAGCTGGCGTAGGGCGGACTCGAGGGCACGGAGGCGCTCATCGGCGCACTGTGTCGCCACCTCGGGGACCTCCAGCCAGGGGACCTCGTCTATCCACACCAAGGGCCTGGTGGGGCGGAGTCCGTTGAGGTCGCTCCAGCGCCGGGCGCGCTCCTGTTGCTCGGGAAGAGCGCCGATCTCGGCGACCTGCTCGGCCAGGGCGCGGATGACGTCCCGGTCGCGGTTGGAGACGGGCATCGCCGCTCTCACTGCCGGCGGGCGTCGCCGAGGGTGTCGTCCGGGGGCAGGCCGAGGTCGCGGTAGAGCTGGGCGCGGTCCCGCTGGTCCTGGGCGTGGATGGCCTCGGCGAAGCGCAGCACCTGCTCCGCGCGGGCGCGGGGGATGACGAGCACGCCGTCGTCGTCGGCGGAGACGATGTCGCCAGGGTTGACGGTGACGCCCGCGCACTCGACGGGCACGTTGACGCCCCCGTTGACCACGCGGCCATACACGTGGTTGAAGGTCCGCCGGGTGCACCACACCTTGAGCTGCTGGAGGTTGCACTCGTAGGAGTCGCGGCAGCCGCCGTCCACAACCACGCCCACCACGCCGCACTTCACCGCGCTGAGCCCGATGAGGGAGCCCCAGATGCCCCCCGGGTAGCCGCCCATGTCAATGACAACCACGCGGTCCTTGCCCTCCGCAGCGAGGCCGGCCTGGAAGGTGTAGGTGTCCTGACACCAGCGGCCCAGCTCCCCCAGGTACTCCTCGATGCTCTCGCAGGCCTTGACCCCGGACTGGGCGGGGATGAGCTTGACGGTGTAGGCGAAGCCGGCCGTCGCCAGCCCCGGCCTCAGCGGGCGCATCTCGTGGGACATGGTCCCTGTGTTGACGAGGCCGAGGGCGTCGAGGCCATCGGAGAGATCGGCGGGCCGGCAGCGGCGAATCCTCTCGAGCAACTCCTGGTCGGTCACGGGGTCCTCCGGCTATGGGGTGTGGCGGCCGGCACAGGGCGCGGCCGCGGGGCTGCGATTCGCCCTGACCTGGCCGGGGTCCTCTTTGCGGTGTACTGGGGCCTCAGGGGGCAGCGGCGCCCACGCGCTCTCGCCGGGGTTCGGGCGCGGCCGGGCCCTCGACGGGCGCGAGCAGGGAGCGGGCGGCTTGCACGACGCGGCCGATCCGGAGGGGTGGGGAGAGGCGCATCGCGGGCCCGGTGGGCTCGACCAGCGCGCCTGCGGCCTGGGGGCGGCGGCTGAGCAGGATGATCGGGACCTCGGCGCCGCCCCGCCTCTGGCGGATGGCGGCCGCGAGGTCGGGCGCGCCGAGCACCGGCAGGTCATCCTCGGCGATCACGAGGTCGGGGCGCTCGAAGGAGACCTTGAGCAGACACTCGAGGGTGTCCTCTGCGCAGATGGCGGTGAAGCCGGCGTATTCGAGGGCATCGCGCAGCAGGGCGCGCTGGCCCGGCTGCGTGAGGAGAAGCAGCACCCGTGGCGTCATGTACATGCCTCCGCGAACACGGCGCCGGCGCGCCCTCCCGCCCTCGGGAGGAGCGCCGGCTTGAGATGGGTGGCCCGTGCTCAACCTGGTTTTTCCGCACTTGGCAGCGATCCGAAGGCGCGCGTCGCGCCCCTCCGCGCACCGGAGGCCGACAAGGGGGCGGGATGTGCGGGCCGGCTCAGGTGGGCCGGTGGGCTCGCGCGATGGCGGCGGGGACGCGCCCCGACGGGGCCGGCGGGCCGCCGAGCAGGGCCCTGGCGGCGGCGACGACGGCGGAGGCTCGCACCGGCTTGAGCAAACACATATCGGCGCCGCCGGGCCAGCCGTGGCGGGCCTTCAGGTAGTCGCCGAGGCCGCTGAGGAGGATGACCGGGCGCCGGTAGGCGTGCAGGAGCTCGCGCGCGTCGGGCCCGCTCGGCAACGGCATCGCGAGGTCGAGGATGAGCAGATCGGGGGGTTCCTCTGCGACCGCGCGGAGCCAGGCTGCGCCGTCGCGGGCCGAGCGGATGCAGAGTCCCGCGCTGGTGAGCGCCTCCTCGAGCAGGCGCACGCTCTCGGGGTTGGCGTCCACCAGCAGTATGTGCTTGTCCATGTCCGACCTCCGGGCGCCCCGGGGCGCGGGCCACTGGGGACTGCGCGCCGCCTCGCCAAAGGGGTTATTCCGCACCCCCGGCGCCGGCTGCGGGCGCGCTCGCGCGGACGCCGGACCCCGCGCCGCGGCTCCGGAGGAGGCCCCAGGTGTGGAATAGCTAGACTGGCGCGGCCGCGCCGCGCCATGGCGAGAGCGACAGAGACGGCCCACCTCGATCGCCCGATCTCCTCGCAGGGGCGTCGGTTGCGACGGGGTGGGCCTGTTGGCTCAAGGGGGCAACGGGGGAGGCGCGACGAGCGCCGCCGCCCGACAGGGCGGCGGGCCTGGGGTGCCGCTGCCGCGCGGGTCAGAACTGCTCTTCTGCAGGCAAGCCGAGGCGGACGAAGAGTAGCACCATCCCGCAGTCGCGGCACACGTCCGAGTAGGCCGGCGCGGTGACGGCGGGGCTCTCAGGCTCGGCCGGGGCGAGGACGATGGACACTCCCTCGACCTGATGCCCGCGGCCGATGTTGCCGCCGCCGCAGCCGGGACACCGGCGCGCCTTCCTACGCTCCTGGGTCACGCGTCGCCTCCTGGGGGGCAGCAACCCCCAGGCCCAATCTTCCACAATCGGGGGGACCATTCTGGCCCGGCCGCTCAGGGGAGGGGCATCCAGAAGGCGCCGCTGCCGCTGCTGCCCACGATCAGCCGGTCGCCCGCGAAGGCGACCAGGTTGTGAGAGCGCCTGGGCAGGCGCCGGTGCAGGACGCGGCGCCCAGCCAGGCCAGGCTCAGCAGCGCACACAGCGTCAGCAGCCCCGTCTGGCTCACCAGGTCTCTCCTCCCCAAGAGGGTTGTGCGGGGATGCCGCGGCCGGCCCCCGCCATAGGTGAATCTACTTGCGCATCCCGCGCACGTTCTCGAGCGCCCGCGCGACGGACTCCATGGGTGGGTAGGGGTAGCTCTCTTGCTCGATAATGTACCACTCGGTCTTGCCGGCCGCCTCGCAGATCCGGAAGACCTCGAGCCAGTTCACATCTCCCTCGCCGACGAGCGCCGCTTCCTTGGTGGCGGAGTACTCCTTGAGGTGGATGGTGAGGGCGCGGTCGGCGTACTGCTCGAGCAACCGGCGGGCGTCTCCCCCGCCGTGGATGGCATTGCCGATGTCGAGCTGCATGACGACATCGGGGCTGCTGTTGGCGGCGAGTATATCCCACGCCGTCTTGCCCCCGTCCAGGGGGGTGAACTCCACGTCGTGGTTATGGTAGCCGGTGTGCATGCCCAGGGGGCGCAGCTTCTCCTGCACTTGGGTCAGCTCGGCCGCGTAGGCCGCCCAGGCCGCCTCGGTGGTCGGATCCGCCCAGGGCACGATCAGGAAGCGGTTACCAAGGATCTGGTTGAACTCGATGGTGCGGGCGAGCTGGTCGCCCCGGAGGGTGTCCTGGCCCGTGTGCGTCCCCGCGACCTTGAGGCCGAGGTCGTCCAGCAGGCGGCGAAGCTCCTGGGCCGAGCGGCCGTAGTAGCCGGCGAACTCGACCCCTTCGTAGCCCATCTTCGCCACCGCGGAGAGGGCGCCGGGCAAGTCTCGCTCACACTCCTCGCGGATGGAGAACAACTGAAGCGCGACCGGTATGCGTGCCATGCGCGTCTCCTGTGGTGTGTTCGCACCTAGATTACCCGCCAGGCCGGCCGCACCTTCTGGGGAGCCAGGAAGGGGCCTGGTGGGGAGGATTGACAAGCCGGCCCGGAGGTGACACTCTAGGCGGAGAGGACGCAGCGGGAGGCCGCTATGTTGCTCGACAGACCCCAGGAGCTCCGGGACCGGTATGCCGCTGCCCTGATGGAGGATGTAATCCCGTTCTGGATGCGGCACTCGCCAGACCCGGAGTACGGGGGCTACTTCACATGCCTGGGCCGGGACGGGGCGGTCTTCGACACGGACAAGTTCGTGTGGCTGCAGGCGCGGCAGGTGTGGATGTTCTCGAAGCTCTACCGCACGGTGGACCCGCGCGCGGAGTTCCTGGACATCGCGGCCCTGGGGGCGCGGTTCCTCGCCGAGCACGGCCGGGACGAGCGGGGCGACTGGTACTTCGCGCTGGATCGCCGGGGGACGCCGCTGGTGCAGCCCTACAGCATCTTCTCGGACTGCTTTGCGGCGATGGGCTTTGCCGAGTACGCGCACGCCACCGGCGAGACGCGAGCGGCCAAGATCGCCACCGAGAGCTTCGAGCGGGTGCTGGCCCGATGGGAGAACCCGAAGGGGCAGTACAACAAGCTGGTGCCGGGGAGCCGGCCGCTGCGGTCGCTGGCGCTGCCCATGATCGCGGTGAACCTGGCGATGGAGATGGGCTCGGCGCTGCCGGATTACCCGGTCGAGGAGACGGTGCGGGAGAACCTGCGCACGATCATCGAGGTGTTCGTGGACCGGCGCGCGCGGCTGATCTTCGAGCACGTGTCGCCGGACGGGGGTCACCCGGATACGTTCGAGGGGCGGATGATCCTGCCCGGGCACGGGATCGAGTGCATGTGGTTTGTGATGTCGGCGGCGGAGCAGCTGGGCGACACGGCCACTATCGAGCTGGCCGCCGACGCGCTGGAGGACCAGCTCGCCTTCGGCTGGGATGAGGAGTTCGGCGGGATCTACTACTATCTGGACGCTCAGGGCAAGCCGCTGCAGCAGCTCGAGTGGGACCGGAAGCTCTGGTGGCCCCACATCGAGGCCCTGATCGCGCTGGTGCTGGGGTGGCACCTGACGCGGCGGCCGAAGCTCGCGGAGTGGTACGAGCGGGTCCACGAGTACACGTGGTCGCACTTCCCCGACCCCGAGTATGGCGAGTGGTGGGGGTATCTGGATCGGCGGGGCGAGGTGTTCCTTCCTCTCAAGGGGGGCAAGTGGAAGGGCTGCTTTCACGTGCCGCGGGGCCTGCTGTGGTGCATGAGGGCGCTGGAGCGGATCGCGGCCGCAGGGGGCAAGTAAGAGGGTGGCGAGATGGTTTCGGTAGCGATCTGGCTCGCCATCCTGTGGGCCTGCTTCGGCGCCGGCGCGGCCGGGCTGGCGCGGCTGCGAGCGGGGTGTGACGACCTTGCCGAGGAGGCGCCCTACGCGGTGGCGCTGGGCATGGGGCTGCTGGGATACCTGATGCTGGCGGCGGGTCTGCTGGGGGCGCTCCAGGCGTGGGTCGGCGTCGCCCTGGTGCTGGCGGTGGGGCTGCTGGGCGCGCGCCACGTGGTGCGGCTGGCGGCGGGGGCGGGGCGGCTGCGGTGGAGCTGGTCGGGCGCGCCGCTGGCGGGCTTCTTCCTGGCGGCAGGGCTGCTGACGCTGGCGGGCGCGCTGGCGCCGGCGATGGAGAACGACTACGACGGGCTGGTCTACCATCTCGCCATCCCGAAGGTCTACCTGCGGGAGGGGGCCATCCGGCCGATCCCGTGGCTGTCGCACTCGAACTTCCCATTCACCATCGAGATGCTGTACCTGCTGGGCCTGCAGCTCAGGGATCAGTCTCTCGCCAAGCTCTTCCACCTCGGCTGCGGGTGGCTGTGCGCGCTCGCCATCTACTCGTTCGGCCGGCGGTGGTGGAGCGCGCGGGCGGGGGCGCTGGGGGCGGCCTGCTTCCTCGCCATCCCCCTGGTGGGGTGGCAGATGATGGTGGCGTATAACGAGCTGGCGCTCGCCCTCTACGTCTTCCTGGCGCTGGCCGCGCTGGCGCGCTGGTATGAGGGC
>CAYLPT010000155.1:0-12553 GCA_964385645.1 uncultured bacterium
GGCCACTTCGAGGACACCGCGCGCTGGATGTCCTTCGCCGAGGTAGGGCCCAGCAGCGCGATGCTGTGGTACTCGGGGGCCATCGCCTACCCGGATGTGTGCAAGCTCGGGTGCTCGGTGTGTGACTGGGGCCCCGGCGCGAACTGGGAAGGCTGCCCCTGGAGCGTGGACTGCGGGGCGGGCAGTCGCAGCTTCGGTGACTCCGCGTACCGGCAGCGGATTGCCCGGCACCTGGGCGGGGTGAACCTCGCCTTCATGGACGGGCACGTGAAGTGGTATCCCTCCGAGCAGGTGCTCTTCGGCCTGCCGGACTGGCGCTGGTTCATCCCGGCGGAGCAGCGGGCCCAGCAGCAGACGGTCATAGACGGACCGGGAGGCGTGTGCTACTTCCCTGGGCCGGGCGATCCGGGCTACTACGAGTAAGGCCGGGCGAGCACACCGGCGTCGCTGTACACACTCGAGCGGGGCGCCCTCGGGCGCCCCGCCCGCCTTGGCCGCTGGAGCATGGGGGGTGGGCCGCCTTACGGCCAGTGGGATGGGCATCACATGATGGGAGGTGCAGCAAGCCATGACAGAGGCAGACGGCCTCGCCGGTCCTTACCAGCCGACCTGGGATTCGCTCGCGGGGTACGAGGCGCCCGACTGGTACCAGGACGCCAAGCTCGGCATCTTCGTCCACTGGGGCGTCTACGCGGTGCCCGCCTTCGACAACGAGTGGTATCCGCGGAACATGTACCAGCGCGACCACCCCGTCTTCGCCCAGCACAGAGAGCGCTGGGGGCCGCAGTCGGAGTTCGGCTACAAGGACTTCATCCCCATGTTCCAGGCCGAGCGCTGGGACCCGCAGGCCTGGGTGGAGTTGTTCGCGCGGGCCGGGGCGAGGTACGTCGTCCCCGTCGCCGAGCACCACGACGGCTTCCCCATGTACGACTGCCGCTTCACCGAGTGGAACGCGGCCAAGATGGGGCCGCGACGGGACGTCATCGCTGAGCTGGAGCGGGTCGTGCGCAGCCGCGGCCTCAGGTTCGGCGTGTCCTCCCACCGGGCGTTCAACTGGCGCTACTACGCGCACGAGCCTGAATTCGACACCTCGCGTGCAGAGTACGCCGGCCTCTACGGGCCCTCTCACCCCGAGGGTGTGCCCGCGAGCGAGGAGTTCATCGCCGACTGGTTCGGCCGCACTAAGGAGTTGATAGACCGCTTTCGGCCCGATGTGCTGTGGTTCGACTTCGGCTGGCATGAGGAGGAGTTCGCGCCCTACCGGCCGCAGGTGGCCGCCTACTACTACAACCGCGCGCACGAGTGGGGCAAGGGCGTGGCGCTGAACTACAAGGACACCTTCCCCGAGGGCACCGCGGTCCTGGACATCGAGCGGGGGAAGCTGGAGGACATCCGGGAGCACTACTGGCAGACGGACACCTCTGTCAGTTGGCGCTCCTGGGGCTACGTGGAGGATGACGAGTTCAAGGAACCCTCCACCATCATCCACGACCTGGTGGATATCGTGAGCAAGAACGGCAACCTGCTGCTCAACGTCGGGCCCAGGCCTGATGGGACGATCCCGGAGGAAGTGGAGCGGCTCCTGCTGGCGGTGGGCGAGTGGCTCCGGGTGAATGGCGAGGCGATCTATGGCGCCCGGCCGTGGCGCCGCTTCGGGGAGGGGCCGACTGCGGTCACGCCAGGCCACATGAAGGAGCGCGAGGCGGCGGCCTTCACCTCCGAGGACGTTCGCTTCACCCGTCGGGGGGAACATCTCTACGCCATCTGCCTGGGCTGGGCGGAGCGCGAGTGGCGGATCAGGTCGCTCGCCCCCGCGGCTGGCCGCATCAAGTCGGTGGCGATGCTGGGCGCCCGCGAGCAGGTGCGGTGGCGACAGGCAGAGGACGGCCTTCGGATCGCGGCGCCGACGAGCAGGCCCTGTGACCACGCGTATGCGTTCCGCGTGGGGCTCGAGGGCTGACGCGGTCGAGTCCGAGGGAGAGCGCATCCTGTGCACACGACGGGGACCTACCTAACCAACGACTCCGATCGGCCCCTCCGCTTTGGTCAGGTGAGCCTGATCAACCCGCCGCGGCGCGAGCGGCGGGGCATGCCGGAGAAGGAGGGCATCCTCTGCCGCACGGTGATCGCCGGCTTCTGCGGCACGGACTGGGAGCTGATGGAGATGGGTCGTCGCGGCGAGCTGGGCCCCAAGTTTCCGGCGGGCCAGAGCCGGCTGATCAACGGGCACGAGGGCGTGGTGTGGGTGCCGGAGCAGGGCCGGTACGCCGTGGTGCTCATCCGGGGCGGCGACGCCTATGATCCGAGCCGGTTCGAGTCAGACGAGAGCTACTTCGAGTATGGCTGCGACCAGGCGGACGGGCTGATGGCCCACGAAGGGTACTTCCACCCGGACATGTTGCTCTCGATCCCCGAGCAGCATCTGCCGCAGGGCAAGGCGCTGCCGTGGGAGCTGGCCGCGCGGCTTACGTTCGCCGACCCGATGGCCTGTATGATCTTCCAGCGGGAGCGGCTCGAGGACCTACTGGTCGGACACAACTGGCGGCTCTTCGCGGCCCGCGGGAGGGACCGCGAAGCGGCGGAGCAGGAGGCGTTGAGCGACGGGTTCACGCGGGTGGCGATCTACGGGCTGGGCAGCACCGGGCTCCTGGGGGTGATCGCCATCAAGGAGCGCTACCCAGGGGCCAGCATCGCGGCCGTGGCGCGCGCGGACCCCAGCAGCGAGAAGGTCGCCTTCCTGAGGCGCCACTGGCCGGAGGTGCGCTATCTTCAGGCGGGCGGGGACTCGGGCCGGACCGCGCGGGAGCTGATCGAGGCCCTGGGCGGCCGGCCGAGGGTGTTCCTGGGCACCTCGGGGAACGCGGTCGAGGCCGAGGTCGCCCTCGGGCACGGCGTGCTGGAAAACAACGGCATCTACGCGAGCTTCAGCCTGGGGCCGACGATCAGCTACCAGAGCATGCCCTTCGGCTTCCGCAACCACCTCATCTTCGGGGCCATCAACTTCCGACGGGAGCACATGGAGGAGGCGATTCGCCTGCTCTGCCGTACCCCCCTCGATGAGCTGGTCCGGGAGTACCCGCTAAGCGCGCTCGCGGCCGACCCGATGGCCGCCTATGTGCAGATATACCGAAGTCCGGGCCGTCCGATCAAGTCCGCCTGTGTGTGGGATCCACAGCGGATCGCGTGAGGGCGGACGCCCGGCAGCAATTCCGGCGGCGCGACGCGGCCGAGGTGGCGTTGCGGAGTAGAGCGTCCCGCTGGCGCCAGAAGGGACCGATGCGCCAGCCCCAAGCCGCGCCGGTGTACGCCGGGGGGGACAAGCCGACCGCCGGGCGAAGCTGAGGGCGCGCGAGCGAAGGGGAGACGCCATAGTGACTCGCATGCCGATGTGCCTCGTGCTCTGCCTGTGCGGGGCGGCCCTGGCCCTGGGGCCGAGCCGCCCGACCTGCGCCGATGCCGCGCCGAGGGAGGTGACCGTGGACCCGATGTCGAGGCTGGAGGCCGCTCGACCCTTCTTGGGCTGGGGAACATCGCTCGCCTGGTGGGCCAACGTGGTCGGGGGCTGGGGCGAGGAACGGAGGGCGGAGCTGCTGGATCTGCTCTTCGACACCGAGCGCGGGCTCGGGCTCAACGTGGTCCGGTACAACATCGGCGGCGGCGACCAGTCTGACCACCTTCAGTTCTACCGGCCCGGCGGCGCGGTACCCGGCTTCAGGCCGGCGCCCGACGCCGCCTACGACTGGGAGGCCGACGCGAACCAGCGCCGGGTGCTCCTCGAGGGCATCGCGCGGGGCGTCACCATCGTCGAGGCGTTCTCTAACTCCCCGCCCTGGTGGATGACGAAGAGCGGCAGCGCAACCGGCAAAGGCGCCCGCGGCGCGGCGGAGCCCAACCTGCGCGATGATATGTACGGCGCCTTCGCCGACTACCTCACCGAGGTCGTAAGGCGCTACCGGGACGAGCACGACGTCGCCTTCGATGCACTTAGCCCGCTCAACGAGCCGAGCGCTGACTGGTGGGGCTTCGGTGGCAACCAGGAGGGCTGTCATTTTGGCGTCGCCGAGCAGGAGCGCCTCCTGCACGAGGTTGGCGCCAAGGTTCGGGAGAAGGGCCTTGGCACCAAGATCGCTGCACCTGAGGAGTTCTCCGTCGAGTGGACGCTGGACACGTGGCGACGATACCGGGAGGAGACGCGGGCCCTCGTCGGGCAGGTCAGCACACACACGTACGGGGGAAGCGCGGAGGCGCGGCGAGAGCTGCGCGAGCTGGCCGACCGGGCCGGGAAGCCGATCTCGGTCAGCGAGTACGGCAGCCCAGGGTTCCACCGCGACCTCGGCCCTGGCCACTGGGAGTACCCTAGCGCGCTGGAGCTGGCGCGGGTCATCACCCTTGACCTGAACCACCTGCTCCCCGTCACCTGGGTCTACTGGCAGGCTGTCGAGCCCTCCGACTGGCAGCACCACTGGGGCCTGATCCACTGCTCGTACACGGACGAGGGGCGACCGTGGCTGATCAGGAAGCAGTATTGGGCCTACAAGCACTTCACCCGGCACCTGCGGCCCGGCTCGCTCGTGCTCCCCTTGCCCGACACGTCGCCCCTCCTCGTCGCCGCCGCCCTGGGCCCGGGCCGCCGCTCGCTCGTGCTCGTGGTGACCAACCCGGAGCCGGAGGAACGGCCGCTCATGGTGGACCTAAGCGGCCTCGACGACCTGCCCGCGGAGGCGCGATGGTTTGTCACCACCGAGGGACAGGACTACGCGGCGCGGGAGGCGGTGCCCGTGCGAGAACGCACCCTTACGCTTGCCGTCCCCGGCCGCTCGATCAGCACCCTCGTCCTCGAGCCGGTGGCCACGGCGCTCATTCCACCTCCCTGAGGCGCGGGAGGGGGTAGGCTCCGGGTCGGAGAAGGGCCGACGTACGACCTTACGAGAGGCGAGTCATGCGGATCCTCTTCCTCGACCTGGACACGCTCCGACCCGACCATCTGGGCTGCTACGGGTACCACCGGGATACCTCCCCCAACCTCGACCACATCGCCGCGCAGGGAGTGCGCTTCGAGGGATACCACTGCGCGGATGCGCCCTGCCTGCCCTCCCGGGCGGGTCTGGTGACAAGCCGCTTCGGCATCCACACCGGGGTGGTCGGGCACGGGGGCACGGCGGCCGACATGCGCCTGGAGGGGCGCTCCCGCGGCTTCTCCGACCGCCTCCGGAGGGAGAGCCTGCCCGCCTTCCTGCGCGCCGCCGGCCTGACCACCGTCACCATCAGCCCCTTCGCCGAGCGCCACGGCGCCTGGTGGTTCCTGGCCGGCTTCCAGGAGGTGTACAACACCGGCCGGGGCGGCCTGGAGTCGGCCGAGGAGGTCACGCCGGTCGTGCTCGACTGGATCTCCCGGCGCGCGAGGGACGACGACTGGTTCCTGCATGTCAACTACTGGGATCCGCACACCCCCTACCGCGCCCCGGAGAGCTTCGGCAATCCCTTCGCCGACTCGCCCCTGCCGGCCTGGCTCACCGAGGAGACGCTCGCCCGGCACCGCGAGATGGTTGGCCCTCATGGGGCGCGGGAGATCAGCATGTACGACAACCGCGAGGACCCGCGCTATCCGCGCCAGCCGGGCGAGCTGAAGGACATGGCCGACCTGCGCCGGATGGTGGACGGCTACGACTGCGGCATCCGCTACCTGGACCATCACATCGGCCAGCTCCTCGACGCCCTCGCCTCCGAGGGCGTGCTGGACGAGCTGGCGATCATCATCAGCTCCGACCACGGGGAGAACATGGGGGAGCTGGGGATCTACGGTGAGCACGCCACCGCCGACGCCATCACCACCCGTGTCCCGATGATCGTGCGCTGGCCGGGCGGCGAGCGGAACCACGTGGACTCCGGGCTGCACTATCAGCTCGATCTCGCCCCCACCCTCGGCGAACTGCTGGGCCGGGAGCCGTCGGCGGCATGGGAGGGCCGCAGCTACGCGGCGGCGCTCACCGCGGGGGCCGAGTGCGGGCGCGACTACCTCGTCGTCGGGCAGTGCGCGCACATCTGTCAGCGAGGCGTGCGGTTCGATCGCTGGATGTATGTGCGCACCTACCACGACGGTTACCACCTCTTCCCGCGGGAGATGTTGTTCGACCTGGCGGCCGATCCGCACGAGGAGCGCGACCTCGCGCGCGACCACCCCGAGGTCTGCCGCGAGGCCGGCGCCCGGCTGGCCGAGTGGCACGACGCCATGATGCAGTCCATGCCGGACGCGGTGGACCCCCTGTGGACGGTGATGAGAGAGGGCGGCCCCGCCCACGCGCGAGGTCAGTTGCCAGCCTACTGCGAACGCCTGGAGCGCACCGGCCGGGGCTGGGCGGCGGCCGAGCTGCGCCGCCGTCATCCGGGTGAGTTTCCCCCGGGCCGCTGAGCGGGGCGGGCGATGGCCGCGGCTTCCCAGCCCTTCCACCTGATGCTCAAGCCCGCCGGGCCCGACTGCAACCTGGCGTGCGAGTACTGCTACTACCGCCCCAAGGCGGCCTGGTTTCCCGGTCGCACTCCTCGCATGGATCACGTTACCCTCGAGCGCGTTACCGCCGCCTATCTGGAGGCTCACCCGGGGCCCGAGGTCACGTTCGGCTGGCAGGGCGGCGAGCCCCTGCTGATGGGCGTTGAGTTCTTCCGCCAGGCCATCGCGCTCCAGCGCCGATATGCCCGGCCCGGCCAGCGCATCGCCAACACCCTGCAGACGAATGGCGCGCTCCTGAATGACGAGTGGGCGGCGTTTCTCGCCGAGCAGGGCTTCCTTGTTGGCCTGAGCATTGACGGCCCGCCGCACCTGCACGACCGCTACCGCCGCGACGCCGGCGGCCAGCCCAGCTACCAGCGCGCCGTGGCCGGGCTGCGCGCCCTCCAGCGCCACGGCGTCGAGCACAATGCCCTCGTGACCGTCAACCGAGGCAACGCGGCGCGGCCCCTGGAGGTCTACCAGCACCTACTGGACCTCGGTCTGCGACATCTTCAGTTCATCCCGGTCGTGGAGCGACGGCGTCCGGGCGAGCGCAAGGTCGCCGCCTACTCAGTGCGGCCGGAGGCCCTGGGCGAGTTCCTGTGCTCCATCTTCGACCACTGGGCGCGGCGCCACGTCGGGCAGGTTCATGTGCAGCTCTTCGAGTGCGCCCTCGGCGCCTGGTTGGGGGCGCCGCCGAGCCTGTGCACCTTCGCTCCCAGCTGCGGCTTGGCACTGGTGGTCGAGCACAACGGAGATCTGTATCCATGTGATCACTTCGTCGAGCCCGACCTGCGGCTTGGCCGCATCGAGCCGGGGGGGCTGGCGGCGCTGGTCGAGAGCCCGCGGCAGCGCGACTTCGGCCGCGCGAAGGCGCAGCTGTCGGAGGAATGCCGAAGCTGCCAGGCGCTATCCCTGTGCTGGGGCGACTGCCCGAAGCACCGCCTCCGCAGCGGGGCCGACGGCCGGCCCATCTCCTACCTCTGCCCGGCCTACCGGCGCTTCTTCGCCCACAGCGCGCCGGTGCTCAAGGCGATGGCCGACGAGATCCGCGCCGGCCGCCCGGCGGCGCGGGTGATGGAGGTGCTCCGCGGAGAGGGCTAGGCCGCCGGCCCCCCACGCGTGGCAGGAACGCCGCGGCAGGGCCGAGTCGGTCTCGATCAGCTCGTGCCGCAGAGGTCCGCCCTCCGACCACGTCCGGCGACGGTGCGCTCCGGGGCGAGGGCGCGGGTCAGCGCCGGGTGACCAGGCGCGTCAGGCAGAAGGCGGTGAGGGCGAAGATGGCGGCCCACGACAGGCCCATCATGACCACGGCCTCAACGGACATGCTCTTCGTCCTCCTCCAGGTGGGGGCCCAGCGAGTGGGTGGTCGGGGGCTGGGGGCGGCGGAAGGCCGTCCGCACCGCCAGCAGCATCGCCGCGAGCACAACTAGCATCAGCAGCCGTGAGGCGATGACGACCGGCCGCGCAACCGGGTCCACGCCCTCGAGCCAGAGCTTCGGCAGGGCCTGCTGCCAGGTCCAGCTCACGAGCAGGATCAGCAGGTAGAGCGGGGTCACGTACTGGAGGGTGTAGCGAAAGAGGACGGGCAGGCGGATGCTCGCCCCCCTGGTCAGCTCCTCCCATCCCCTCTCGATGCCCAGCAGGAACACAAACACGATCACCTCGACCAGCGCGCCCAGCACCAGAAACATGTTGCAGGCCCAGAAGTCCATCTCGTCGAGGAAGCCGTACTTGTTGAGCAGCACCACCGGCGCCAGGTAGGCGGCGGTCATGCCGAACAGCCCCACCGTGGCCCGCCGGCGGGACCAGCCGAACTCGTCGTGGAGGAAGGCCACCATCGGCTGCATGAGCGAGACGGAGGAGGTCACCCCCGCGAAGAACAGTAGTAGGAACCAGACCAGGCCGAGCAGACCGCCCAGGGGCATCTGCTGCAATATCACCGGCATCGCCATGAAGCCCAGGTTGAACGACCCTCCCTGCGCGATGGCCGTGGTCTCCACCGCCCCGAAGAACACGACCGCCGCGGGGATGGCGATGCTCGCCCCCAGGATCACCTCGCAGAACTCGTTGAGCGAGGCCGAGGTGAGGCCCTTGAGCGCGATGTCCTCGTCGGGGCGCACGTAGCTGCTGTAGGTGATGATCGCCCCCAGCCCCAGGCTGAGCGTGAAGAAGATCTGGCCCGCCGCCGCCAGCCACACCGAAGCGTCGCGCAGCTTGCCGAAGTCCGGCCGCCAGAGGAAGTCCAGTCCCTGGCCCACCGTCGCCACCCCGACCCCGCGCAGCGTCAGCACCCGCACCATGAGCACGATCGCCATGACGAACAGCAGGGGCATGGCGATGCGGCTCAGCCTCTCGATGCCCGCTGAGACCCCGCGGTAGATCACCCAGAAGTTCAGCGCCAACGTGATGCCCAGGAACAGCAGGCCCCATCCGGGCACGGACAGCGGGCCCTCGCCGATGCCCAGGTAGCCGAGGAGGGCCGCCTCCATCGCCTCCCGCTCGGCAACCCCGCGGAAGCGGCCCAGGATGGAGAAGACGCTGAAGCCGAGGGTCCAGGACTGGATGTACGTGTAGTAGACCAGGATGACGAAGGGGATGTAGATCCCCAACACGCCCAGGTACCTCGCCCAGCGGCGGCCGGTGAGCGCGAGGTAGATGCCAGGGAGGCTGTGGCGGCCCAGGCTGCCGCCGCGACGGCCCAGGGCCCACTCGCACCACATCAAGGGCATTCCCAGCAGCAGGAAGGCGCAGAAGTAGGGGACCATGAAGGCGCCGCCGCCGTAGAGCGCCGCCTGGGTGGGGAAGCGTAGGAAGTTGCCCAGCCCCACCGCGCTCCCCGCCACCGCGAGGATCACCCCCGCCTTGGTCGCCCATCGTTCCGGAGTGGAAGCCGTCATGAGCTTCCTCGTTCGCCGCCCAGCAGCGCAGGCCTCCCTGTCGCGGAAGCCGCCAGCACCGCGAGTGTCAGCCGCCCGACGGGCCAGAACGTCGCAAAATGCTGGCCAGAGGGGCTTGACAGCCCGGGCGGGATGTGGCATAATCCGGTGAGTATGCCCATCGGGATAGTAGGAAAAGGCCCAGGAGGCAGTCATGGGTGAGCGGTTGGACGTCGAGTCGGTCGAGGGCGCTGTCGCTGGCAGAGAGCCGTTGGACATCGTGCGCTGGGCCGTCAGCAGGTCTGGCGAAGGCCTAGCCCTCGCTTGCAGCTTCGGGGCCGAGGACGTGGTGCTCGTGGACATGCTGGCCCGGGTGACCGACACGCCGCGGGTCTTCGCGCTGGACACCGGGCGGCTCCACGAGGCGACGTATGAGACCATGGAGCGGGTGCGGGAGCGCTACGGGATCGCGATGGAAGTCTACTTCCCAGATAGGGAAGCCGTGGAGAGGCTCGAGCGGGAGCAGGGCTTCTTCTCCTTCCGCCAGAGCCTGGAGGCGAGGCGCGCCTGCTGCCAGATCCGCAAGGTGGAGCCCCTGCGGCGGGCCCTGGCTGGCCTCGACGCCTGGGTGACGGGGCTGCGTCGCGAGCAGAGCGTCACCAGGGCGGCGCTGGCGGTGGTGGAGCGCGACGAGGCTCACGGTGGAATCCTGAAGCTCAACCCCCTCGCCGATTGGAGCTCCGACCAAGTCTGGGAGTACATCCACCGCCACGGCGTGCCCTACAACCGGCTGCACGATGAGGGCTATCCGAGCATCGGCTGTGAGCCCTGCACCCGGGCCATCCGCCCCGGTGAGCACCCCCGTGCCGGCCGCTGGTGGTGGGAGTCGCCCGAGCACAAGGAGTGCGGCCTGCATGTGGGCCCTGACGGCACGGTGAGGGTGCTGGGGCAGGCCCGCGGCTCGGGGACGGGAGCGGAGGCGGCCCATGGCTGAACTGGTTCCGGCGCTTGCCGCCCTGACCGCCACCGCACTGGCCGTGAGCATCGGGGCCAATAACTCGGCCGCCGAGATGGGCCCGGCCTACGGTGCAGGGATCCTATCTCGGCGACAGGCGCTGGGTCTGATTGCGCTCTGCGCGTTCGCCGGCGCCGCCTCCATGGGGCAGCGGGTGGTCCATACCATGGGTCGGGGCCTGACCAGGGGCGACGTCCTTGCCGACAACCTCGGGGCCGTGCTGCTGGTGTCGGCCGCCACGCTGGGGCTGGTCACCCTCGCGAACGCGCTGCGGACCCCGCTCGCGACCAGCCAGGTGGCGGTTGGGGCGGTGGTAGGTGTCGGGCTCTTCCACCGGGCGGCCGACCTGAGGCTGGCAGCGGTCATCTTCCTATGGTGGCTGTTCACCCCCCTGCTGTCGCTGGGGACCTGTTGGCTCCTGGGCAGATACTGCTATCCGCGGCTGCGGGACTGGGTCGGCTCGCTGCCCACTGAGCGGGTGGCCCGCGGCGTTTTGGGTGGGGCGGTCATCCTCTCCTCCTGCTGGATGGCCTTCTCGGCCGGCACGAACAACGTCGCGAATTCGGTCGGCCCCGCGGTGGGTGCCGGGCTGCTGTCGCCGGGCCGAGCGGTGCTCCTGGGCGGGGTTGGCATGGCGCTGGGCGCGCTCCTGCTGGGCGGCCGGCTTATCGCCACGGTAGGGAGGGACATCACGAGCATCTGCCCAGTGTGCGCGGTGCTGGTCCAGCTCGTCGCCGGATCGCTCATCTTCGCCGCCTCCCGATTCGGGATCCCGGTATCGCTGGCCGAGATCGTGACTTGCGCCGTGATCGGCTTCAGCCTTGCCGCCAACGGCCTCAGCCGCACCGCTGGCAACCGACAGGTGCGCCGCTTCGTGGCCCTCATGCCCACTGCGCCGGTGCTAGCGGCCGGCGTCACCTTCGCGCTGCTGCTCGCCACCAGCATCCCACCGAGGTGAACCATGGCACTGACACACCTGGCAACACAGGAGCTCGCGCCGATCGCCCCGCATGGGGGCCGGCTCGTCTGCCGGCTGGCCGGCGGCGAGGAAGCAGAGGCCGCAGCCGCGCGAGCGGCCCAGCGGCCCGCGCTGGAGCTCGCCCCCCGCCAGCTTGGGGACCTGGAGATGATAGCGGTCGGCGGCTACAGCCCCCTGGAGGGCTTCCTGGGCCGCGACGACTACGAGTCCGTGCTCCGAAGGCTGCGGCTGGCCGACGGTCTACCATGGCCCCTGCCAATCACCCTTGCAGTGGATGCCGCCGACGCCGCCCGCTGCCGGAGAGGGTCCGACATAGCCCTCTGCGACGCTGAGGGGCCGCTCGCCCTACTGGAGGTATCCGAGGTCTATGGCTACGACAAGGGCCTCGAGGCCGAGCTGGTGTACGGGACCCGCGACCCCGCCCATCCAGGCGTGGCCGCTCTGTTCGCCCAGGGCGAGAGACTGGTGGGCGGGCGGGTGACTGTCTTCCGCCTCCCGCGCAGCGAGGCGCCGGCCGAGCTGCGGCTCTCGCCGGCCCAGACCAGGTCCGCCTTCGCGGAGCGCGGCTGGCGCCGGGTGGTCGGCTTCCAGACGCGGAATCCGATCCACCGCGCCCATGAGTATCTCCAGAGGTGTGCGCTGGAGGTGTGCGACGGGCTGTTCATCCATCCTCTCGTCGGGGAGACGAAGCAGGACGACCTGCCCGTGGAGGTGCGGCTGCGCTGCTACCAGGCCGTGGTCGGTCGCTACTTCCCGCGGGAGCGCGTGCTGCTCTCCGTGCTGCCCGCCCCCATGCGCTACGCCGGCCCGCGGGAGGCGCTCCTGCATGCTCTGGTGCGCAGGAACTACGGGTGCACTCACTTCATCGTCGGGCGAGACCACGCGGGGGTCGGCGCCTACTATGGCCCCCACGACGCCCAACGCATATTCGATCGGTTTGCGCCGGAGGAGATCGGGATCACTCCCCTCTTCTTCGAGCACGCCTTCTACTGCCGCGCCTGCGGCGGCATGGCGACGGCCAAGACCTGCCCCCACGAGCTGGGGGAGCGCGTCACCCTCTCCGGCACTGCCCTGCGAGAGCTGCTCGGCCGGGGTGAGGCGCCGCCCGAGGAGTTCACCCGCCCCGAGGTGGCGGCCGTCCTGCTGGAGGCCGCGGGCGGGGCGGCTGTGGCAGGGGGGACAGACGGGGCGTC
>CAYLPT010000156.1:0-6935 GCA_964385645.1 uncultured bacterium
GGCGGAGGGGCGGCTGGGGGCGGAGGACCTGGTGCGGCAGGTGGAGGTGGACGCGGAGGCCTCGCTGGCGGAGCTTTCCACGGAGGGGGTGAGCGAGCTGAACAGGCTGGCGCCCTTCGGGATGGGCAACCCGAGCCCGATGGTGATGACCCGAGGGGTGGCGGTGGCGTCGGCCTCGGCGGTGGGGGCGGGAAGGCACCTATCGCTGAGGCTGCGGGAGCAAGGCGCCCCGGGGACGGAGGTGGGGGCGATCTGGTTCGGCAAGGGGGAGCTGAGCGAGCAGGTGACGGCGGCGGGGCGGGTGGACATATGCCACCGTCCGCGGTTGGACGAGTGGGGCGGGATGGTGTCGGTGCGGCTGCATGTGGAAGACATGAGAGCATCGGAGAAGGGATAGCGGGACCGCAGCGATGGCCGAGGTGACGAGCCAGAGACCGGCGGCTGACCTGGAGGAGCTGCTGGGGCGCGCGATTGAGCAGAACCCGGAGGCGGACCGGGAGCTGCTGCGGCGGGCGTACGAGTACGCGCGGCGGGCGCACGCCGGGCAGCGGCGCCTGACAGGCGACGAATACCTGAGCCATCCCCTGGCGGTGGCTGAGCTGCTGGTCGAGCTGGGCATGGACGACGCGACGCTGGCGGCGGCGCTGCTGCACGATGTGGTGGAGGATACGGACCGGGGGCTGGAGGACGTGCAGAGGGAGTTTGGGGAGGAGATCGCCTCTCTGGTGGACGGGGTGACGAAGCTGCGGCGGATCCAGTTTGACACGGGGCGGGCGCGGCAAGCGGAGAACCTGCGGCGGATGCTGCTGGCGATGGCGAAGGACCTGCGGGTGATTCTCATCAAGCTGGCGGATCGGCTGCACAATATGAGGACGCTGGAGGCGCTGCCGAGGGAGCGGCGGGCGGAGGTGGCGAGGGAGACGCTGCAGATCTTCGCGCCGATCGCGCACAGGCTCGGCATCTGGCGGTTCAAGTGGGAGCTGGAGGACGAGGCGCTCAAGCACCTGGAGCCGGAGGCGTATCTGCGGGTGAGGCGCGCGGTGGCGCGCTCGCGCGAGGAACGGGTCAGGACCATCGGGCGGGCGATCGAGCAATTGCGGGGGCGCCTGGAGGCGATGGGGGTGGCGGCGGAGATCGAGGGCCGGCCCAAGCACTTCTACAGCATCTACCAGAAGATGCAGCAGCAGGCGGTGGACTTCGACCAGATCCTGGATCTGGAGGCGATCCGGGTGATCGTGAACACAGAGACGGAGTGCTACACCGCGCTGGGGGTGGTGCACTCGCTGTGGCTGCCGCTGCCAGACATGTTCACGGACTACATCGCGAAGCCGAAGTCGAACATGTACCAGTCTTTGCACACGAAGGTCATTGGACCGCACGGCGGGCCGATGGAGGTGCAGATACGCACCTGGGCGATGCACCGGAGGGCGGAGTACGGGGTGGCGGCCCACTGGCGCTACAAGGAGGGACGGGGTGGCGACCTGGAGGCGGATGCGAAGCTGGCCTGGCTGCGGCAGCTTCTGGAGCTGCACTCGGACCTGCGGGACCCGCAGGAGTGGCTGGAATCGCTGAAGCTGGACTTGTTCAAGGACCAGGTGTTCGTGTTCACGCCGAAGGGGGATGTGATAGACCTGCCGGCGGGCTCGACGCCGGTGGACTTCGCCTACCGCATCCACACCGAGGTGGGCCACCGGTGCGCGGGGGCGCGGGTGAACGGGCGGATGGTGCCGCTGGACTACGTGTTCAAGAACGGCGATGTGGCGGAGATCATCACCTCCTCGCGGCCGGACGCGCGCCCCAGCCTCGACTGGCTGACGCGGGTGCAGACCTCGCAGGCGAAGAGCCGGATCAAGGCCTGGTACCGGCGGGCGCAGCGGGAGGAGAGCATCGCCCGGGGCCGGGAGCGGCTGGAGGAGGAGTGCGAGCGAGCGGGGGCGTCGGCGGCGGAGCTGCTGGACGAGGAGGCGGTCTCGGGGGTGGCGAGGCAGCTCAGCTTCGCGGCCGCGGAGGACCTGTACGCGGCGGTGGGCTATGGCGACCTGGCGGCGGAGACGGTGCTGCGCCGGCTGCGGGGGGAGCCGGCGGCTCCGCGGCGCAAGCGGCGGCGGCGCTCGGACCAGGGCTCGGTGCACATCGCGATCACCGCGGGCGGGGTGAGCGACCTCGCCTTCCGGCTGTCGCGGTGCTGCGCGCCGGTGCCCGGGGATCCGATCGTGGGGTTCGTGACCCGGGGCCGAGGGGTGACCGTGCACCGGGCGGGGTGTGCGAACGTCGCCTACTACTCCCGACGGGAGCCGGGCCGGCTGATGCCGCTGGAGTGGAGCTTGAGCCCGGAGGCCTACTTCCCGGTGATGGTGCAGGTGGAGGCTCTGGATCGGGTGGGGCTGTTGAGCGACATCACCGCCATCATCAGTGCCGGGAACACGAACATCGTGGATGCGAGCGTCCGCACAGGGGGCAAGCCGAAGATGGCCCGCTTCCAGCTCACGCTGGAGGTGAAGAGCCTCGAGCAACTGCGGGACATCATGGGGCGGATCGGGGCTCTCAGCGACGTGGTGCGGGTGGACCGCGCGAGACGGCTATAGCCAGGCCGGGGCGCGCTCGGGCGGCGCCGGCTGGCCGCCGGCCGCGACGCCAAGGGCCTGCCCTGTCGCCGCGTGGTCAGTGGACGGGAGCGCCGGGCCGGAAGTCTCGGCAGTTAGTGCTGCACGAGAGCAGGGAGGGGCTCTCGGCCTCGCGGCGGTCCACCTCGATGCGGTGCGGGCGGCACAGGCGGTCGCGGGGGCTGTAGTTGGCGCAGTTGACGCAGCGCCGAAGGATGGCGCTGCAGCGGAGGCACCGGCTCTGGTTCTCGAGCCAGTTCTCCGTGCCGCACTCCGGGCAGCTGATCTCCACCTCAGCCTCACCTCCAGGGCCGCTGGGGCCACGATGGCAAGTCCTCAGGTGGGGAGAACGAAACCCAGATAGGAGGGCGATGGGGCGGGGTTCTGCGACAGGGTGTCCTCCCCTGCCGCGCCTTCAGCGATTCTTGGCGCGCTCTCCCGCCATCGCCGGCGGCGCGCTCTGCTCCACCACGGCCTGCCACTGCCGCGCCTCCTCCCAGCGGCCGGCGCGCAGCGTGAGCCCCCACAGCATCTCCGGGATGAGGGAGTCGCCGGGATCGAGCTCGTGGGCGCGCAGGCAGGCGTCAATGGCCATCGCCCAACGGTCGGCCCCGCCCTCGAGGTCGGCGAGCCGGGCGCGGACGGCGGCGAGCAGGAGCTGGGCGCCGGGCGCGTCGGGCAGCCAGGCGGCGACCGCGGCGGCGCGGGGAGCGGCCTCCCGGAGCACGGAGCGGCGGGCGCGGTCGGCCGCGCTGTGTCCCTCAAGCACCAGGAGATCGTCCACGGTCAGGCAGAGGTGGACGAGGGCGGCGCGCGCGACAGGGTCGCCATCGCGGATCCCGGACTCGAGGCGGACGGCGAGGTCGAGGGCGCGCTCGGTCTCGCGGCGCAGGCGAGCAGCCTGCTGGCCGATGACGCCGCGGAGGCAGGCGTCATCGAGGCGGGCGCGCGCCTCGACAGCGGCGAGCACGATGGAGACCGAGGGTTGGTCGGCGGCGGCGGCGCGATCGCGCGCGCGCCGATCCCGGAGCCGGCCCCAGGCGAGGGGAGAGAGCGAGCGCTCCCGGGGGGCGAACCAGGCGAGCCAGGCGGCCTGGTAGTAGGCGGCGGCGTGGTCACCGGCCTGCTCATAGGCGCGCACGAGCGTCTCCCGCGCCTCGTAGTCGGCCCGGTCGGCGAGCACGCGCGCGGTGAGGGCGGCGGTGTCACAGGCCGCCGGCGCGGCCAGCGAGAGCAGGGCGAGCGCGGCCCAGGGCGCCGGGCGGCTCACCGCCCGGCCTCCGTGAACGGGATGGCGTGTCGGCGCAGGAACATCCGCAGCACGTTCGAGGCGATGGCGAGGTGGAGGCTGGCATGGGCGGGGTCGGCCTCGGCTGTGGGGCCGCGCTGGGCGAGCAGCGCATAGCAGACGCCAATCACCCTCCCCCGCGCGTCTAGCAGGGGCCCGCCGCTGCTGCCCCGGCCGGTCTGGGCGCTGTGCTGGAGCCGCAGCACGGGGCCCTCTGTGAGGCCGCTGACGGTGACCCGCGTCTGCCCGGTGACGGGGTCAACGTCGCGCACGATCTGCATCTCCTCATGCACCCGGCCGCCGCGCACCAGGGAGAGGATGACGCCGGGCGTCGCGGTGTAGGAGTCGTCCAGGTAGCCGAGGGCGCGGACGCGGTCGCCCAGGGACACGGCGGCCGAGTCGCCGATGGGCAGGAAGGCGAACTCGGTCTCGTCGCCGGGCGGGCGCAGGACGCGGAGGACGGCAAGATCAAGGTCCTCGGCGACGGCCACCGGCCGCGCCAGGTAGGAGCGCTCCTCCTCCCCCACCTGCACCGTGATCCACAGGTCGCGGATGGCGAGCAGGAGCCGCTCCATGGAGTCCCATTGCGTGTGGGTGAAGCGCAGCCCCGTGTAGCGGACGCCGCCCAGGACGACGTGGGCGTTCGTCACCAGGTCGCCGCGGGAGTTGACGAAGAAGCCGGTGCCCGTGCTGCCGACGCGCAGCCGGCGCGCGAGCTCTTGCTCGTACGGCGTCCAGCCGGGGCGAGCGCCCAGCTCGGCCGCCAGGCTGGGGCCGGCGGAAAAGGGGTTGAGGGCGGCCTCGACCCGCACGACCGCCGACCGCGGGGCCGCCTCCGCGGGGAGGAGGGGGGCAGCGGCGGCGAGAGCTGCGAGCAAGACGATGGTGTGGCGCATCGCCATCAGACAGGAGGTTCTGCGGGCCGCCCGGCGGCTCCTGGGCTGAGGCGCGGGTGTTGCCGGGGGCGGGCCGGGTGTGCTAGTTTACAGGCGATGACGGCCGACTTCGTCAAGGCACTGCGGGGGCCGCTGGAGGTGGAGGCCCGCACCGGCTACCGTGACGCGGCGGTGATCGGCCAGAGCGTGGCGGACTACGCGCGGGCTTGGGCCGCGCGCGCTGACGCGGCCGGGCTTCCTTCGACGGCGGCGGCGCTCGCCGCGCAGATCGCCGACCTGCTGGCCGCGTATGGGAGCGCTACGCCGGCCCAGCGGCGGACCCAGGTGGCGAAGGCGAAGCGCCTCCTGGGCCTGCTCGTCCGCCCAAGCCCGGAGAAGAAGGCGGCCGCGCCCGAGCGAGGGCAGGAGGCCGGCGCGGCGGTTGATGCGCGCCTGGCCGAGGGTCCCCTGAAGCGGCAGGGGTGGGTGAGGCGGCTCGCGAAGCTGGGGATCGAGACCACCCGGGATCTGCTCTACCACTTCCCCCGTGACTACGCGCCGGTGCGGCGCATCGGGGAGCTGTCGGACGGCGAGCAGGCGGCCGTGGTGGCGAGGACGGGGGCGCGAGAGGAGAGCGTGGTCCGGGAGGGCCGGGGCAGGCGGCTGATGCGCTTCGCGCTCCAGATAGCAGATGATACCGGCCGCGCCTGGGTGACCTCGTTCGCCCGCGTGCCGCGGCAGGGAGCGCGGGCGCGCGCGATCATGGGCGGGCCCCTGGGGCTGAACTACCCGGAGGGGACGCTGGTGCTGATTGAGGGTGCGGCGCGGCGGGCCGGAGGGTGGGTCGAGATCCAGTACAGCGACTCGGAGCGGGTCGCGGAGGCGGAGGCGCCGGCCCCGGGGACGCTGGCGCCCATCTACCCCCTGACCGATGGGGTGTACCAGGGGCAGGTGCGGCGGGCGGTGCGGCGGGCGCTGGCGGAGCTGCCGGAGCTGCCCGACCCGCTTCCTGAGCCGATGCGCAGGCGCTACGGTCTGCCGGAGCTGAGGCGGGCGCTCCAGGACATCCACTGGCCGGCCTCCCTGGAGGTGATGGAGGCGGCGCGGAGGCGGCTGGCGTTCGAGGAACTCGTGACCGTGCAGGTGGCGCTGGCGCAGCAGAGGCAGGAGCGCCGCCGGCCGGGCGCGGGGATCGCCATGCCGCCCCGGGGGGATGTGGTGGCGGCGCTCGAGGAGGTCCTCCCCTACTCCCTCACGCGGGCCCAGCAGCGGGTGATCTCGGAGATCGCGGCCGACATGGCGACAGACTCCCCGATGCAGCGTCTGGTGCAAGGGGATGTGGGCTCGGGAAAGACCGTGGTGGCGGCGGGGGCGCTGCTGATCGCGCTGCAGCGGGGGTACCAGGGGGCGCTGATGGCGCCCACCGAGCTACTGGCCGAGCAGCACTACCTGGTGCTGTCGCGCATGCTGGCGCCTCTTGGGGTGGCGGTGGAACTGCTCACCGGCGCGGTGCGAGGCCGGGAGCGGGAGGAGGCCTACCGACGCATCGCGCAGGGGCGGGCCCAGGTGGTGCTGGGGACGCACGCGCTGATCCAGGAGGGGGTGGAGTTCGCCCGGCTGGGTGTGGTCATCGTGGACGAGCAGCACCGCTTCGGGGTCCGGCAGCGGGGGGAGCTGCTGGCGAAAGGCCGCCGGCCGCACCTGCTGGTGATGACCGCGACGCCAATCCCGAGGACCCTGGCGCTGACACTCTACGGCGACCTCGACGTCTCGCTGCTCGACGAGATGCCGCCCGGGCGGACGCCGGTGCGCACGCTGTGGGCGCCTCTCGAGCGGCCGCAGGAGGCGTACGAGCTGGTGAGGCGGGAGCTGGAGGCGGGCCGGCAGGCCTATGTGGTGTGCCCGCTGATCGAGGAGTCGGAGGCCCTGCAGGCGGAGGCGGCGACGGAGCTGGCGCGCAAGCTCCGGGAGGAGGTGTTCCCCGACCGGAGGGTGGGGTTGCTGCACGGGGCGATGGGCGTGAAGGAGAAGGATGCGGTGGTGCAGGCCTTCCGGGCGGGGGAGATAGAGGTGTTGTGCGCGACAACGGTGGTGGAGGTGGGGGTGGATGTGCCGAACGCGACGGTGATGCTCATCTTGAACGCAGAGCGCTACGGGCTGGCCCAGCTC
>CAYLPT010000157.1:0-4111 GCA_964385645.1 uncultured bacterium
GGCGGCGGGGGGGCGTTGCAGAGGCCGTGGAGGTATAGGAACGCCTCCGCGGCGTGCCACGTGTGGGGGAGGCAGGTGCGGGCGCGCTCCAGCTCGGGCGAGACAGCCCTCATCCCTTCATAGCGCGCCTGGCTCGCCTCCGCCTCCCAGGTGAGGGGCGGGGACTCCCGCAGCAGGCGCGTCGGCGGCGGCTGGCCGAAGAAGTGCGCCTCCGCCCAGGCCAGGTAGGGGTAGCGCGCGGTTGTGTGCGCGTCGAAGCGCGGCCCGGGGACGTGCGCCTCCCGCCAGTCCATCCAGAACAGCGCCGAGTAGCTGTCGTAGACCGGGGGTATCCGGTAGCGATCCTCCAGCCCCAGGGCGCGCAGCCCGTACTTCATCCACTTTGTCTGGTACACCGGATGCGGCGCGCCGTCGGTCGGGCCGACCAGGTGTGCGTGCTCGGTCATCTCCCCTGCCGCGCGCAGGACTGCCGGGACCACCGGGTGGGAGGCGTCGGAGACCAGGGACACCAGGTAGAGGGCCTGTCCCAGGTTGTCGGGCTCGCAGTCGCCGGCGTTGTTGCGGTCGAATGGCTCGGTCAGGCCGAGGATCCAGCGCTCGACCAGCGACAGGTTGCCTGTGGCCTTTAGGCACATGCAGACCATGGCCGCATCCCGGTACCAGGGGCGGGGGTACACGAGCAGATTGGGCACCGGCCGGCCGGCGACGATGTTGACGAGCATCTCGTGGTGGAGCGCCCGCAGCCGCGGCGCGTGGGGCACGCCCTCGAAGCGCGGCAGGCTCACCCATCCCCCCGCCAGCCGCTCTGTCACGCCCTCCTCCTCGAGCCAGACGCCCTCCTCGTCCTCCCGGATGAGCACGCGGCGCCCGCCGCGGGCCTCGCACTCGACGCGGTACTCCCCGGCGTCGAGGCGTTCGCTGGCCGGCTCCCAGGCACGCAGCAGCTCTCCGGTCAGCGCGTCCAGCAGCCGGCCGCGCCGGTAGAGGAGCTTGCGCCGCGGGCCCGCGCCCAGGAGAAGGAACGGCTCCCCACCCCAGGGCCCACTCAACCGCTCTCCTCCCTGGGGCCGCGGCCTTCTCCGTCCTTGCCGAGTCGCAGGATGCCGCGGCACTCGGGGTAGCCGGTGCATCCCAGGAAGGGCCCGTAGCGGCCCTGCCGGAGGGCCATCGGCCGCCCGCACTTGGGGCAGACGGCGCCCTCGGCGGCCTTGGCGGCGGCGGCCTCCTCCTCGGGGAGGGGGCGGGTGTTGCGGCACTTCGGGTAGCCCGTGCAGGCGACGAACCGGCCCCGGCGGCCGGAGCGGATGACCATGGGCTTGCCGCACTTGTCACACACGATATCGGTGGGCTCGTCGGCGCTGCGGCGCGGGCGCTGCTCCTCCTTGGTGCCGGGCGCGGGCCGGGTGTTCCTGCATTCTGGGAACCCGGAGCAGGCCAGGAAGGGCCCCCGCCGCCCCACCCGCAGGAGCATGGGCCGGCCGCACTCCTCACACACCTCCTCGGTCTCCTGGGCGGCGACGGTGACGGGCTCCATCGCCTGCTCGGCCCGCGCGACCGCGCGGGAGAAGGGCCTGTAGAACTCCCGCAGGACCTCAACCCACTGCGCGGAGCCCTCCTCTATGGCGTCGAGCTTGGACTCCATGCCGGCCGTGAACTCGACGTCCATGATGTCGGGGAAGTGTTGTACGAGCTTGTCGGTTACTGTGAAGCCAAGGTCGGTGGGTCGGAAGCGCTTGTCCTCCAGGTAGACGTAGCCTCGTTCCTGGATGGCGCCGATGATGGGGGCATAGGTGCTGGGCCGGCCGATCCCCTTCGCCTCCAGGGCCCGCACCAGGGCGGCCTCGGTATAGCGAGGTGGGGGCTCGGTGAAGCGCTGGAGCGCGCTGAGCGCGCGGAGGTCGAGCAGCCACCCCTGCTTCAGCTCGGGCATGAAGGCCTCCCGCTCCCGGCTGGGGTAGACCAGGGAGAAGCCGGGGAACATCACCTTCACGCCCCGGCCCCGCAGCAGATAGGGCCCGGCGGAGACGTCCACCACGGTGACGAGCAGACGCATGTTGGCCATCTGGCTGGCGATGAAGCGGGACCAGATGAGCTGGTACAGGCGGGCCTGGGTCTCATCGAGGTAAGGCTTCACCTGGTCGGGCAGCCGGGCCGGCGAGGTGGGCCGGATGGCCTCGTGGGCCTCCTGCGCGCCGGCGCGGGCGGCATACGCGCGGGGCTTCTCGGGCACGAGGTCGTCCCCGAAGCGCTCGGCGATCACCTCCCGCGCCTCCTGGACGGCCTCGGCGGCGATCCGGGTGGAGTCCGTGCGCATGTAGGTGATCAGGCCCACGTGCCCCTCGCCGCCGATCTCGACGCCCTCATAGAGCTGCTGCGCGACCCGCATCACCTGCCGGGCGGACATGCCGAGGCGGTGGGCGGCCTCCTGCTGAAGGGTGCTGGTGATGAAGGGGGGCTGCGGGGAGCGGGACTGCTCGGTGGGCTTCACCCGCTCCACCCGCAGGGGAGAGTCCCAGATCTCGTCGGCGATCGGGCGCGCCTGCTCCTCGTTCGGGATCCTGATCGCCTTGCCGTCCTTCTGGACTAGCTTGGCGGGGAAGGTCTGCGGCTCGCCCGGGGGCGAGACCTCGGCGACGATGTCCCACCACTCCTCGGGCACGAAGGCCTGGATCTCGCGCTCCCGGTCGCAGATCAGGCGGACCGCGACGGACTGCACCCGGCCGGCGCTGAGGCCGCGCTTGCGCAGCTTCTGCTGAAGGAGCGGGCTGAGCGTGTAGCCGACCAGCCGGTCGAGGACTCGGCGCGCCTGCTGGGCCTCGACGCGCTTGAGGTCTATCGCCCGCGGTTTGGCCAGCGCCGCGGTGACGGCCCGGCGCGTGATCTCGTTGAACTCGATCCGCCGCGGATCACGGAGCTTGAGCGCCTGCGCGAGGTGATAGGCGATGGCCTCGCCCTCCCGATCGGGGTCAGTGGCGAGGTACACGGTCTTGGCTCGGCGGGCGGCCGCCTGCAGCTTCTTGAGCACCGGCGAGCGCTCGCGGATCACCACGTACTTGCACTCGAAATCCTTGTCGGGCTCCACCCCGAGCGTGGTCTTGGGTAGGTCGCGGACATGCCCCATGGAGGCCGCCAGCTCGTAGTCTCCGCCCACGAACTGCCGGATGGTGCGGGTCTTCGCCGGAGACTCCACGATGATCAGCGACTTCGCCATGGTCAACCCCGTCTGCGCTCCTCTCGGTCAAGGCGCTAGAGTACCACGAATCAGCACGGCGCGAAACCCCCGGAGGGCGGGCCTGCGTCGGCCTGCGGCGCGCATGCCGAGACATGCGCGCCCCACAGGTCCGCCCTGGGGGCGGAGGGCCCCGCCCCACAGGACGGCGCGGTCTTGGGCCTGAAGGCCCCAAACCGCCGGCCCCTGCGCCGCCAGGGCTAGAGGAACTGCACGTCAAGCTCGATGCTCAGGCTGTCGCCGGGGCAGAGGCGGGGGTTGTGAAGCGTGTGGCGGAGGGCGACGAGGCGGCCGGTGGCGGTGGCGCCGGCGCCGGCGACGATGTGGGCCGGCGGGGTGATACGCAGGCGGGCGACGGCGCTGCGGTGCCAGGTCTCGAGGGCGCCGTCCGGGCCGCTGCGGAGGGTGCGAAACAGGAAGTTGGCCGGGGTGAGCTGGTCGAGGGTGAGTCGCCGCGCGAAGCGGAGGCGATCGCGGCAGGTAAAGCCGTCGTCGCGGAAGTCGAACTCGCGCACGTGGGCGCCGAGGGGGGACCGGCCGACGAGGCCGGAGTCGGTGAGGCGGTAGCAGAGCAGGTCGCGGAAGGAGCGGAGCCGGCCGCCCATCACGAGGTAGGGCAGAGGTGTATCCTCGGGGCGAGCGCGGTCGGCTTCAGCGCCGTAGCAGGGGAAGAGGGACTCCCCGTCCACGCAGACATATGGGAAGGGCAGGTCGTTGGCCGGGTGCCCGCCGGGCCTAGCGAGGACGGCTGTGTAGCGGGGTCGGCGGTGGATGCGGAAGGACGGGTCAGCGTGCGGCGCTGCCGCGGCGGCGGAGGCGGGCAGGGGCGGCAGGTCCGGGTCGGCGGCGCGCAGGAGCATCCAGTTGGCGCTGTGGCGGCCG